>JACAUC010000087.1 GCA_013390945.1 Candidatus Chloroheliaceae bacterium
GTGGGATACGCCCAAAGTGGGATACGCCCAAAGTGGGATACGCCCAAAGTGGGATACGCCCAAAGTGGGATGGGTTTATTCAATAAACCCCTACTTATTGAGAAGATACCTAAAATTGGCTCGGACAAAGCTGTCCGAGCCAAAGTCAAAAGATGAAAGCACCTCGGCTTAAAAGAAAGAGATTAACTCTTTTGTTATCTCTATATGGTTGTACTTGGTTACCGCGCTTCTTTGCTCGACCCGCCGCGCCCGTAAAAGGTGGTAGGCCAAGAACAACTGGGTCAAGGCTAAGGGATGGCTGCGTCCAGTCTCCCGCCCGGCGGTAAAGAGGCCCAACTCTCTTTCAGGATCATGCCCGGTCAACTTGAGTTCTTCTAGGATATAGTGTTCCAGTTTAAGAGCTTTTGTGGTGCTGATGCTACCCGCAATCTCGACAAACTCGGCCACTCTACCGCTTTCGCGTCCATTACTGAGGCGCACCCCGTTGGCCCCATCCGGTCGAGTTACCACTTTACTAAAGTCAGGATGTTGTAGGTCGCCCGTCATCGTCAGTTTAACGTTGAGGTGCGAATCGGTCTCCTGTGGTACGGGATCCGCATAAAAGCGCACAATCGTATCGGCATAAGCCCGTTGTGGGCGGATAAAAGCCGCCGAGTCTGGTTCACGTTTTTCGAGGTCGGCAATTACTTGCTCTGGCGTATAGCCGCGCTTGTTAGTATCACGTGTCACCTTCCAGCGCCGCCGCAAATCTTCGGCTGGATCGAGGAAGATGCGAACATCGAATACGTCACGCATCTCTTTGTTGTAAAAAGCCAGCAAGCCTTCGATAATGACATACTCGGTCGGTTTGACGTAGACTGGCGCGTCAAAACTACCGCGGCTATGGTTATAGACTGGTTTGAGAATAGATTTCCCTTGGCGGAGCAGCCTCAAATGTTGGGCCATAATGTCCATATAGTTTGCTTCAGGGTGGAGGGGAGTTATATCCAACTCTTTGCGCTGTACCCGATCATATTTGTGGTAATCGTCAATGCAAATTACCGTTACCCGTTCTGGGCCAAGTAATTGTTGGATGCCCTGCGTTAGAGTAGTCTTCCCGGTGGCACTGTCACCCACCACCCCGATCATTACTGGCTTGAAACCATTCTCGTCACTGCTCATTTCCATTACCTCTTTCTTGCTTAGGGCTAGGTTTTAGCTACCTAGCTTCTTAGTTCAAATCATATTGCTCAGGGCTAAAAACTTGACAAATTTAGGTATTTCGATTATCTAAAGATAGGTCACTTCGCTCTTAGTAAGGAAGTGAAATAGCTTATCATTTATAAAGATTTCCTATATGAGTAATAAGTTTTATATATACATGATACGCAAGTTCTTCTATAATGTCAAATACATATTTTGTGGTTAACCCATAGGAGCATCTAAATGAGTTATACGCTGCATCGGTTAAAAGTTTTTTGTGCGGTAGCCTCTACCGGCAGTTATACCCAAGCGGCCCGACAGTTGGGGATACAACAGCCCACCGTCTCGGAGCAGGTCAAGACCCTCGAAAAGAGTTTTGATTTGGATTTAATCGAACGGATTAACGGTAACATTCGTTTGACCGATGCTGGGCGCGAACTCTATATCCATATCCAACATGTGATAGGGTTGGCGGAAGATTTAGAACACATCGTTGAGCAACTTCGCGATCAAAATATTGGTACGGTCAAAGTCTGTGCCGATACTACCGTAGGAACCAGTGTAATGCCGCGCGTAATCAGCGACTTTCGGCTAAATTATCCTGAAGTCCACATTATTTTGGAGGTGGTTAATCGGTCCAAAGTGATCGAGCGGTTAGAAGAGGGCAGTGTGGATTTGGCCGTTATGGGTCGTCCGCCAGATATAGCCGGGCTGGAGGTAGAGGATTTTTTGTCTAACGATTTGGTAATAATTGCTTCGATACGGCATCGGTTGGCTAACTGTGACCATTTGCCACTCTCGGAACTGGCCGAGGAGCGGTTTCTCGTGCGGGAAAATGGCTCGGGTACCCGCATGGCTTTAATCGAATTGTTGGAGTCTGCCGGGTTACGCCTGCGGGTAGCGATGGTCTTAGGCCACAACGAAGCGATAAAAAACGGGGTAATGGCCGACTTAGGGATTGCCCTAATGTCTAGGTGGGCCTTAGAGCAGGAGATTAAGCTACATCGGTTGGTAGAACTAAAGGTGGAGGGATTACCGATTACGCGGCGTTGGCATATTGTCTTTCCGTCCGGTAAGCTAATTTCTCCTGCTACGCGCCACTTCAAGCATTTCCTAGAGAATTTTCAATCTTGATAATATTCAGGAGGTAGTCTTTCAGCGTAGTTGCCGCCAACGAGAGTTGCCGCCCGGCCCGGTAAGCAATACACCACTGCCGCCGCATAGGAAACCCTGCCACGTTTAGCACCTTGAGGTTTTCCGAAGCGATTTCAATATCCAGTGCTTGCCGGGGTAAGACCGCGATGCCGAGGTTGACCGCTACGCCGCGTTTAATGGCCTCAATACTACCAAACTCTACGATAGCTTCAAAACGAACTTTGGCTTCGTTCAAGGCTCGTTCTACATCTAAGCGTGTACCTGACCCCGCCTCCCGAATAAGCAACGGCTCTTTGACTAATTCGGTAAGCTGAATAGGAACTTTAGCGTCTACCAGACGGTGATGGTAGGAGGCTACCACGACCAATTCATTCGATAGAAAGGGCTGGATTACCAAGTTTTCGGGATGTTCCACAAAACCCATCACCGCAAGGTCGGCCTCACAACTCAACAATTGTTGTTCTACCACCAGCCGATTATTAATTTCTAGGAACAATTCGATCCGGGGGTAGCGCCGATGATACTCACCTAATAGCGTAGGAACGATGTAAATGCCCGCCGTAGTGGTGGCGGCTAAATGGACGGTTCCCCGCTCAAGGTTTTTAAGCTCCTTGACCACTTGGTAAGTGCCATCAAATTTCTCTAGTAACCGACGAGCCTGCTCATAAAAGACCTGACCTTCGGGTGTTAGCAAGATGCCGCGCCCGTAGGGGGTAAAGAGTTTTAGGCCGAGAAATTTTTCTAGGCTGCCAATTTGTGAAGAGATGGCTGGTTGCGATAAATATAATTCTGCTGCCGCCTTGCTATAGCTTTCGTAACGGGCGACGGAGACAAAAACGCGCAAATGGTGTAAGTTAAATTCCATCTCAAATCTCCTCGGTTTTAGATATAGAGCGCAGGGCCAATTCTTGAAAAGTTTGGGCGGGAGGTGAAAGGCGTTTCCCTCTCACTTGGACAAGGTACCATTGGCGTTTCACCGGAAACCCATCCACCTTTAGCATCACCAGTTGTCCAGTCTTTAACTCCAACTCTAGGGTAGCACTTGAGATCACGGCTAGTCCAATACCTGCGATCACGGCCTGCTTAATGGCTCCATTATCGCTTAATTCCATTACTACCTGCATCTTCAGATTGGATTTGGTAAAGATTTTTTCAGTAGAAGCTCGTGTACCCGAACCTGCCTCCCGTAAAATAAAGGGCTCCTTACTTAAATTTTCTAGTGAGATAAGCTCCTGCCCCACTAGCGGGTGTTTGGGATGGGCAATGACGACTAACTTGTTCGCTTGCAAAGGAATTGCCATCAGTTCCGGGTTGTCGAAGGTATGACCCATTACGGCTAAATCGGCGGCGTGAGAGAAGAGTTGTTCCTGCACCGTTGTGCGGTTTCCGACTTGCATACTAATACTTATTTGAGGATAGAGTCGCTTGAACTGCCCTAGAATACGGGGTACTACATAGACCCCGGCGGTAGTATCGGCAGCTACCCGTAGCCGACCACGTTCCATACCCTTTAACTCTTCCAGTACCAAGATAGCCTCATCCATCTGATTTAAAACTGTGCGGGCATAATGGTAAAACTCTTGTCCAGCCTCGGTGAGGGACAATTTTCGTCCGGTTTGCTCAAAGAGGGGGACATTACGCAGCGTATTTTCCAGCTTTTGGACTTGCATCGAGACGCTAGGTTGGCTGAGCGATAGTTCTTCGGCGGCCCTAGAAAAGCTGCGATGCTCGACGACGGCAATAAAAATGGCTAATTGGTGTAAGGTGGGATAGTTAACCCGTTCCACATACTAACTCCTTTCTCCTCACGTACAGCTATAGAGTTTTATCTATATGTTTTATTATAAACTCGTCCTTGTAATTATACCAGAGCTATGCTATAGTTTCTTTAGACACCAAAACGGTCAAAGTTAATTTTTAGAGGACTAGATTAGCGGAAAGGAAATTGCCAAACTTATGAAGTTGGAAACTTTTTCTTATTTGCCACAGTTGAGTGAGGCTCAAATACGTGGTCAAGTACAGTATATCATACGTCAGGGTTATGCTCCGGCAGTGGAGTACACCGATGAACCAGATGCCTACAACAATTATTGGACGATGTGGGGTTTGCCGATGTTCGAGGCCCGTGACGCTGCGGCAGTTATTTTTGAAGTGGAAGCCTGCAAACGGGCTAACCCAGGTAGCTACGTCAAGGTGAACGGTTTCGATAAAACACGGCAGGCTCAGGCGATTAGTTTTGTAGTTTATGCCCCCCCCGCCGACGCTGACTAGAATTAGGAAAGAGGTCAAGACTGGATGGATGCTCTATTGTTAGAGAATGAAAAAGCCATGCGGAAGGAAGCAGATATGGTGGTAGATTTACCCCACGCTTTCCGGGATCGACAAATCCACCGCATTTTAGAAGACTTTGATACCCAAATGATCGGGTTGGAAGCGGTAAAGACTAGGCTCAAAGAGGTAGCCGCTTTTCTGTTGGTAGATCGTTTGCGCCAGCAGGTAGGGCTAAACTCTGAGCGTCCGGTGTTACATATGTCCTTTACCGGCAAGCCCGGCACAGGTAAAACCACGGTTGCTCTGAAAATGGCGAGTATTCTTTACCAACTTGGCTACATTCGGCGTGACCATGTGGTAGTGGTGACCCGTGATGATTTGGTAGGTCAGTATATCGGTCATACGGCCCCCAAAACCAAAGAAGTACTCAAGAAGGCGATGGGTGGGGTACTCTTTATTGATGAGGCTTATTACCTCTATCGTAAAGAGAATGAGCGCGATTACGGTCAGGAGACGATTGAAGTTCTGTTGCAGGTAATGGAGAACCAACGCGAAGACATCGTGATCGTTTTGGCAGGTTACAAAGACCGAATGGAAGATTTCTTTCACTCCAATCCGGGGGTACGCTCTCGAATTGCCCATCATATTGATTTCCCGGACTATAATCTAAGCGAGCTAATGCAGATTGCCCGGCTTATGCTGGAAAAGCAGATGTACTTTTTTGAAGATGGTTCGGCGGGACGTTTTGAGCAGGTACTTGAGCAGCACTTAGGTGATGTTCATTTTGCCAACGCTCGCACGGTTCGCAACCTAATTGACCTTTCTAAGTTGCGCCACGCCAATCGGCTTTTCAAAGCTAATGTGCCAGTGACAAAAGAAGCCCTAGCTCGAATTGCTCCCGATGATATTTCGGATGATGGACTAGCGGATGATTCTGTGGACTAATAAATTTAATGGGCTAAAGGTAGCCTGTTTAATTATAAATAATACCAAGCATTTCTTCACAAGCAAAGGAAAGGATAAGAGAGAAGATGGCCGAAGCTAAAAGCACGGACGTTAAAAATCAACTGTTCAGTGCCGGTGTGCGCGAATATCGCACAATGGGTTATTACAACACCAACTATGTTCCCAAGGATACCGATGTCTTAGCCGCTTTTCGGGTAACTCCTCAAGCGGGTGTACCATGGGAAGAAGCCGCCGCTGCGGTCGCGGGTGAGTCTTCTACTGCTACCTGGACGGTAGTTTGGACAGATAAGTTGACCAACTTGGAGCGCTATCAAGCTAAATGTTACCGAATTGAGCCGGTACCGGGCGTAGACGATCAGTTCATTGCCTATATCGCCTATGACCTCGCCCTCTTTGAAGAAGGTTCGATTGCTAACCTGACCTCTTCGATTGTGGGTAACGTTTTTGGCTTTAAGCCCCTCAAGGCACTTCGGTTAGAGGATATGCGTATCCCCAGCCATTACGCCCGCACTTTCCAAGGATCACCTCACGGTATCCTAGTAGAGCGCGATCTGCTCAATAAATACGGTCGGCCTTTATTGGGTGCTACCGTAAAGCCTAAGCTTGGTCTCTCCGGCAAAAACTACGGTCGGGTAGTTTATGAAGGCTTACGTGGTGGTCTCGACTTTACCAAAGATGACGAAAATACGAACAGCCAACCCTTCCAGCGCTGGCGCGAGCGGTTCCTCTATTGCCAAGATGCCACCTCTAAGGCCGAGGCTGAGACCAACGAGCAAAAAGGCCATTACCTCAACGTAACCGGGCCTACTATGGAAGAGATCTACAAGCGGGCTGATTTTGCCAAAGAGATCGGCGCAAAGGTGGTTATGTCCGACTTCCTAACTATCGGTTGGTCGGCTCATACCTCCCTTTCGATTTGGTGTCGTGAGAACGGGATGCTGTTGCACTGTCACCGCGCTATGCACGCCGTAATGGATCGCCAGAAGAATCATGGTATCAACTTCCGGGTTTTGGCGAAATGGTTACGTTTGGCTGGTGGCGATCACCTTCACACTGGTACGGTCTTCGGCAAGTTGGAAGGCGACCGCAATCAAGTGACGGGCGTAGCAGACTTGTTGAGACTGGACAAGATTCCTCAAGATCCTACTCGTGGCCTTTACTTCGATCAGGAATGGGGCGATCTTCCGACCGTACTACCTGTTGCTTCCGGTGGTATTCACGTCGGACACGTAGCCCGCTTACTTGATCTCTACGGCGACGATGTAATCCTTCAGTTCGGTGGTGGTACTTTCGGACATCCTCTGGGTGTTGCTGCTGGTGCAACCGCTAACCGCGTAGCCGTCGAAGCGATGGTACAAGCCCGCAACGAAGGCCGCGACTACTTGGGCGAGGACAAGCAAATTTTGGCCGAGGCTGCCAAACATTCGCCCGAACTACGCGCCGCGATTGACGTTTGGAAGGATATAGAGTTTAACTATACCTCTACCGACACGGTGGATGTGGTAGCAAGTCCTACCAACGCCTAGTTTTTAGATAGCAGGTATTGGTATGACAGATACGGCCCTAATTAAGCATTTGATGTCATACCGGAATCAGATTTTAGCTGGTCAGGTTGAAGCTTTAGAAAAGCTCAACCTGACCGACCCCGCTAAATCCAGCCTCTCTTTAGCGGCTTTGACCGAACGAGCCGAGCTTACTTTTAACTATGCTCTTAGTTATATCCAAGAGAGAGACCGGGGGGTAATCGAACAATTCCTAGAAAAGGTTCGACTACACGCGGCTAGATATTCGTTGGATATAACCAACTCTCGCCTAGAATTGACCGATGAGGTAGTTAAAGAACTCTCCATTTTGGCCGAAGTATTACAACAAGTGCTAAGCCGTACTTTAGGGCGCGACCATCGCCTCCTGAAAAAAGTGCAGGTTCGCTTGGAAAGTATGATTCTGCTGGTTCAGTTTGAAACCAGTAAGCCCAGCATAAAATCCTAAGATCACTATCCTAACATCTAAGCAAAGCTAACCAAATAAACCAATGTTGCCTCTATTTTAAGAAAGAAAAGGGAGATGCTGGACAACACAATTTACAATCCTAGTGTCTTATCTTTGTTTACTGGTGCTGGTGGCATGGATTTAGGATTCAAAGCGGCAGGCTTTCATCTCCTTTGTGCAATAGAGAAGGAAGAATGGGCAACTACAACGCTTCGCAAGAATCATCCTGAACTACCAGTATTAGGCCCACCACAACATTCAGGCGAAATTCAAAATATTGGGCTTTCTGACTTAGAAAAATTCTGCAATATTAAACCCGGTGACGTAGATGTCATTTTAGGAGGGCCACCTTGCCAGCCTTTCAGCCAAGCAGCAACTCAACGTTTTTGGAAGCAAGACCCCCGTTATAAGCGTAGGGGGTTTGAGGATAACATAAGAGGGACTTTGTTATTCGACTTTGTAAGGCTAGTAACAGAATTTCTTCCCAAAGTTTTTGTACTAGAAAACGTGCCTGGCCTAATGAATATAGATGAAGGTACTCAGTTAAAAATAGTCTTAGAAAGCCTTACTAAGCTTGGCTATAATGTTAGCCGTCCTACAGTGCTAGATGCTGCTGAATATGGTGTTCCCCAACATCGTACTCGTTTAATTATTTGGGGTTCAAGAAAGGTTGCCAAGCCTTCACTGCCTAATCCGGCTTATGGACCAACTAAAAATCTCTTTGTTTTTCCATATAATACCGTTGCTCATGCTTTAGTAGGAATGTCACGGAGTTTACCAAATCATGTTACTAGAAATCATGCTCCTGAAAGCATTAGACGTTATCAAACGCTTGGAATTGGCAAGCGAGAAAAACTTGGTCGAGTTGATAGATTAGACCCTTTTAAACCAAGTAAAACGGTGATTGCAGGTGGTATGCACGGCGGAGGTCGCTCTCACCTTCATCCTTTTATTGCACGTACCTTGTCGGTGCGAGAAAATGCAAGAATTCAAACTTTTGATGACACTTTTGTATTTGAGGGGAATATTTCTCGGCAGTTTACACAAGTTGGTAACGCGGTACCACCACTTCTAGCCGAACATTTAGCTAGACATATAAAATCCCTTGAATTTGGGGAAACACTTACCAAACCTTTTCATCACGGTACTTATTTATCTCATTCAGAAGATGTTCAAACTTTAGTTAAACGTTTACTACTGGAGTCGCGTCAAGAAAAGGCTGAATGGATATATTCGGATGACATAGAATCAGATATAGTAAATCAAGAAAAATTAGAAACTCAACTGGAAGAGTTAGATTTATTTTTTGTTAATAAATGAGGTTAAGCAGCTAAGCTTAATAAGCCTTTAATTTCTATTAGGTAAGTTACCCCAATTAGTGAAATGATGAAAGGATTTAAATTTCACCTCTGAGTAGATCTAAGATAAAATGAGCTAATTCTGCTATTGATTTACGAGTCTCTTCCATTGTACCATCAAGTTTAACACGCCAGAGATAAATGGTTACTTCTTGGTTCTGGCTAATTATAACTTTGAAAGAGCTTTTAAGGTCTTTATGGATTTCTGCGGTTCTCTTCAAACGTTTTTTTTGGTAGGCTTCTTCGCTCTCGGAACTTTTCAAAGGATACTTGGTCCAATTTTCACCACTTGCAGGGTAAACTAACAATACACCTTTTGCATTAAGTGAAATAGCATAATAGGTAATTTGATAAAGGTCGTTGTTTGCGACATCAGGGAAGCTGTCAGTATTAATTGAAGAGTATTTGTTCTTAGTGTCTAGTACAATGCGATTTGATTGCTCGGTTGGTTCTACGACTATATCCGGCTTAATTTCTTTGTTTAGCAATTTAGGATCAGTCGGATGTTCATAACCTTTTTGCAAATGGACTTGATAAGAATCTCGCTTTATTAGTCTCTTTAGTTCATAAGCGATGAACCGTTCAAATAACTCATCTAAGTTAATAACGTAGTATGGGAGAAATGATGAATCTTCTCCCCTCAGTGGGTCAAAGCCTTGTAAAATAAGTTGAGCAAGGTTAATGGCGCGTTTGTAATCTTCTCTTGGTAAAGAACTCTCGAACTCATAAATTGGTTCCTCTGTTGAAGCTTTATTTTGCACTTCTGTAAATGAAGTTAAGGCATTAGTAGCAAGTCTTTGAATTTTCTCATTTCGTGAATAGCGTTGACATTTTTGTAATGCAGTCTTTAGAGTTCTATTTACGGGAAGATTAAGCGTCTCAGTAGTACGACGTGTATAAGGTTCAAGCGGAAACCCTCCTCTTGCAACATGTTCAACAGGTAGTAGTGTGCCTCGCAAATCAGGGTCAGGCCCATCAAAGCTTGAAGAAATTCGGAGCAAGCCTTCAGTAATTACATCATTGATCGCGCTTAAATAAGCGATGGCAAAGTATTCAACTCCCTCAAGGTGAAGGGCATCTGATAATTGTTCTTCTATTATAGTATTTGAGTGGTGAACAAGGGAGGAAAACTGACAACGGTGGGCCATTTGAAGGCATTTACCAATAGACAATCCAGGTATTTTCGGCTCTATTTCAATCTCAAAGAAGGTACAATCCACCAAACCGATAGTGGAGTCAGCAACCAGAACGTAATCCCGCAAAATACTATTGTATTGTAAAGAAAAAGGCTGTATTCCAAAACGGCGATAATATTCGTATAAGGAACGCTCTAATTGTTTTTTTATGAAAGGTGCGTCTTCTGGCCTCATTTTAGCTACTATTTCGCTAAGAGGTAATGGATTTTTACTTTTTAACTTAAAGCGGGGTTTATAATTTACTTTATCCATTTAGCTTTCAATATGGTTTTCTTTTGATAATATTCTAATAAATCCAACAATATCGGCAGTTTGTATAGCTTTGGCTTGCTCAATTTTAATTCGCAAATCCGGGCTAATTATATTATCTAGTTCTCGCTGACCACCAAATCCAAAATAAGCTTCAAGTTGAGGAAATACTTGCTCTACAAACCTTTCAGCAATCTCTTCTAGTGTAAAAGGTTCATAAGAACCTTTTATGCGACGAGGTACAAATAAAGCCTGCCCTAGCATCATTCCTTTTCCCAATAAAGGATGCTTTGTAATACGTTGATTAAGAGCTTGAACTGATTGGACATACTCATCAATGGAAAAATCGTTAAAAGCCAATCCATATCGAAGTAGCCAACTTTTGAGACCCTCGTAATCTGGTGGGACAAAAAGGTAAGCGAAACGACGACGTAGAGCAAAATCTAGTAAGGCAATACTCTTATCGGCTGTGTTCATAGTGCCAACTATTACCACTGAATCGAAAAGTTGAAGCTCTTGGTTCGAGCGAGGCAACCTTATTGACTTGCGTTCAGAGTCTTCAAGTAAAGTGAACAATTCACCAAAAACGCTACTAATATTAGCACGATTAATTTCATCAATTACAAATAAGTCAATTACCTCAGAATCACCACCTTGAAAAGATGGGTTTTGAAGACGTTTCTCCACCTTTGAGATAAATTTCCTAAACACACCTCTTTTTGGCACAAAACCACCGTTACTACTAGGTTTGTACCCCTCAATAAAGTCCTGATAAGAAAATTCACGGTGGAACTGAATAAAATCGAAAACACCTAAGTTCTGGTTTTTTTGTAGTGTTTCTTTAAGATCCATTACTAGCTTAGTTTTGCCCGTTCCAGGCGGACCAGCTAGAATAGTGTGTTGTTTTTGTTGAATTTTTTGCTCTAATCTTACTTTAGATAATAGTTCATCAGATTCACTTGTTTGCAGAAATTCAGCCATAGAATACAATTCATCCGAAAGACCCATTGTATACTCCTTCAGTTAAGGCTTACTTTGCTAATTAAGGTTCTAATCTCTTGTAAGCGGTCACACTTTAAGTTTTGCTTGTTACGAGTAGCCCAAAAATAAGTTTTCTCTCTTGGGTGCCGGTTTAATAAATTTAATCTTATTTTAGAATCGTCAATGTAAAAAGCATAACCTGACATACAAAGGAAACCCATTAAATCGTTGATATTACGTTTTGCGGTATTCAAGTCTTCTGGTGAAGAAGATTCGGTTACTTTTGAGTCGTCTTGTCTTGCTTTAAGAATATTAACAGATACTCTTTTCACGGCAGTATGATCAGAAACAGGATAAAGATGGTTAATTATCTCTTCAGTAGTGAGAAACGCATCCGAATTGAAGGAAATTGAATCTTTAGTTTGGTTAAGTTCCAGAAGTACCTGTAAAATGAAAATAAATGGATATAGTTTGCGTCCCGCTCTAGTCCACTGTTCGTAGTTTTCTTTTAATGCGGGGTGGGGGTAACGGAAGTGAGTTATAATAAAATCATAAAACATTTGTTCTGGTATTTTGCCCGTAGCTAACGCACGTCCAAATGGAAGTAATTGTATAATATTATACGGTTCACTTAATTGAAGAATAAATAAAGACCGCAGTAAGCGCCCTTTGTTTCTAAGAATACTTCCTTCTATATTCCATTCAATATCTTGAGTGCCGGAACGCTTGGGTAACCAAGTATGTTTGCCAGTTCTAGTTTCTAGCAACCTTTGCATTTCGAGAATTAGAGGATTAGAGGAGTCAATAATTTCCCCTTCATATAGATGGAAAACGGCGGCGGCGTTCATTAGGACGTTGTACTCCACGTATTCACGATATTGTTCAAAATCCCAAGAAAGCAGAGAATTCTTAATTGTAGTCATGTTGCTAATCCCTATTCTAACCTTTGAGTGAGTGGCGCTCAGCATCAAGATAGGCTTGGAGGATTAGGGCGGCGGCAGTGGCATCAATCTTGGCGCGGCGTTTGTTCCGTTTGACACCCGCCTCCAGCATTATTCGCTCGGCCTCGACGCTGGTTAGCCGTTCATCCATAAAATCAATCGGTATACTTAGATAATTTTCCAGATCAGCCGCGAAGGTTCTAGCCCGGTTTGATTCGATGCCCTCTTGTCCGTTGAGTCGCAGAGGTAGACCCAAAATCAAGCGGACGGCTTGGTGGGTCTCTACTAGTCGTACAATCTCTTGAAAGACCTGTTCTTGGTTACGTACCTGAATAGTGCCAATAGGTGTAGCAATGAGCCTAGTTTCGTCGCTCATTGCTACACCTATTCGTTTGCGTCCAAGGTCAAGACAAAGAAAACGCATAGCTGCTCTTGACCCTATTAAGGTTTGGGTGTTCCGTTGGTCAATGTCCCGCTAGTAGTGGCGGCGGTAGTCGAAGAGATGACTACCGCATTGTTACTGTTATCGCCGGGTGTCGTCATAATCTCAATCTTACTGGCCTCCGGTAGTTTAGCATCCTTGACGCTGCTAGTATCAAGGCTCTCAATCTGTGGAAAATCGTTTAGTGCTATCTTCAGGTCAGCTAACGACTTGTTGGCGATTGTATCCTTGAGCTTGTTGA
This sequence comes from Candidatus Chloroheliaceae bacterium, assembly GCA_013390945.1. Taxonomy (GTDB): domain Bacteria; phylum Chloroflexota; class Chloroflexia; order Chloroheliales; family Chloroheliaceae; genus L227-5C. The sequence goes on from JACAUC010000087.1 coordinate 12,972, forward strand.
GATCCAGCGGAGTATAGGCAAGACCAGTAACGGAGACCTCCAAGAAGAAGCGGTTATTATCGTTTTTAAGCTGACCATTGCCTAAGACTTTAATGCTGCTAGGTTCAGCTTTTAGCTTAGAATCCTTTACAAACTGATCTTGTATCGCTTTCTGAAAATCAGTTTTGTTGTAGATATAAGCTTGAGAATTGATGCTGCAATTGCCACTGAAGCTATCGGCAGCATCGCCCGCATTTTTAGTGAAGTCACACTTAGGTTCGGCTCCATTGACTACTTGTATATCCTGAGTGGCCGGGGTGTATTTATCCTTCAATTGGACTTGGACATCCGCCTGAGCTTTTTCCACCAGTTGTTTTCGCAGAGCTTCAATGTCTTCTTTGGAAACGATTTTAACAGGTTGCTCCGTACCGCCCGTGATTGCCCCCGCTTGTACGGCTACAGCACTGCCGAGATAGGCACTAAAACCATTCGGCAGATTGCCTGATGGACCGGCCCTGTCTGCTACCACGACCCCAGTGGCGCGTCCTTGAGTTCCAGCCAAGAGATTAGCGGCAGGTATACTCACCCCATCGCGTAAACGGTAGGTCACTCCGCTAGAAGCCTTAAAGACCAATGCCCCGGCTCCATAGCTTATCGCCTGATTATTACCATTGACCAGGGTTACATTGCCTTGGGCGGTGGTGGTTGGCATGACTTTGCTACCGAAGGCGGGATAATCGCCTTTGATATTAATTGTCGGAAGGGTGATGGAATTTACCGACAACCGCCCGTTAGCAGTGGCAGTCGTGACGGTGGTACCACTAATGGTGTTATTAGTATCGAGCAGGAGCGTGACCGTACTAGTAACCGGGGTGGTCTTATATAAGAGGTTCAATTTAGCGATTGATATACCACCCTGCCCGGTTGGAGTACTGCTGCCACCTAGTGAAACCAAGATAATCGCGACCACTACAACCACTACCAAACCAATACCGATGATTGTATAGAGGGTAGTGCGACTGCCTTGTTTGCGGCGGCGTTCCCGTTCCTGCGGTGAAACATCCGGCTTCATCATCCCGCCCCCGCTAATGCGTTCTACCGGGTTTAAGATCTTGTTAATCTTTGTCTTTAGTAGAGTTAGAGCAGCGGGTAGCTCCACACGACCTTTTTCGGTGCTTTTGTCAGTCTCTTTTTGTTTGGTAGGCTTGGGTGGCTTGACGGCCTTTTCTCGGTTTTTGCGGCCCTTGCTTATCGGCTCAACCGCATCATCGTCGTCCCGACGCACTCCAGGCCGTCGGAAACGCGCCCCGGCGTTATCCGCGAGGGGTACTGCTGGCACGTCATCATCTTCCATAACTGGCGGTGGGTCAGGGGGTGAATCAAACTGAAAATCTTGAGAAAGATTATTGCTGCCACTATTGAGCAGACCTCTACGCATCGCTTCTTCCAAACTTAAAGTGGGTCCACCTTCACCACCGCCGAAGTCGAAAGCCGGGGTGGGTGAGGTCTGTGAACCGGGAGGCGAGGCGGACGAACCACCCAAGTTACCAAAAAAATTGGCGGCATTATCCCGACTAAGTAACTGATCGGTGCCAAAGCCATTATCCGAGCGCATTGGTGGTGGCTGAATCGTGGGTATAGACATATCAGGAATGTCGTTAAAGAAATCTTGGGGGGTGCGCGGCATTGTGGGCGGCATAGATTCGCCGCGACCTGCACCATTGCGCGGTGGTGGCCCGCCGGGTTGTTGGACTACAAATCCCCCAGGTGGTCCATCAAACGAGTGGGTTTGTTGGGCTGGGGATGGGGATGGCGGTGGCATCATAATCTGATCGTTGCTATTACTTGCAAAATCGGCAATATCGGAATCTTCCCCGCTCTCACTGCCCTCCACCCGGAAGCCTAATAACTTAGCCAACCCTTTCATGGTCTTATTGCCGCCTGAAAAGGTCAAGTTTAGCCCTTCATCGCGGGCTGATTTGCGTAACGCATAGAAATTGTCCAGTGTTTGCAAGGCACGTGTCTTACTTGGCAACACCAGCACCACGTCTTTAGAGCGGGCTTGTTTGAGCCGCGCAATAAGTGTATCTAAATCTTCATTCGGATCAACTCGTACCTCTTCGCCCATGGCCTGGAGTACCTCCTGCTTATTTGCAGTTAATTAGCTTTACTTTAATTTTGACAGTTTTTAGTTATAGAGTCCCGTTTTAAAATCGTAATTATTTAGGTTATTTACCCAGTGCCTGCCGTACCAAGCTCGGTGTCAGAGCCAAAGCCTCTTCCAGCTTGGCCGGATTTGAGCCGCCCCCCTGCGCCATTACAGGTCGGCCCCCTGCCCGTCCACCTACCATCTCCGCGATAGGTTTAATCAATTCCCCGGCTTTTAGCCCCCGCTCTACCAAATCTGGTGTTACCATCACTAAGAGGCTAGGTTTTTCGTTAATTACGGCACCAAGGGCTAGTACTCCGCTCTTGAGACTATCGCGTAACCGATCACCGATGCTCCGCAAAAGGTCAAGATTGGCAACATTAACGCTGGTAGCTAGAACCTTAACCCCATTCACCTCTTGGGTTTTTGTCAAGAGTTGGCTCGACTCGGCTTGAGCCTGTTTCTGCTGCAAATTTGCCAGTTCGCGTTCTAAGTCACGCACCCGCTGTTTGAGCGTGGCAGCCTCTTGGTCAATAATTTCAGGCCGAACTTGTAAAACACTGGCCGTTCGTTCCAGTAGCTTGAGCCGTTCCTGTACCAGTTTTTCGGCATAGCGCCCGGTGACCGCTTCAATTCGCCGGAGTCCACTGCCAATACTGCCTTCGTTTGTAATTAGCAGTAGCCCGATTTGGCCGCTATGTCGCAGGTGAGTTCCGCCACAAAACTCGTGCGAATAGTCGCCCACTGAAAGTACTCGCACCTTTGCCCCATACTTCTCACCAAACATCATTATTGCGCCACTTTTGCGGGCCTCTTCCAAAGCCATTTCCTTGACTCGTACTTCTAGGTCGGCTCGTACCTTCTCGTTTACAATCCGCTCGATTTCGAGAAGTTGTTCCTCGGTGGGTGGGTTAGCTAGGGTAAAGTCAAACCGTAGCCGTTCCGGTGAAACCAAGGATCCGGCCTGACCAACACTGTTACCCAAGACATCTTTTAGGGCTTGATGTAAAATGTGGGTTCCAGTATGATTACGGGCGGTATCCAAACGGCGGTCTTCTTCTACTACTGCTGTGGCCCGGTCATTGAGGGCAATATAGCCCTCGGCTACGCGGCCCTGATGCACGATTACCTCACCTATGGGCTTGTAGGTATTTTCCACCGTAAAGCGTCCCGCTTCGGTTTGGATATAGCCTGCGTCGCTGACCTGCCCACCGCTCTCCACATAGAAGGGTGTCTCCGCCAGCACAACTTCGGCATCCTGTCCGGCCTCGGCTTGGGTTACTTGCTTGCCGCCTACAAAGAGTGCCACTACCGGGGCTTTGAAAGTTATTTCTTCGTAGCCGCGGAAGGGTGTAACCCGCAGGTCAAGTGCCAGATACTCTTCCATATTTGGGCGGCTAGTTTTGAACCGTTCTAGGCTTCGACTGGCCTCTTTGTGAAGGTCTTCGGCTTGCTTAAAGCCCTCCCAATCAATCTTAAAGCCGCGCTCACTTGCCAGTTCTGCCGTTAGATCGGGCGGAAAGCCGTGAGTGCTGAAGAGATCAAAGACATCCTGCCCATTGATTAAAAGGCCACCCACTTCCTCGGAGCCAACTTCTGGCCCGGTTTGTTGGGTAGCGGATTCTTGGGAGGCGGTCAGTGGATTAGCCCCAACCAACAAATCAAAACGGTTCAGACCGCTTTGTAAGGTGCGCCCAAAACTCTCTTCTTCCTTTTCGATTACCCGGAAGACATGCTCGCGCCGTTCCAGAATTTCGGGATAAATATCCCCCAACATATTCATCACTACTTGGCAGGTGTGCTGCATAAAGGGTTTTTCCAGACCCAGCAGTCGTCCGTGTCGAATAGCGCGGCGCAGGATACGGCGCAGAATGTAAGAACGGTCTTCGTTGCCCGGCAAGACTCCATCGGCAATCAGGAAAGTGGCGGCCCGACTATGATCGGCAATTACGCGCAACGAAAAGTCGCTCTTCTCACTTACGCCATATTTCTTATCGGTAAGCTCTGCGGCCTTCTGGATAATATTTAAAAAGAGATCGGTCTCGTGAATGGTGGTCTTGCCCTGTAGCACCATCGAGACCCGCTCCAATCCCATACCGGTATCAATATTTTGACGGGGTAAGGGAAGATCTTGCTTTTCGCCATTGCGGTTGAATTGCATAAAGACCAAGTTCCAAATTTCCAGATAACGGCGCGACTCACCTACTTTCGCGTTTGGATCGGGATCAAACTCCGGCCCTAGGTCATAATAAATTTCGCTATCCGGCCCACATGGGCCAGTTTCGCCTACTGGCCCCCACCAGTTATCCGCTATCCGGGTGATGCGGTTTTCGGGCAGGCCAATTTTTTTAGTCCAAATTTCTAGTGCCTCGCTATCGGTTGGATAGATCGAGGGATAGAGGCGATTTTCGGGCATCTGGTAGCGTTCGGTCAGAAGTTTCCAAGCGTAAGTAATGGCTCCTTCTTTGAAGTAGTCGCCTACCGAAAAATTGCCCATCATCTCAAAGAAAGTTAGATGACTTAAATCACCTACTTCATCAATGTCCACTGTGCGAAAGCACTTTTGGGCGGTGGTCAAGCGACGTTGGGGCGGGGTTTGCAGGCCCAAAAAATAGGGGGTCATTTGCTGCATACCCGCCGTAGTCAATAATACCGTCTTGTCGCCTGCCGCTGGTACTAATGAGGAACTAGGCAACTGTAAGTGACCATTTTCGCTGAAAAAGTCCAGATAGATTTTTCTGACTTCACGACTTAGCATAATAAAGTGCCTTGATCTCCTATAATAGGTTACGATGCCTCTAAATTGTAATTTATGTCTAGTTCTTTTGTCAAGCCTTTGCGTCCAAGAAGGGGAAAATTCGTGGCTACGAAAAAGAAGCTAACCCTATCTTGGCCTAAGAAAGGCGGTCTACTAGAAAATGAACTACCGCAGGATAGAATTTTGTTATAATGCTATCGGTCTAATCGGGATTGGAAACTAGGTGGTGTGTAATCGGGATTGGAAATCCCTCTTACAGGTTTTAAGTTGAATGTATCCAACATTAAGGAGTTTTTGATGGCTGAATGCGGTCGGTTAGTGTACAAGATTTATTCTCGGTTACGTCTTTCACTGGTGGTTTTGTTGCTGATGTTGTTGGTTGTAGCCTGTGGGGAGACCTCACCTGCGGCTGATAAAGTGGGTTCGGGTACTACCCCAATTTCCTCGGCGATTCCCTTGGCGACCAATACCGCTTTAGTTACCACGCAAGTTGCTACGGTGACGAGCAACACGTCCACTAATAAAGTGGGTTCGGATGCTACCCCAACTCCTTTGCCTGTACCAACGGTAGCCGCTCCGCCCGAAGCTCAGCAAGTTTTTGATACGTTAGCCCAACAAACTTCCAAGACCCGCAGCCTTGATTTTAAGGATAAGATTGATAAAAACTTTATGACTCGTGAGGCATTGGCAAAATATCAGGTAGAATCGTTCAACCAAGAGAATCCACCAGAGGAGATTGCCAAGTATCAGAAAATAAATGAAGTTTTTGGCTTTATTCCAAAAGGTTTTGACCTTGGCAAAGCCTTTACGGATTTGCAGGCCGAGCAGGTTCAAGGGTTTTATGATCCGCGCTCCAAGAAATTTTATATTATCCTAGATCAAGACCCTACCAAAATCAGCCCAACGACAAGGTTAACCAGCGAACATGAGTTAACTCACGTTCTCCAAGATCAGCGGTTTGATATTATGAAATTGCGTCCGGTTCGTCAGCCCGGTACAACCGAGGGCAATGATGACACTACTTTGGCAATCACCTCTTTGCTGGAAGGCGATGCTTCGCTTTCGCAGACGCTTTGGCTTCAAGCGGGTAATTTGAATCGTCAAGAACTGACTCAGCTTTTGACCGATTTGCAAAAAGTGAACCAAGATCAACTTAATAATGCGCCGCTTATTCTCAAGGAGACGCTCACTTTTCCCTACTCGCAAGGTCTTATTTTTGTGCAGGCTATTTATAATAAGGGCGGTTGGGATGCCGTTAATAAGGTCTTTACGGACTATAATCCCCGTTCAACCGCCCAGATTTTACATCCTGAAAAGTATGAGAAGCGAGTTGAGCCGGTTACTGTTGAGCTTCCTTCGCTGGTAGATACTCTAGGAACGGGCTGGAAATTGGTAGAGGTTAATACAATGGGTGAACTTCAGTCTTGTCTTTGGCTCAATGGGGTAAAGCTCAATAGCGTCGTCTCTAATGATGATGCTACCAAAGCGGTTAGTAGTTGGGCTGGAGACCGCTATCAGGTCTTGAGCGACGCACAGGGACGTTACGGCTATGTCTGGCGTAGCCAGTGGGATAATGCTTCAGATTTTGCACAGGCCGCGACTACTTTCCTGACCAAAACCTATAATCTGTCGGGCAACGGTGGTAATGGCTTGCAACACCTTTGGACTACGACTGACCTAGAGATAAGTTTGGTGCAGAAGGATAAGCAGGTCTTGATAGTCTTATTACCAAAAGGTAGTGGGGTTGATAAAGTAACGGCTAAGTTAGGTTTTTAGTTCTATAAGGAGTGAGAAGATTTTCAAATGGTAAAACAGGCGACCTTGGTAAAAAATATCTTTGTTACCAGTGGGGCAGGTGAACTTGGGCGGGTAACGATACGGCAATTGGTGAAACGGGGTCATCGTGTTACTGGACAGGTAGAATCAGAAGAAGATGCCGTCACTCTGCGTAAGCTAGGAGCGGAAGCGGTGGTGGCTAACCCACGTAATATTGCCCAACTAAGCGCGGCCCTCAGTAAAGTCCGACCAGAGGTAGTGTTAAATTTGATACCTCAAGAGGCCAATACTTTGTTGCACGATGGACATAATTGGCAAAACTTTGACCTGACGCTGCTACCTGCGACCAACGCCCTCTTGACGGCAGCCAAAGTCGCTGGGGTAAAGTTTTTGATACACGCCAGTTCTGCCTTTCTCTATGGCAATACCCACGCTGCCACCGAAGAGTCTCCGCTCAAACCGCCTTCCGGTGCGGGTTTTACTGCGCTAGTAGAGGCTGAAAAGGCGATAGCTTCCGGGGCTAAGAACCACCAAATTCCGCTCTCTTTGCTTAGGCTAGGCTTTCTTTATGGACCACAATCCCGCGACCTCTCTTTGTACGAGGATTCGTTCAACTTGCGCCGTCCCTACTACGCCGGGCCAGCCAATAACCTTTCCAATTTCCTACATTTTGAGGATGCTGTCAATGCCCTAGTCTTGGTAGTCGAAAAGCAGCCTGCTGGAGAAATATTTAACGTGGTGGATGGTAGTCCGGTTAGTTTTGGCGAGTTTATGGATACTTTTGCCCACTATTTAGGTAAACCTCGCCCAGGTCATATTCCCCCTGCGGCTAAGCCACTGATAAACGGCTTTATCTTTTCGGCTCAGTTCAAAGTATTGGAACTCTCTACCAGCGTTAGCAATGCCAAAATTAGCCAGAATCTAGGCTGGAAACCCTCCTATCCCGATTATAAAGTAGGTTTGGAGCAGACCGTACAAAATTGGAAAGGAGACGTGGCTAAAGCCAAACTATAATCAAATTGTGGGAGTGCGGCTCCGCCAGTTGATCTTGACCTACCTCTGGTCTTGATTTAGGCCAAAATCTTGTAGGATGCTGCGCCAACAGGTTGCCGC
>JACAUC010000088.1 GCA_013390945.1 Candidatus Chloroheliaceae bacterium
AAATTTCTAATCCCGATTGAACAGGACAAATTTCTAATCCCGATTGAACAGGACAAATTTCTAATCCCGATTGAACAGGACAGATTTCTAATCCCGCTTGAACAGGACAAATTTCTAATCCCGCTTGAACAGGACAAATTTCTAATCCCGCTTCGGCAGCCTAATCACCCGTTGAAAGTTAGGCAATCAATACGGTGCTTCCGGTTCCCTGTACAATCGCCGGGCCAGTAAGCCCACATTCGGGCGTAGTTTTGCAGCCAGTACGTACCGCAGGTTTTCCGCCAATTAAGACGGTTGGGCTACCATCAATAATTGTAGCTTTATTAGTAGCGGGTGGCACCGCCGGGCCAGGAATAGAAGCACCACCAACGGGAGGATGGATTGATTTATTGACTACTGCCGCACCCAATGTTATTGCAGGCTTGCCACAAATTAAAACGGTGGGAACCATGCCTCCTATAATCGTGCCTTGAAAAGGCAGGGTCATTGGAACCGGAGTTGGAACTGGACCACCCGGAGAGGGAGTAGTACTTTGATAAGTATGCAAACAAGTACCCATTACCGAATCACCTAATACAGCCGCGGGAGTTCCCATAAATACCTCCTATGTGCCTATCACCAATAACTTTAACAACGCCAACTCGTGCCTCAATTAGATTATAGCATAAATATTTGGTTATGGAAGCACACCAGTGCAAAGTCGTGACAGATAAGAACCAAGCTTGGCTTGGCAGCGCAATTTCCCACCATTAGGCTACATATTTATAGCCTACTCCTCGAATAGTCTGGATATAGTTCGGGCTGTTCGGATCATCCTCAATTTTACGGCGCAAACGGGCCATCACCACATCTACCACACGCGCGTCGCCACTATGATTGTATTTCCAAACACCCTCCAAGAGCCGATCACGGCTGAGAACATAGCCCCGATTATCATAAAGAAATTTTAACAAGTCAAACTCCAGCCGGGTCAATTCAAGTTGGAGGCCATTTTTATAGACTTGACGGCGATATACGTCAATATTGAATTGGCTATAACTGGGCTTTTCAGGTAAATTATCGCGAGACGAGTATGAAGTAGATAAAACGGGTTGCTTTTCGGTTACAGTGGGTTGCTTTTCGGCTATAAGGCTGGAAGACCACCGAACGACCCGACGTAACAAGGCATTAACCCGCAGGGCCAATTCGCGGGGGCTAAAAGGCTTCAAAATATAATCATCAATACCCACCTCAAAGCTTTTTACCTTCAATTCTTCGTTATTCTGATTGCTGAGAATCATAATACAAAGCCGAGCATCTATTTGGCGAAGGGTACGACACACCTCAAGGCTACCAGTCTCCGAGGTAGTTTGATCTAGGATTGCCAAGGCTGGCTCTTCTCGCCTAAGATATTCCAACGCTTGATGGTTATTCCAAGCCAATAGCACTCGATGACCAGCCTGTTGTAAATGGAAGTTGACTTGCATCAAGCCATCGTAATCTTCGCCAATTAATAAAATTTTCTGCGATAGTGTCATTGGGCTAACTCTCACATTTCTTTTTTAATATTACATCCATCAAACCTCTGACAGAGTAACCGGGGGACTAAATTTGGGTTGCGTCTACTACTTATTACTTGTAAGGTTAAAATAAATTCATTACTTGTTTATTACATTCGTATGAAGATTATGTAACAGAATCAGGCCACTTCAAAAGGTAATTCGAGTGCGCCGATATTTCCGGCACTATCCACAGCTTCAAAACGTAGGAGATGTTTTCCTGAAGTAAGACCAACACTATCAAAGAGATAACTAAATTCTTGGGAGCTAGACGTATCGCTATTATAACGGGAGGGTACAAGAGCCAAAATCTTCTTTTCCCCTCCATCCAAAGCAACGGTAACTTTGCTAAGATTGCCCAAGGTAAGGCGGGAATATTCTGCTTGCACCTTTACCGTGAAAGCAAAGCGTTGCCCGGCAGTCAGAAGACGATTTTCTGGGAAAACTGAAAAATCGAGGGTAATTTGAGGAGCTTGAGTAGCATAACCAGTAGCTTTCCAGACCGCAGTAGCCAAAACCACATGACCGGGAGTATTGGGATGGACATCACCCGTGCCAATCCAAGTTAGGGTCTTCTCATGACCAAAGATAGGGGCAAAAAAATCTGCTACGAGAGCCTGAGATTCGGTAGCCCGTTTCTGGATGACCTCGTTAAAACGTTGTACCCAAACAGTCTCATCATCTTTGCCACCACTAGCGTAAGGATTGTAATACGTTGTAACAATCAGATCAGACTTGCCTTTAGTATGAGCCACCAATTGTTTTAGAATTTTTTGTAAATTAGTATCATAGCGTTCAAGTGCGGCAGCCTTTTCTGCGGAAGTTTTACCCCGCACTTCCAACATATCATTGCCACCAATGGTTAGGGTAATAGGGCTGATTCGCCGCCCGGCTTTTTCCGCCGTATCCAATTCATCTAGGGTACGTTCCAATTGGCTGCGGTAGGACGTATTGGTAATAAAGCTGCTGCTAGTTTCACCCGGTACAGCAAAATTTTTATAAGTGACCAAATTGGGTTGTACCGCTTTTAAATAGCTTTCATAGAAAACCCCAGCATACCCAAGTTGCTCTGAAAAGGGCGCACCTACGCCATAGGCCACCGAGTCGCCCAACGCCAAGTATTCATTCCCAATGCCCGGTGGAGGGGTATTCTGAGGCGGAGCCAACGTTGGAACTAGAGTTGGGGTAGCAGTTGGTGATATAGCCCCAACTGTGCCAGTAATTTGAACAATACTTTGGGGAGTTGCGGTTGGAGCGATTTTCTTAGAGCCTACCTGATTGGATAAAATAACTAGCTCGAACAGAATAAAGCTGATAATAATCAGCGTAGAGAGTGCCAAGACCCAGCTACGGGAAAAAAGGTTTTTCATAAGACGATCAACTAAGACCGTAATCTACCACCTTAGTCATTACGCTATAAATCGCAGGGCCAATTGTAGCCAAGATACTGACTACTACCACCGCAATAAGAAAAAGTAGTAAGGCATATTCTACTAAACCCTGTCCTTCTTCGGGAGGGACAAAAAGATAAAGGAAAACCTTTTTTAATTGTCGTTTAAGAGTGACCAAACTTACTCCTTTTCCCTAATAGGGAAAGTAACAGCCATCCTTGTAAAGCCGCAAACACCTGTTTAATTTATTTTAGCATAACTCTATTCCTAAATCAATTGTACTTTGGTACTTTTTTCTCTCTCCTCAAGTGGTAGAAAGACAAGGAAACCAGCTATTGAAATTCTCTTAGGTGTCAACTTACACCTTGGTCATATTCTTACTTATCTTCTCTTACACACTAAGAACCTTAGTTCTGGCTACGCTTAGACGCGCTTGAGAGGGCTTGCCGCACTTCGTCATAAATTTCGCGCCAAGCTCGTCCGGTTTGCCGGGCTAGTGCCGCAACACTTTCGTATTCGGGTACAACATCTACACCTTCTCCGTCAAGTATTTTTCGTTTTACGCGCACTTTCCCCGCCGAAATTTCTACTTCGTCAAATTCACGTCCAGCTATATAGCGCGGTAGCCGGGCAACTCGCAGCCCAAAACTGCTGCTCTCGCGCAAAATCAGGTGCGCCAGTTTTGCCTCGTCCTCTGGTCGTACTATGGCACTGAGCATGATGGCAGGCCGATTTTTCTTCATCTGGATTGGCGTAAAATAGACATCCAGCGCACCCACCGCCAATAATTTCTCCATCAGAAAGCCTAGTCCTTCCGGGGTCATATCGTCTAGGTTAGTCTCCAACACACTTACCTCGCTGGGAGTGGTAGAAACAGTCTGCTGAATAATTTGGTGGTCAGACTCTTGGGTAGGGTGACTAGGCCCATGATGATGCTCTTGAGTCGGATGAATCGCTTTAGGATTATGGTCGTGGTTAACCTCTTGGACGGAGTGGCTATGGCTATGGTTCTGGTGAGAAGATTCGGGTGATTTGGCAGAAGTTTCACCAATCCAGATTCGCAAAGCGTTAGGCCAAGCTAACTCTTTGGAACCGTAGCCATAGCCGCTATAATTCAGCTTAAAGGCAGGACGTTCAAAGCGGCAGAGGGTTGCCACAAGCGCAGCCCCGGTAGGAGTAACCATTTCCATACGAGCCGGATATTCGATTCCCCCGGAGAGAGTGACGGTAGGGGCAAAAGTTGCCCCAGCCTCGGTCAGTAATTCAAGCGTAGCCGGAGCCGGAATTGGGATTAAACCGTGTGCGCTACATACAAAGCCAGAGCCGGACGGTAAGGGGCCACAATAGAACTCCTCTATTTGGAAGTAGTCAAACCCAATGCAGGCTCCTACAAGGTCTACTAGCGCGTCTACCGCGCCCACCTCATGAAAATGGACATCATTAGGGGCAATCCCGTGAACTTTGGACTCCGCCCCGGCTAACCGCCGAAAGATGGCACTCGCCCGGTTTTTTACCGTGTCGCTCAAGCGGCTATTAAAAATAAGCTGCTCGATATTGGTCAAAGAGCGGTGAAAATGTTCGGCTGGGTCAAGCAACAATACGTCAAGTTTCACCCCGGTAATACCCTGCTGTTGGCAAGACCGCATTTCCAGCCGATAAACACTATCTAGGGAGAGTTTGGCTAATTCGGTTTGGAGGTAATCAAACGGTAGCCCAGCATGGAGCAAGGCTCCAAGGGTCATATCACCGCTGATTCCGCTAAAAGTATCGAAATAGATGGCTCGGCTCATCTTAGGTTTGGCCTCAAATTTGATTTTTCAGCTGAGATTATATTCCACCTTTAGTTGGCCGCAAGCGGCTTGAATGTCGCGGCCCTTCTCGCTGCGAACGCTGTTAGGAATACCAAAGCGTTCTAATTCGGCTTGAAAAGCCCGCACTCGCGACAGGTCACTGCCTTGTTGAGAACTACCGGGAACAGGGTTCATCGGAATCAGGTTGACATGACACAACATTCCGCGCAAGAGCATCGCCAATTCACGAGCCGCCGCTGGGCTATCATTCACCTCACGCACAAGGGTATACTCGAAACTAAGGCGGCGGTTGGTACGGCTGATATATTCGCGACAAGCTTCTAGCAGCATAGCAATTGGGAAGCGGTGGTTAATCGGCATCATCGAGCCACGCAAGGTATCGTTGGCAGCGTGTAGCGAAATCGCCAGATTGATAGGCAAGTCTTCTTGGGCAAAGCGGCGAATCATTTGAGGTAAACCAACGGTGGAGACAGTCATTTTACGCGCTCCTAGATTAAGGCTCTGCGGGTCGTGGAAGCGGCGGATAGCTTTCCAGAGGTTGAGATAGTTTGCTAGGGGTTCACCCATACCCATAAAGACTAAGTTGGTTATGCGCTTATGACCCAAAGTTAGCCGAGGGTCGGTGGTACGAGAAAGAAAACGCTCGAAATGCAAAACCTGTTGTACAATTTCGCCCGGCTGTAAATTGCGAGTTAGACCAAGTTGTCCAGTGGCACAAAAGCTACAAGCCATAGCACATCCGGCTTGGGTAGAGACGCAAACGGTAGCCCGATCAGCATAGAGCATTAAAACCGTTTCGATCTCGGCTCCACCGGACAAGCGAAAAAGAGCTTTGCGGGTCTGACCATCATAAGCTACTTTTTCAGTTACCACTTCTAGCGGAGCAAGCGGAACTTGTGCGGACAACTTCTCCAGCAGAGAATTTGGCAAGTTGTTCATTTCGGCATAAGCGTCGGCAAAATTTTGATATAGCCAGCCCCAGACCTGCTTGGCCCGAAAAGTCGGTTGGCCTAGCTCTTTGATAAGTGTGGTCAACTCATCCAGATCAAGATCCAGCAAAGTCTCTTCTGGCTTTTGGCTTAGTGCAGCTTTATTTAAACTATTTAGAAGGGTAGGAGTAGCTTTTGGTAGATTAAGCGCGGCTACTTCAACCAAGTCGCGCTCGAAGCCGTCTTTAGGTGGTCTTCCCGTTTCTGTAAATGACATAACACTTCCTAATAAGAGCATAAGAGCCACTGAAGCTAATTTCCAGTGGCTCTTAATTATAGCATTTTTGGTAGTAGTGCAAAAGCCACCCGGTCATTTACTTATCATCTCAATAGGTAGGGATGTATTGAATACACCCACCTCTTTTAGAGGTAGACTAGCTATTTCTGGCTTGCTGTAGGGGTGTATTCAATACACCCACCTCTTTTAAGAGGTAGTCAAGTAGGCTGAATAGCTACCAATATGATATAGTTATTATAGGAGTTTTTCCAGATTAGTAGGCAGAGGAAATTTGAGAGTGTCAAATAGCGAAGAAGAGACTCAAGCTAAATCGGATAAACCAGACAACAACCTCAATCAGGCTGATGAGTTGCAAACTCTCTTTAACACCAGCAGCCGGGTAGTGCGCCAGCACGACCTAAAAACGGCACTGGTTGAAGTCTTAAACGGGTTGCAAAAACTAGTCCCCCACGATAGTGGCTCCGTTTATTATCATCGGCCCGGCGACGAATGGCTGGAGCCTATTTTGGCACGTGGTCAGAAGGACGAGGTATTTAGCCAAGTTAAATTTCCTTACAAAGGTAGCCTAGTAGGACGTGCCCTCCAAAATCACCAATTTATGATGCACAACGCTGTGGCAACCGACCCTGAAGCCTTTTCTCCCACTGATGCACCGCCCAACGAATTTTCGGGGCTACTAGTCGCACCCCTACTAATTTCAGAGCAGGATGAGGGTTGGACACTAGCAATTCGCCGTATGACCGCACCGCCCTTTACCGAGCGCGAATTTAAACTTTTTCAAATTTTCGCCAGTTACGCCGAGATCGCCATTGAGAATGTTCGGCTTTACGAAGTCGCCTTACGTGAAACCGAGGCACTGCGGCGGGTTTATACTATTATGAGTACCGTCGGCTCCTTGAAAAGCTCCGACCAGATTTATAGCCGCGTGGCCGACGAAATTAGACTGATCTTTGACTATGATTATTTGCTAATCTCTGAAATAGAAGTAGAAAATAATCTCTTTAGGGTTATTTTCGATTCTGGTATAGAGGAATGGCAGTATGAACAAAAGCAAGGATCACTCAGAGGTTCGTCTATTGAACAAGCGGTAAAAACAAGTCAATACCTTGTGCGAAATGATCTTACGGTTCCCCTTGACCCTATTTACACTTATGAGGAACACTTACTCCAACATAACATTCGCTCCTATGCTATCTTTCCAATGCGCTATGAAGGACGAGTCAGTCGGGTAATGATCGTATCTAACCGACAGCCTAATGCTTTTGATCCCGCTAGTGTGAACTTCTTGGAAATTTTGGCTGGTCAGTTAGCCATTACAGCCGAAAATGTCCATCTTTTCGACAGATTGCGTCGTACCCGGCGGCAATGGCAAATTATCCTCGACTCGATTCCAGATGCCGTCCTGCTGCTCAATGCCGCTGATCTTACGGTACTGCAAACCAATCGCGCCGCGGCAGCCCTAGCCGCTTGCCGACCGGATGAACTAGTCGGACGATCTTATCGGGATATTTTTTACCAAGTTGACCCTTGCCTCTGCTATTTTCCGCTCGAAGAACTACATAGCCCTGGAACCGAGTTTACCGAAGAGGCCAATGGCACTTTCAGCGGCAGAATTTACCAACGCTCCATCTACCCCATTTTTGATAACGCAGGAACCTTAAATGAGGTAGTAACCCATATCCGCGAAGTTACGGAGACCAAAATGATAGAGCAACAACTGGCCCAAACGGTGCGCCTCAAGGCCATCGGCGAGATGGCCGCCGGTATTGCCCACGACTTTAATAACTCCTTAGCCAGCATCCTCGGTAACATCGAATTAATGCTACTGGAAAATAGCGACCCGCATCTACACATCCAGTTAGTGCAACTAAAGCAAGCCGCCCTCGACGGAGCAGATACCGTGCGGCGGGTGCAAAGCTTTGGTCGTAAGGATGGGCGCAAGGCTTACCTCAAATTCGAGCTTAATGCCGTAATCCGCGAAGTAATTGAATTAACCCGCCCCCGCTGGCAAAACCAGTCCCAACAACAAGGCATCTATGTGGGAATGGTCTTACAACTGAACAAACAGCTAACTATTTTTGGTAATCCGGCTGAAATCAAAGAAGCCATTACTAATTTGATCTTTAATGCCCTCGATGCAATGCCCAAGGGTGGCACTTTAACCCTAACTACCCACCAAGAGCAGGTCAACGATAGATTCTTTGCAGTACTGCAAATTGCCGATAATGGTCAGGGTGTTCCTGACCTCCATCGCTCAAAAATCTTTGATCCGTTTTTCACCACCAAAGGCTTGAAGGGTACGGGCTTGGGTTTAAGTATGACCCGTCAGATTATGGCAGAACACGAGGGCGAGATTGGCTTTGAAAGTATTCTTGGAGAAGGTACGACCTTTTATCTGCGCTTTCCAATGGTTCAACCAGATAAAACCCGGCTAACCTATCCCGGAGAGATAGTGCCTAGCAAAATTGAGAGCCAGAATAGCGGTAGCCATAGTCGTATTTTGGTAATTGACGACGACCGCACTTTATGTCAGGTGTTGCAGCGTATTTTGGAACATTACGGTCATCAGGTGGATATAGCCGAAGGTGGCAAGCGAGGTCTGGAAATTTTCCGAACCGGGCTAGGTGATTTTGACCTAGTTTTCACCGACCTCAGTATGCCTGAAATGAGTGGCTATGAAATAGCGCGGGTGATGAAGAGCCTTGACCCCCAAGTTATTATAATATTAATGACCGGTTGGGGAGCCGATCTCAGTACTGAAGTATTAGCAACACGCGGGATTGATCTACATATTGCCAAACCCTATCGCATTACCGACGTACTAAAACTATTGGAAAAAGCTTACGAGCTACGTCAATTAGGTAAGTTTACTAGGTTTACTTCTAGCCAAGATCTTGCCTGAAAGTATCGCCGAACTGAGCCACCTCCAACAAGATTAGAAAAAGAATATTAATCTGATACTCATCTTTGCCTCATATTATTTTTAGGTCAGCAGTTTACAATAGAAGAGGATGCAGGTCTGTGGTAGAAATAGGGCGGAGCTAAGCCCATGCAACTTTTACCCACCTTGAACGTAGATAAGTCAGATGAAAATGAAAATCGGGATTAGAAATCCCTCCTACAAGGGAAAAATGAAAATCGGGATTAGAAATCCCTCCTACAAGGGAAAAATGAAAATCGGGATTAGAAATCCCTCCTACAAGGGGAAAAGCCTGATTTGGTAGAATCAGAAGATTCAAGTTGAATAATTGAATATTAATCGAAGGAGAAATTAAAAAGGGTATGTGGAACAATAACAACAATAATAACTGGGGTAATAACCAGGGCGGTGGCTGGGGCGGTAATCGCAACCCTTATGGCGGTGGTGCAAGTCAGCCCGCCGTTTATAGTCAGGCTACTTCGATGACCGACCGCAGTAGCCTCGTTACTAAGGTGATGTGGTTTACCTCTTTCTCGATTATTGCGGC
Organism: Candidatus Chloroheliaceae bacterium; assembly: GCA_013390945.1. GTDB lineage: Bacteria > Chloroflexota > Chloroflexia > Chloroheliales > Chloroheliaceae > L227-5C. Next base: position 9,435 of record JACAUC010000088.1, read on the forward strand.
GATGGCTGGAGCTTGGACAGGAGCATTTCAGCTTAAACTGACCTCGTTTAGTGGCGGCACTTGGATCCTGATGCTGATCGCTGAGATTGGCTTGATGATTGGTGCTTTCGCCCTACGCGAACGGTCGGGCATCAACTTTGTAATGCTTTATGGCTTCACCTTCGTAACCGGCCTGACCATTAGCCCGATTATCCATCTCTTAACTGACACGGGTAACGGTGGCATTATTATTCAGGCACTCGGCGCAACCGCTGGTCTGACTGTAGCCTTGAGTTTTTATGCTTGGACTACCAAACGGGATTTTAGCGGCTTTGGGCCTTATCTCTTTGTAGCTGTAATTGGCTTGGTAATCGTAGGCTTACTGAATATGTTCTTCCATAGTGCCATGTTGCAGTCTGTCATCATGTACGCGGGTGTTCTGATCTTCAGTTTCTACCTGATCTTTGATGTGCAGCGAACCAAGAACTTCCAGAATACAGTCGGCAATGCTATTGCGCTAACTATCAGCATTTATCTGGACATCCTAAACCTCTTCCTCTTCATTCTCCAGATCCTTCTCTCCTTCCGGGATTAAGCTTGAAGATAACAGGTGAGAAGGAGTAACTAAAAGTGGCAATGACTTTCGTCATTGCCACTTTTGCTTTTATTATCCCTTAGCTGTAACCGCTTACGGTTTTTCTAAGGCTTAGGTCAGTAATAAGGTTTTTACCGGATTTCCACCTAATCTTTACCAAAAATTTACCCGATGGTAGTAAACTAAATTTAACCGTGTTAGTTAGTTAGCAACGAAAGTTAAATACAGCCACAGAATAAATAGAATTTAGATACCAGCTAGTTTATAGATGTATCTGATAATAACCATAATTATACTAAATAATAGCGTTTAGGGGTGTATAAATTATGCACAAAATTACTAGGGTTTTCCTTATCATGATGCTCTTGTTTCTGCCAGTTTCTATTGTGGGTTCGCGAGCAGACGCTTCACCACCCTCAAAAAGCCTAGCGCAAAATTCGGTTTCCCAACCGGAACGCTCCGGCGGGTCGTCTGCTCCTTCTTCAAAGGAGATTAAGCTACGTTACGCCAGTTTTGATCCCCAAGTTAGGTTGCCGGGCATCTCTGGCAACTTTCCAACTAGTCGTATAACTCCCGGTAAACCTTCGTTATATCTGATCCAATTCACCGGGCCAATTTTACCGCAGTGGCAAGAGAGTATCGTCGCTACAGGTGCGCTCCTATATGACTACATCCCAGAGTTTGCTTATTTAGCACGTTTGTCGCCAGAGCAAGCCTCGGCTATTGCTAATTTTTCTTATGTGCGGTGGGTTGGGCCGTTCCAACCAATCTACAAAGTAGACCCCTCCTTGCTCCAAAAATCGGGTAAAGTTAACCTGATTGTCAGTGCGGTAGCCGACGCGCCAGCCTCGGCTCTTGCTCAGGCCATTATTAGCACAGGGGCCAGCGTTACAGCCCAATCAGGTTCTAATGCTTCCCCAACACCGTCCAACCCTTTTATCAGACACCAGTACCTGAATGTGGAGGCCGATCTTGCCCTATTGCCTCAGTTAGCTGCTATCGAGGAGGTCACTTGGATTGAGGAACGTCTCACCTCTACACTGGATAATGACCAAGCTGCTTGGGTTATTCAGAGCAAGGTAGCGGGCCAATATCCGATCTGGCAAGTCGGTATTACCGGGGCAGGTCCAGCACCCTCTTCCAATGCTACGATTGGTACAGAACAAATTGTGGCGGTAGCCGATAACGGAATTGATATGACCCATGTGGATTTTCAGGGTCCCAGCTATCCCAATGCTACCATTTTAGGTATTACAAATTGGGGTGCGGCCTATGGTAGCTTGTATGCGACTGGTACTGACGGTAGTGGGCATGGTTCACACATTGCCGGGACAGTTGCTGGTAGCGGTACAGCCAGTGGGGGCGAAACTCCTTACAATAACGGTTCTTATAAAGGTATGGCTTATGGGGCCAGAATTTATATGCAGCAACTAGGCGGAGGTATGGAGTTCTTAAACCAAGGTCCAACCCAGCCAGTAACAAAGCTTATGACCGAAGCCCTGCAAAAAGGAGCGCACATTCAAAGTAACAGTTGGGGTGATATGCCCGGAAAGGGGGTCTATAACTCGAAATCTCAGGAAGCCGATCAATTCATGTGGGATAATAAAGATTTTCTAGGGGTCTTTGCCGCAGGCAACGATGGTTATGATACTGTTAATAATAAGCCCATATCAACTACGATTGAGGCACCGGCTACGGCTAAGGATGTTTTGACGGTAGGTGCTGCTAACAGTGGTACTGCTTTTGATATACTTGCCACTTTTAGCAGTCGTGGGCCAACCGCAGATGGGCGGATTAAACCAGATCTAACCGCCCCTGGTACTTTGGTATGGTCAGTGGCAGCAAACACTATTAATGGATATACTACTCATACTGGTACCAGTATGGCTACCCCGGTGGTTTCTGGTGCGGCGGCTCTCTTGCGAGATTGGTATATTAATCGGCTTGGGTACGCTACCCCTCAGTCCGCTCTACTTAAAGCTACTCTAATTAATTCTAGCGATTATATGACTAAAACTGCAGGCGATTTACCTAATAATAATCAGGGTTGGGGACGTATCTTACTTCAGAATGTAATTCAACCACCAGCGGGAGTGACTTTTGATTACCAAGATAATACCATCGGGCTTAGCACCTCCCAAAGTGCTACCTATGTTTACACTGTAACAAATAGCACTCAACCGCTTAAAATCACTTTAGCTTGGACAGATGCTCCGGGTTCCACCGCCGCTGCGACACAACTAGTCAATGATCTGGATCTGACCGTAACCGCTCCTGATGGTACTACTCATTATATTGGCAATAACTTCACTGGTCGCTATTCTAATGCCAATAGTGTGTTGGATCGTCTTAACAATGTGGAGGGCGTTACCATTCAAAACCCGACTCTAGGGACTTGGACAGTCCAAGTAAATGGCTATAATATACCGCATGGCCCGCAACCTTTTGCATTGGCAATTACCGGGCCTTTTGCCCCCACTACTAACACGCTAATTTCGTCCGCCAATCCTAGTGCCGTTGGTTACAACGTTACCTTCACGGCAACGGTAAACCCACAATACCCGTCGGTCTATCTACCAAGTGGAACGGTCTCTTTCAATGACGGTACTACTCTGCTGGGTAGTAGCCCTTTGACTGGAGGGATAGCCACTTTCTCCACCAACACCCTAACCCTTACTACCCATCCGATCCAAGCAGTATATGGAGGTGATACCCTCTTTGGGCCTAGTAACTCTGCGGTGCTGAATGAGGAAATAGTGCAAGCTTGTCTCAGCGGGATAGTCACATTACCATTAGATAGTGGGATTGGGGGAAATTGTGGCACACTCTCCCTCGCCATTGCTTATGCTAATTCGCAGCCGCCAGCAGGCAACAAAACGGTGACCTTTGCCGTAAACATAAACACCGTCACCTTGTCTAGTAGCCTACCACACCCAGGGCCGGGTGTCACCATAGATGGTGGTTGTACCACTAGTCCGGGCGTGACCATAGACGGCAATGGAGTTGTGGCGCATGGCCTCTACCTAGATGGCGGCATAACCCTTAAAGGATTGGCTTTCACCAGATTCCTCAATCAGGGGATAGTTGCCACTACAACCAACGGTGCTAAAAATACTCTAAGTTGTGTGAAAATTTCACATTAGGCAAATCAATTTAACATTATTTCTTTCTTTCGTTGCTATTACTAGCAGTAATAGCACTACGCACCAAAGAGAAAATAAAACCTAACACTATTGTGCCGCCAAACGCGATTAGCTGGGTAGTACTTAGAAAAAACGGATATACTTCAGTTACGAACGAATGGCTCCACACCTGCCGTTCCCTTATTACCGCATTAGGTATCTCCTTGGATTTCCAAAACGCATTAATATCTACACTTAGAGTTTGTTTACCGATTTGGTTATTGTCCTGACCATTTTTAGGTTTAATCTCCCACTCCCAAGTAATTATCGGCTGGTTAAGAGAGTAGATTATTATGGGACTGGTGGCCTTTATATCGAAACCCAAACTGGAAAGATTAGCCGTGATAAAACCATCCTCTTGTGGGAACGCTTTATTTATTGGCACTCCTGGTGTACCTGCAACGGTCATTGGGGCAGCGATTATTGCTGTTTGTCCAGCAATTTCAATTGTTGGGTTGTAGCTTTGATTAGAGAATGACGTGCGGATAAATGAAACCTTAATCCTAGTAGTACTACCAGAACTCATTGAAATAGGCCATTGGGCCTCTACAAATTCCTGAAAAGGTTCTACCAATGCTGAGTCGGTTGGTGCTAGTTGTGGTGGTATTATAATTGCACCAGCCGACTCAGCATTGGTTAAAGGTGGAACAGTGGCATTCGCCCTAGCAACCCCGCCCGAAGGAGTGATAACATTATCGCCTGCAACACTCATAGACGTTTGGTATCCGGTCTGCTTAATATCAACCTGAGTAATAGCAGCATTAACAGCAGCGGTAGTGACGCTAACTCTAGTATTAAGGGGTGTTTCGCTTTTTGTGCCACAGGCTACCAATGTTGTCAGCCCAAACACAAATAAGAAGATAACCAACAACAATAACAGACAACGCTTTAGGAAACGAACCAACATCACAATACTCCTTAAACAAACCCTTTTTTGTCCGAGTCATTTCCCTAGTATTTATCCTCAAGCCTAGCTATATCTTGCTTACATTTTCGATAAAGGTTTCTAAAGCTTGCCATGCTTTAGTGCCAGAATCTACCAGCTTGATAAAAGATATAAACTCTTCTAAATCACCAGAATAATCCAGCAGAGTGTTTACGATATTCTCCACATCAATTTTATTAACTTCATTTCGAGCAAAGTTTGCTATAAGTCTCCCGTTATGTACGCCTCTAAGCAGGTTATTGCGACTGTCACGGTTCTCAATACTCGGACACGACAACAGCAACGTGATTAGCTCCTGCTTCTTCGAAAAACTACCACTTAACGTCTCTTCAAATTTGGAAGGACTATTAGAAGCAGAATACACTAGAGATTGAGATGTGGTAGACTTGGAAGGTGGTATGCTCACTTTTTCACGTTTAGACGCCAATAGGTCAGTATCCCAAGTGTAGAGTGAACTTCCCTTGGAAGGTGGTATGCTCACTTTTTCACGTTTAGACCCTTTACTACGTCCCAGCCTTATGACAACAAAGCCCGCCAATATACCACCAAAAACAAAGCCTGCTACACCAAATGCTAACAACTGAGTAGAATTTAGAAAAAACTGGTAAACTTCAATCTCAAGCGGATAAGCCCACACCTGCCGCTCTCTTATTACCGCATTAGGCATCTCCTTAGACTTCCACACCGCCGTAATATCAATGCTCAAGGTTTGTTTACCCGTCTGGTCTTTTTTAGGCATAATATCCCACTGCCAAACAATCACGGGCTGGTCAAGAGAGTAGGTGGTTATGGGGGTAGAACGTTGTATCTCAAAAGCCAAGCTGGAAAGATTAGCTGTGAGAAAGCCCTCTTCTTCAGGGAAAGCTACGTTCATAGGAACACCCGGTGTACCCCCAACGGTCATTGGTGTTGCTACTGCGGCGGTCTGCCCTGTAATTTCAATTATTGGTGTATAAACTTGATCTGAGGTACGGATGAACGAAACTTTAACCCTAGAAGTACTACCTGAACTCATTGAGGTCGGCCATTGAGCCTCTACCAGTTCGCGAAATGGTTTTACCGCAAGGATTGGTTGTGTTGGTGCTACGGTTGTAGCTCCTGCCGCTGCCGTTGTAGCTCCTGCCGCTGCCGTTGTAGCTCCTGCCGCTACGGTTGTAGCTCCTGCCGCTGCCGTTGTAGCTCCTGCCGCTGCCGTTGTAGCTCCTGCCGCTGCCGTTGTAGTAGTTCCTGTAAACACTGCTGCTGACGTCTGGGTCAGCATAGCCGGAGCAGTTTGTGCCGCAGCCGTAGCAGTCGCCGCATTAATCTGATTTTCACTAATGGTGATGGCGTTAAAGACTAGAAAGCCGCCCACTAACAAAATTGCCAAGATAAAAGTCCCTAGCAAACCACCAATCAGAAGTAAACGGCGCTTGTTAGAAGCACCGATGATCTCTTTGACCACTTGGGCTAGGTTCGATTCCGGTTTCCAGTGATCCAGCGTCGCGCTCTTTACTTCCACCACTTTGCCCTTGTGTTCGGCCATCACAGTAGGGACACTTAGGGGATAACGCGCATCGGTAGCAAGGTAAATCTGGTACTTATCGGGCTCAGGAGTCTCTAGGAAGAAGACGGCCTTACCATCCAGTCGCTTAACCTCTACCCGTCGCCCCTCGCTTAACCGCTCTAAACGAGCCAATTCTTGTTTGAAGCGAGGCTGGTTTTCCGGTAGATCACACCAAAGTGGCGTGTTTGGTACTATGTAATCCATGAAATCACCACTTATCTATTTTCAGTACCGCTATAAGCTCAACAACAAACGAAAGGTCGGTTTAAAGGCGCAACGCCAGAAATCGAAATCGAGTGGTAGCAAACACTCTGGCCTAAATAAAGGCTTTCCAAATACAATGGTCTAGAATCAATTTTAGAGTCATTTTATGCCAAGCTATACTAGGCAGTCTTCAAGGCTCCTAAAATGTGAGCTTGGCGGATGGCATCGGGGTCAAAGTCGGTATTGAGGGGAGGGCCATCGCGGGCAATCACTTCTTTTAGGGCGTTAACGCAAGTCTCGTCAAACTCAATATCAATCAGGGAGGTGAGGTGATCGAGGGCTTCGTCGGCGGTCATAGGGTTACGGTAGTAGCGTTTATAGGTCAGTGCGTCAAAGACATCGGCCACCGCCAGAATTTTGGCCTCAAATTCAATCTTATCGCCGGGTAAACCGAGCGGGTAGCCTTTACCGCTGACTCGTTCGTGGTGTTGTCCGGCAATTAGGGGAATCCGGTTTAAATCGCCAATAAAATAGATATTGCTTAAAATCTCGCGGGTCTGCACGACGTGGCTCCGCATCCAAACCCACTCCTCTTCGGTCAAGCGGCCCGGCTTCATCAAGATAGCCTCTGGCACACCGATTTTACCGTAATCGTGCAAGAGTCCGGCCAATTCGATTAACCGTACCTGATCGGACATCATACCCAATTGTAGGGCCACCTTTTTAGCATATTGCGCTACCCGCTCGCTGTGACCACTGGTTTGTGGACTACGAGCATCAATGGTTTTCGCCATCGTAACAACAAAGCTATTGAACATCCGCTCAATGTCGCGGCGCAAAGTAGCATTTTCAATCGAGACGGCGGCTAAGCCACAGAAAGCCGCCAGTATCTCTTCATCGCGAGCGTCAAAGACACCCGTTTTTTTGTTGATGGCCTGAATGACACCGACAATTTTACCGGAATGGGTTCTGAGGGGCATAGTCAGCAAGGTATGGGTAATATAATCACTCATATCACCTGCATGGCGGTCATCACTTTGAGCTTCACGAATGTTAATAGTTTCGCCTGTTACCGCCACCGTTCCGCACAAACCCTTACCTAACGGGACTCTAATCTCAAAACCATCCACCCCAAGCGCAATTTTGGTGTAAACCTCATTACTCTCGTAATCTACCAGATAAAGACTAGTGCGATCTGCTTCCAATAGCCGGTTGCTTTCACTGATAATCAGATCGAGCAGGTGATCGAGATTGCTCTCCGAATTGAGCAAAATCGCCACCCTTACCAGAGCTTTATAATCGTCTTTATGGGCAAATTCCTCATCGGAAAGGGAATTATTAAGATGAACCATAAGACCCCCTGTGTTTTAAAGAACTTACAAGCGCCCGTGACACACCTTTAGGCCGTTTAAGAACAACGACCTCTCCTGACGTGTCTAAGAATCTACAAGCGCCCGTGACACTTCTTGTATTTTTTACCACTACCACATGGGCAAGGCTCGTTTGGGCCAACCTTATTTGAGTGGGCTGGTTTCGGTTTTGGCTTAGGACGTTCCTCGCTCACTGCCCCATTTGCGTTATCCAACGCTGGCCCACTCTCCTGTAAATCGGTTGGCGGCGGGGCAGCCAGAGGTGCAGCCTGAACCAGTTCACCCGGCCAAAACTTCTGCACAATCTCGCGTTTAATATCGGCCTGCAAGTCGTTCCACATCTGGAAGGCACTCTTCTTGTAAGCCTGAAGGGGGTCTTGCTGACCGTAGGCTCGCAGACCAATACCTCGCCGCAACTCTTCCATCGGAGTGAGATAATTGACCCAGTTCTGATCGTAAACTTCAAGCATCACCAACCGCTCTAGGCTACGCATATGTTCTTCACCCAAGCGGGTAGCTTTTTCGGCGTAGAGACGGGCGGCGACTTCATCAAAGATTTCATACAATTCTTGACGGCTGTGGTTGTGTAGATCGTCGGTGGTGATTTCCATTATCTCTTCTAAGGCTTGAAGTACCAGTTCCTCCATCTCCTCTTCGTCTTTTGGTGAGGTTGTCTGATTCTTAAAGACCTCGGTAGTATGGAGCGCACGGGTCATCAGGATCAGGCCAACATTACGCAGCAGCTTTACTAAATCCCACTCTTCGGGGCTACCTACCGTATACTCGTCTACCAGATCATGCAAGCGGCTACGAGTTAGCTCCAAGACCTGCTCCATCAAGTTTTCGCCTTCAAGGATGCGGCGACGATCCTTGTATAGGTATTCGCGTTGCTTGTTCATTACATCATCATACTCTACCAGATGCTTGCGAATATCGAAACTCTGCCCAACTGCTTTGCTCTGAGCCTGATCTATCGAGCGGGTAATGAGGTTGTTTTCAATCGGCATATCTTCTTCAAAGCCAAACCGTTCCAGCAAACCACTGATCCGATCCGCGCCAAAGCGACGCATCAGTTCATCTTGCAACGAGACATAGAACCGACTGCTACCGGGGTCTCCTTGCCGTCCGGCGCGACCGCGCAACTGGTTATCAATCCGAGCCGACTCGTGGCGTTCGGTGCCAATGATATGCAAACCACCTAGCTCTACTACCCTATCATGGGCCACCTGCCACGCCTGATCTGCCGCTGCTTGGGCGGCTTGGTAAGCTTCGGTACCTTGATCGCTTTCGAGTAGCCCCCGAATTTCTAGTTCATCATTTAAGTAACTTTCAGGAGAGCCGCCTAGAATAATGTCCGTACCACGCCCGGCCATATTGGTAGCAATGGTGATGGCTCCCGGTCTTCCGGCTTGGGCGACAATGCTGGCCTCTTTTTCGTGTAGCTTGGCGTTTAAGATATTATGGGGAAGACCCTGTTTGAGCAGTGCCAAAGTCTCCACCGTCTCTGCTATGTCCCAGATTAGATCGAGGGTATTGCGGTCGCTCTTAGAACCCAGTTCTTGAGCCGCAGCCTCTACTGCCGAAGTAATTGTTTCGCTACTGAGGGCGGGTGGTTTCTGAAGCATTTGGCGTAGAGCCTGAGTTGCAGAACCTTGAGCCTTTTCAAGATTCTTGCTGGCTTCTTCGGCCAGTGCTTCAATTCGCGCGGAGACATAATTAATCATTTTGGGTGAATGATCCAGCAGGGTTGAGAGTAGCTCCGAGTTCTCCACGCTGGTTGTACCCACCAACACAGGTCGTCCTTTTAGATACATGCTGGCGATTTCCATTACAACAGCCCGATACTTGCCTTCCTCGTTCTTATAGACAAAATCGGTGGAATCCTCGCGTACCATTGGGCGGTTGGTGGGAATTACTACTACATCTAGTTTATAGATTTTGTGGAACTCTTCGGCTTCAGTAACGGCTGTTCCGGTCATACCGGCCAACTTATCGTACATGCGGAAGTAGTTTTGAAGGGTGATAGTGGCATAGGTCAGGTTTTCGCGCTGAATAGAGACTCCTTCTTTGGCCTCGATAGCTTGGTGCAAGCCACCTTCATAGCGTCGTCCCTCCATCATACGTCCGGTAAACTCGTCTACAATCACCACTTCGCCATCGGGTCCAACGATATAATCTTTATCTTTAAGGTAGAGTGATTGGGCTCTGAGAGCATTATCCAAATAGGCTATATAGTGGCTCCACTTGTCATCATAGATACTCTCGGTCTCTGGAATACTCACTAGCCGTTCCACCCGGCTAATACCGCGCTGGGTTAGCGTTACAGCCCGATTCTTTTCGTTGACATCATAGTCACCGTCGCCCTCTTTCTCCTCTTCTGGTTTGGGGCGGCTGCGGCGAAGCTGCCGGACAACGGCGGCGAATTTAACGTAATCATCTTGGGCATGGGCGGCGGGGCCACTGATAATCAGCGGAGTCCGGGCCTCGTCAATCAGGATATTGTCTACTTCGTCTACGATGGCGTAGTGTAACTCGCGCTGGACACAATTATCAATGTCACGGGCCATATTATCGCGCAGGTAATCAAAGCCGAACTCATTGTTAGTACCATAGGTAATATCGGCATCATAAGCCTCGCGCCGGGAAATCGGGCGCAAGCCATTCATAAGCGAATTTTTAGGATCTTTGTATTCCGGGTCTAGGATAAAAGCAGAAGGCCGATTAGAATCGCCGCCATTACTCTGAATTACGGCGACGGTAAGCCCTAAAAAGTGATAGATGGGGCCAACCATGGTTTGTGTGTCGCGTTTTGCCAAGTAGTCGTTTACGGTTACGACATGAACGCCTTGACCTTCTAGGGCATTTAGATAAGCGGCGCAGGTGGCTACTAGCGTTTTACCTTCACCAGTCCGCATCTCGGCAATTTTGCCTTGGTGCAAGACCATCGCCCCGACTAGTTGGACTTTGTAATGCTTCTGTTTGCGAGTACGCCAAGCGGCCTCACGCACTGCCGCAAATGCCTCCGGCAAAATATCGTCCAAGTCTGTGCCATCTTGCAGGCGTTCTTTGAATTGTCCGGTCAGATCTTTTAATTCGGCATCCGATAAATTGGAAAATTTGGAACCAAACTCGTCAATAATGCGTTTGGCAATTACATCGAGGCGTTTAATTTCCTTTTCGTTGGTGTCCCCACTAATGAGGGACATAATTCCTTTTAGCACAACACGTCCACCCTTGATCTATACAGAATTTACTACTAACCTGTAAAACTCCAATTAAATTAATATACGGAACTAAAACACTTTTTAGCTACTAGTTCATTATACCATATCAGTTTAGGGGGCTACATCCAAATGGTTGGCAATAGTCTTGGAGCCTATTCTAGGGCGGTTGCAAAGTCGGGATTTGACAAGACCGGAGGTATGTCAAGATCAA
>JACAUC010000089.1 GCA_013390945.1 Candidatus Chloroheliaceae bacterium
GGTGTGCTTATTCTAAACCAATTTGTGTTTTACACCGCCCAATTTATCCCTTCTTCTAATGCCATCAATAATTATTTAGCTAGGGTTCCTAATGATATTATTTTTTTGCGGGTTAATTCTTTATTATCTTCTAATTTAAATGACTGGGATTTACTCCGATACAATTCATCTTCATTAATCAATGCTCTATGGCGACCTCTATGGCGGATAATTTTTGGTAAAAAAATGCGTAATATACCCTATTCGTTTGGACATCGGAAAGATACCCTTGCACATGCTATTTGTGGTGGCTACTGGCACTTGTATACACAACAAGCTGGTAGAGCGGTCAACTTCTTTGAAGGTGTGCGCCAATTACCTTATGGAGAGGAAGTTTACCGTACTGCGCTCGCTTTGAAAGTAATGACTGAAGCCAAAACTTACGAGCAGATATATAAATTAGCCGAAAAGGTGGAATGGCCCATAGACGTAAATGGGCCAAACCTGAGATTAGATGTAGTAAGAACCTTGGAAAGATTGCGCCTCATCAGTCAAGAAGCTGCTCAGGCACAGCGTTCACTTTCCACGTTAGCAAGGTCGGCTGCTTTGAACCGGGCCAGTGGTGAACTAACCAAGCTACAACAAGAGTTGGATAAAGTTTGTCCTTTGCCGGAACGTAATGTAATTAGAGCGATAATAGAACAATGGCGTGACCCGCTTGCTTTGGCCGGAGGTGAGATAGGCGAGATAGTTTTGCGTGAACCAATTAAAAATCCTTATGTGGGCTTTGGTGGACAACCTGTGGTAGGAGAGGCTTTTATCGGGCGTGAGAATATTTTGGCTAAAATTGAAACCTTATGGACTAATCCTGGCTCTTTGCCGTCTCTTTTCGTCTATGGACACCGACGCATGGGCAAAACTTCCATTTTGCGAAACCTAAACCGGAGGCACGACCCTAAAACCGTGTTGGTGTTGCTTGATATGCAAAATGCAGGTAGTGTGGATGATACCGCTCAATTTTATTACGAAATTGGCTTAGAGGTTTATGAGCGTACTCACCAAGCCGGATGGCTGACCGTTGAAGATAAACCAGATGAGGCAGGGTTCAATTCAATGGGATTAGCTCGCCGTAGTTTGAACATCCTCTTCAGCCGATTAGAAACCACGCGAGAACAGGGAGCGCAGCGTCTCATTATAGCTATTGATGAGTTTGAACTAATTCAGGAACGTATCCGGGATGGACGAATAGAATCTGAGGCTCTGAATTATTTGCGCTCACTCACCCAGAAATACAACTGGTTGGCTCTTATTTTTGGCGGTCTACTAACTCTGGAAGAGATGGGCAAGGATTATAAGGCTGCTTTCTATGGTAGCTCGGAGAGCATTAGGGTAAGTTACTTGAGCAAGACCGAAGCTGAAAAGTTGATCTGCCAACCTGATCCCGAATTTCTGCTAGAATACGAACCTGCCTTGGTAGATGAGCTATATCATTTAACCAATGGTCAACCCTTCTTACTCCAGCGTCTTTGTTGGGAATTGGTCAATACTTGGAACGAACGGTTTTTATCTGGTGGACTATCCACCGAACGGGTATTGAAACTTTCCGATTTAGAGACTCTCATGACAGACCAATTCTATCAGGCGGCGGATTACTATTTTAGTGGAGTATGGGGACAGGTTGGCCCTGATGAGCGAAAAGTGATGAGGGTACTGGCTCAAACCGGAGAGCAAGGACTTACTGTATTAGAACTACAGCAGCAACTGCCCCAGCTTGAAAATATAGCCGACGTTATCAAAAAGCTGAAACATCGGGATGTAGTCAGCCACAATCCGACTACCGATCAGATTCGTTTTGCTGCTGAGTTAAATCGGCGTTGGGTAAATCGGACACAAATTGATTAAAACTGAAACCAAAGTTCAAATATATAGGTTGCATTAGGTTGGTACATAAATTGGTATTAAAGCTTTGAATTCTGTGAACTTCATAGTTATTCTCGATCAGATAGGGGCGGAGACCTTACTCAAAAATGGTGATATGCTCTTCAAAAGTGACGATGAATTGGCCGTAGCTCTAAAAGAGATTGCCGATTTTTACACCCACCCTACCTATGGAATTTAAAAGTAATAAAATTTCTGAAAGATTATCGCATAGATGAACGAACAACATAGCCGAAAACTTATGGAACCAAAAAATAAAAATTCCCCCTCTTTAGAAGAAACGTTAAGAGGTGATTTTCTGAAGAAGCAGGAGCTAATCACGCTGCTGCTATCGTGTCCGAGTATCGCGAACCGTGCCAGTCGCGATAACCTGATTAGAGAAGTACATAACGGTAGACTTATAGCAAAATTTGCTCGAAATGAAGTTAATAAAATTGATGTGCAGAATATCGTTAACACTCTGCTGGATTATTCCGGTGCTTTAGAAGAGCTTATCTCTTTTATGCGGATGGAGGATTCCGGCACTCAAGCTTTGCAAGCTTTAGAAACCTTTCAGAATGTCCTAATGCCTCTACCCATTTCTGGATCATCCGGGTTACGTCCTAGCCTATCTCCTTCAGGCCGATCTTTCAAGAAAGATGTTCCGGCTACCAACCTGCTTGAAAAGCATTTCAACGACGTAATGGATGCTCTGGTGAAAGGTAAGCTGGTAATCTTTTTGGGCAGCGAGATCAATTGTTGTGGACGAGAACCGCTAGACGAATGGGTGCCTTGCTCGTCACTACCTGCCGGGTATGAACTGGCAGGCTATCTTGCTAGGAATTTTGGCTATAGCTTGAAGGATCCGTCTGACTTGGCCCAAGTCTCCCAGTTGATAGATGTAGATAAGGGCTATGGGAACTTGTATGAGGAACTGCACAGACTCTTTGACTATGATTACATTCCTAACCCTGTACATAATTTCTTTGCCTCTCTGCCTACTGCCTTAAAAGAAAAAGGATTTTCACCACGTCCCTTGCTGTTTGTCACCTCGAACTATGATGATGTGCTGGAACAGGCTTTTAGGAAAGCCGGGTTGGATTATGATGTGGTCAGCTATGTAGCCGAGGATAATGATCGCGGTAAATTCCGTTACCGACCCTGTGGGGCAGACGGGAGCGAGGTCATAGAACGACCTAACGAGGCTGACGAGATTTCGCTGGAAGAACGCAGTGTTATTCTTAAAACGCACGGAATGGTTGACCGTGACGAGAGCGATCTGGATAGCTTTGCGATCACAGAAGATCATCTTATCGGTTATCTGGCGCGGGCCGAATTATCAAATCTGATACCATATAAGCTACTGAATAAACTTAGAAATAGTCCTTGTCTTTTCCTAGGCTACAACCTGCGAAACTGGAATACGCGGGTATTGTTCAACCGACTCTGGCAAGATAAAAGGTTTGATAAGTATAATTCTTGGGCAGTTGAATTAGAACCACAGGAGCTAGACCGCAAATTCTGGATGAAGCGCAACGTGGATCTGCGGGAAAAGCCTTTGGAAGAATACCTCGATAGGCTGGGTGCTTACCTAGAGGCACTGCCCGGTCAGAAAGAGCAGCCGCTATGAATATGCCAGTTACGTCTACCGCTACTCCACCTTTACCCGCTTCGCCCTATAGAGGACTGGTTCCTTATACCGAGGAGGATGCCCCCTTCTTCTTTGGGCGTGACCGTGACCAAGAACGGATTGCAGGTAACCTGCGAGCTTCAAAGCTGACCCTGCTGTATGGGCCAAGCGGTGTCGGCAAAAGTTCGGTGCTTCAGGCTGGGGTCGCCTTCCAGCTTAAAGAGCAAGCCTATCAGAATTTACTGGAAGAAGGTGAGCCGGAATTTGCCGTGATCGTCTTCAATCGCTGGCAGGATGACCCGCTCAGGGAACTGATCGCGGAGGTACGGCACGCAGTGGAAACAACACTGGGTCGTCCTCTGCCTGACCCTGACCCTGCCGATGCCGAGCCAATCTCTTTACCGGAGGTGTTGCAAAGCCTGAGCGAAGCTCTGGACGGGGAGTTGCTGATTATTCTCGACCAGTTTGAGGAGTATTTTCTCTATCACGAACAGGAAGAAGGATCTGGCACTTTTGCGGTAGAGTTTCCCAAAGCGGTCAATCGTTCAGGACTGCGGGTGAGCTTCCTGATTTCCATCCGAGAAGATGCCCTAGCAAAACTTGACCGCTTCAAGGGTCGGATTGAAGGGTTGTTCGAGAATTATTTGCGGCTGGATTATCTGAACCCGGAGGCAGCCCGCAAAGCGATTGAAGAACCTCTGGCGGAATATAATCGAAGGCTGGCCCTACAGGAACTACCGGAGGCCATCGGTTTTACCATCGAACCAACGCTGGTAGAGGAGATCCTGAAGCAGGTACGCACCGGGCGGGTACAATTGGGGGACAGCGGGGAAGGAGTGGTCGCGTCCAAAATTAAAACCGGGCAGCGCGAAGGAACCCATATTGAAACGCCTTATCTGCAATTGGTGATGACCTGCCTGTGGGAAGAGGAAAGCAAGGCTGGTTCTAGGGTTTTGCGCCTGACCGCTCTGGTACAACTGGGTGGGGCAGAGCAAATTGTAAGAACTCACTTGGATACAACTATGCAAAACCTGCCCGAGAAGGAGCAAGCCACCGCCGCCTACATCTTTCGTTATTTGGTGACACCTTCGGGTAGCAAAATTGCTCACAGCCTTTCCGATTTGGCAGATTACGCGAAGATCTCTACCCCGGAAGACAGGCACAATCTAACTGCCTTGCTGAATAAGCTTTCCGGGGGGGATGTGCGTATTTTGCGCCCACTTCCGGTTTCTTCGGGCAAAGCTGACGAGGTGCGCTACGAAATTTTCCACGATGTGCTGGCAAAAGCGGTGCTGGACTGGCAGAAACGTTACAGCTACGAACAGGAGCGCAAAGCCGCCAAACAGAAACTGCGCCAGCAGCGTCTCCGCACCATAATGGTAACTATTGGCCTAGTTTTAGCAATTGGTCTGACTGTTTTTGCTGCGTTCCAGACGTTTCGGGCCGAGGAGCAACGTAATTTAGCTCAAACACAGCAACAGGAGGCTGAAAAACAGCGCAATCTGGCTGACGGGCAACGCAAACTTGCTCTCTCCCGGCAACTGGCCGCCCAATCACGTACTCTTTTTGATAGCAATTTCGAGACGGCAACGCAACTGGCCTTGGCAGGTTATAGTATCAGCCCCACCTATGAAGCCAGAGACAGCCTGAACGATGGTTTGCTGGCGAATCCCGAATTTATCGCCTTTTTGCGAGGCCATTCTGCTTCTGTGAATAGTGTGGCGTTTAGCCCGGATGGTAAGACCTTAGCCAGTGGCAGTTTGGATAAGACCATCATTCTGTGGGATGTCACCACCCATAATCAGCTTGCTACCCTCAAGGGCCATTCTGATTCTGTGTATAGTGTGGCGTTTAGCCCTGATGGTAAGACCTTAGCCAGTGGCAGTGTGGATAATACCATCATCCTGTGGGATGTCACCACCCATAATCAGCTTGCTACCCTCAAGGGCCATTCTTCTTATGTGTATAGTGTGGCGTTTAGCCCGGATGGTAAGACCTTAGCCAGTGGCAGTTGGGATAAGACCATCATCCTGTGGGATGTCACCTCCCATAATCAGCTTGCTACCCTCAAGGGCTATTCTAATTCTGTGTTGAGTGTGGCGTTTAGCCCGGATGGTAAGACCTTAGCCAGTGGCAGTAACGATAATACCATCATCCTGTGGAACGCCAAAGCCAATACAAGCCCGGAGCAGGCGTGTCAGATTGTCAACCGCAGCCTCAGTCAGGATGAATGGAAACAGTATGTGGGGGCAGATGAGCCGTATCAAAAGACCTGCCCGGATTCGCCGTAAGGCAGACCCATAAGTCAATCGGCAGCCTCAATCTGTTCTTGGCGGGTGTGTCGCATTTTAATCAGGGTTTCAACCTACTTGGCGTTATGAGGCATCTAAAACAAAAATTCAGACAGTCTTCTAGGGAAGACCGCCTCCTTTTCAGGCAAGGAACAGGAGGTGTTTCCGTATGTTCAAGATAAAGAGGCCGCAGGGATTTATACCTCGCGGAGTGTCATATTACCCCTTACTTCTTTTCTTTTGTTGACAAGTCAATAATGGATAGTTCAATAATTTATTATCCGGGCATAATCTGTCGGGTCGAAACGGCTGATATGGCTCAAAGAGAAGGGTGAGTATTGTGTTTTCAGGGGCTTTTTTAGGAGTTTGGGATGGTTTTTGTGTTAAAATAGCGGTATAGAAGGGCCGTTCTAAACCGCTATTTTAAGGATATTAAAACTGATTCGTGCCAGTGATGGAGCAACTTTCATGGTGGATATATGCGATAAATTGCCAGTGATTCTTGATGAGGAAGTGGAAGTAGTCAATAGTAGTGAGACCTCTTTGTCTTTGGTGGTGGTTGAGCCAACCAGAGGTCAGGCCGAAACTAATCCGGCTTTGGTTTATCTGGCAAGCCTGAGCGAAACTGGTCGGTTAACAATGCGCCAAAAGTTAAACCGGGTAGCAGGTCTTTTGAGTAACGATACTCTCAACCTAGATACGTTTAATTGGCCCGGTCTGGATTATCCCACTATGCAATTACTTCGCACACTTTTAAGGGAGAAGGCTAACTATAAACCTGCTACTGCCAACACTGCCTTAACCGCAGTCAAGAGGGTGCTGAAAGAGTGTGTTCGCCTGAAGCTAATCAGCAATGATACGTACTTGAATGTTACGGATATACCCGCTCACAAAAACGACACCCTCCCACGTGGTCGTTCTCTCTCAACAGGAGAGCTTACTGCTTTGATGTTAGCTTGTACTACCGATAATTCTAATGCTTCAATTCGTAATGCCGCCATGATCGTAGTAATGTATGGGGCAGGGTTGCGCCGTTCGGAGGTGGTTGCACTTGATTTAGCTGATTTCAATCGGGACACCGGAGCTTTGACTATCCAGGCTGGGAAAGGTCATAAAGACCGCATTACTTACCTTGGAACTACCGCGCCTCTTGAAGATTGGATTAGTATTCGTGGCTTTGAGCCAGGGCCGCTCTTCTTCCATATTAATAAGGGAGATCGTATTGAGACCACTCGATTAAGCAACTCAGCCGTGACCCATATGATTATCAAAGTAAGCAAGTTGGCCGGGGTGCAACATTTCTCTGCCCACGATATGCGACGCAGCTTTATTTCGGATTTGTTGGATGCCGGGGCTGATATAGCTACCGCTCAAAAGTTGGCCGGTCATGCCAATGTTACGACTACTGCCAGATATGACCGACGGGGCGAGGTCACCAAAAAGAAGGCCGCAGGATTGTTGCATGTCTCCTACCAGCGCCAGCACCAAGCTGTTGAGCGCGAAGCGGATTTGGAGCAGGCCGTGCGAAAAGCCGCTGGCGAAATCTTATAGCACTACAGTAGCTTGGTTTGCTGAGGCTTGAGTAGAGTGCCGCTCTAGTGGTTAGATATATCGCTATATAAAGGAAGGAACTCGATCTGCAAGCCCAGCGATAGGTCGTTGAGCAACCTAGTGATTGGATATATGGGAGTCAACCCACTTTCGGAAAGGATAGATATAGAGCGGAAAGACCTCCTGTTTCTAACCTGAAAATGAGGCGGTCTTCCCTAGAAATCTGCCTGAATTCTTGTTTTAGATGCATCATCACGCCTCGTGGGTTGACTCCCTGCCTTACTTATTGAGATGAGACCTTCACTTCCCATAGTTTAATCGAACCATCGCGATGCCCACTAACCAGATATTTCCCGTCGCTAGAAAGGGCAATTTTCGTAAGCCCATCAGTCTGCTCTACGGTGGTACTAAAAATCTCGCGTCCAGTACTGATTTCCCATAGCTTAATAGTTCTATCACCAGCGTCAAGGTGGACCGTGCCAATCATGCTAACCTCGGTGAAGAAGACTGCCCCACTAGCACTGACGAGGGTTCTGCCATCGGGACTGTACTCTACCGATGTTACTTGGGAACTATGTCCCAAGAAGGTGGCGAGGTTCTTGCCCGTGCTGACATCCCACAGTTTGATGTTACCATCACTAGTACTGGCGATGGTCTTGCCATCAGGACTATACGCTACCGATGTTACAGAGGTAGGTATAAATTCCTTAGAGGAAGAGATAATGACCTCCTTAGAGGAAGAGATAATGACCTCCTTGCCCGTACTGATCTCCCAAATTCTGATGTTACCAAAACTGGCACTGGCAATGGTCTTGCCATCAAGACTAAACACTATCGAACTGACCGCCTGAAGGTGTCCCGAGAAGGTGTTACTCTTCTTGCCCGTGCTGACATCCCACAGTTCGACACTACCACCATTAGCACTGGCGAGGATTTTGCCATCGGGACTATAAGTTAACGACCTGAAACTAGCAGAATCTTCAAAGATGATGCGAAGTAAGTTGCCTGTGCTGACTTCCCACAGTTTGATGGTCTTACCATTAGCACTGGCGGCAAGGGTCTTGCCATCGGGACTAAACGCTAACGACCTAAACCTAGCAGAATCTTCAGAGAAGGTGGAGAGGTCTTTGCCTGTGCTAACATCCCATAATTTGATCGTGCCATCAGAACTGCTACTGGCAAAGGTCTTGCCATCGGGACTGTACGCTACCGACCAGACCTCATCAGAATGTCGAGAGAAGGTGAAGAGGTCTTTACCCGTGCTAACCTCCCACAGTTTGAGAGTGCCATCAGAACTGCCACTGACGAGGGTCTTGCCATCGGGACTATACGCTACCGATGTTACCAAAGAACTATGTCCTGAGAAGGTGGCGAGGTTCTGACCTGTGCTGACCTCCCACAGTTTGATGGTCTTATCAGAACTGCCACTGGCGAGGGTCTTGCCATCGGGACTAAAAGCTACGAAATTGACCGTATCAGAATGTCCTGAGAAGGTGGCGATGATCTTACCTGTGCTGACCTCCCATAGTTTAATGGTCTTATCACTACTACCACTGGCGAGGGTCTTGCCATCAGGACTATACGCTACGGAATGGAGATAAGAAGAAGTACCTTCAGGAACGTTGAGTAAGTTGCCTGTGCTAACCTCCCACAATTGGAGGGTCTTTTCATCCGTGCTGGCGGCAAGGGTTTTGCCATCAGGGCTGTACACTACCGCTAAGATAAAAGATAAGCGAAAAGTAGTAGATCCTCCCAGAGTGCGAAGTAATCTGCCCGTGCTGGCCTCCCACAGTTTGAGACTACCATCATTATTGCCACTGGCGAGGGTCTTGCCATCGGGACTATACGTTACCGCTAGAACCAAAGAAGGTACCGGGAGAGTGCGGAGTAATTTGCCCGTGCTAACCTCCCACAGTTTGATGGTTCTATCTTCGCTGCCACTGGCAAGGGTCTTACCATCGGGACTGTATGCTACCGACCTGACAGGATAAGAATGTCCCGAGAGGGTAAAGAGGTTCTTGCCCGTGCTAACCTCCCACAGTTTGACGGTATTATCACCACTACCACTAGCGAAGGTCTTGCCATCAGGACTGTACGCTACCGACCAGACCTTGTCATAGTGTCCCGGTAAGACCGGAGTAGAGTAATTTAGCTTTAAAGATTCAACTTGGGAGGGCGCAACCGTTGGCCTACTAAGAAGGAGGTCGCCAGATGGTTTAGGATTATTTACTGCATTTGATACCAGCAGTCCTACCAAACCTACTACTATTACCAAACCCACTCCACCTAGCCAACCCCAAGGAAAAAAAGTAGACTTAAAGGCTTTAGCTGGATCTATGGGCTGGGTAGAAGGGTTGCTAGGCTCTAAATTTTGTTGATCTGCCATACCTCACCTCACTGACTATGGCGCGTGGGAGCCACGCCTGTCAACTGGTGGTTTTAGGTCCACCTTGCGGTCAGTGGCACCCAATTGACAGAACGAACCCTCCTTTGGAAATTGAAAATTAAACCAACGAATAGCGATAAAGTGGCAGGTTACCGCAAAAAGTTGGAAATAAGAACGTTCATCAGGTAAGTTTTTTTGCAATAGAGCAAAAGTCCGATGAAGGCTTCCCCACTATTTTGCCTTAACTTAGAGTGTAGCGCAATCGAACAAACCGAGCAATGCAATATCAAATACTTTCGTACTCATAAAAGCCTTTTTTTGTTGGTCTTTTTGCCAATTCGAGACAAATCCCCGAATTACGGTCTACTCAAAGCTAGTTTCATTCCAAGTGCGCCACAGCCTGAGCTAAGGGAGTTAACCCGCTATATAAAGGAAGGGCGGCGCGAAATCTGCTAGGGTCAACTACAGTGCTAGGGCTGGAACAGCTACAAATTTTTAGAGAGGCTGTTCGCCTAAAACACTTTTTAGGCCGCGCTGCTCCAAAAGAGCGAGAATAGCCGCGAAAGGAATACCCTCGTTATAGGCAGGATTAAGGCCGCGATTTCCACTGTGGTGTAAGGCCACCAGTTCCCAATTGCTATTGAAGCAGGGCGAACCGGAAGAACCCGGCTCGGTATTAGTTTTGTAGGTCACGCGAGTTTGGTTACTGTTTACCCCGATAATCGCCTCGGTATCTAGGGCAAGTTTAAGGGTAGCTCCCTGTGGATGCTGCATAATGTATAAAGCCGGGTTGGAGGTGAAATCATAAGGCTGAGCGGGAACTTCAATCCATTTTCGTAGGGGTGCGCCCGGTTCTGCCTTCTCCTTCTCTCCCACCGACTGATTACCAACAGCAGCTCTCAACCGCAACAGGGCGTAGTCCAGTTCATCCGGTTGAGGTACTTTGTCCTTTGGTTCGATCATAGTATCCACTTTGCTGACAGGACTCTTATCAATCAGCCATTCGGTCGTATCCAGACCAAAAGTAGTGCCGGGATTGAGAGTAGTGCCGTCGCCCAATTGTTTGTAGTCAAAGCGCAAGGTTACGTCGCCCGGTAGAGCCTGTTTGCCTTCTATCACCGACTTCATTACATGATAATTGGTTATTACCACATCCGGCCCTAGCAGAAAGCCCGTACCAGTGGCCTGACCTTTAATCTCGATCCGGCAGACTTGGGTCTCGATTTCGCCTAGGCGAGTGCGCCACTTTGCGACATCCAGAAAGCTGTTGGCCCTCCTGATAATGCGCTCTAATTCTGGCCGAGGTGGAGTAGCCGTGCCAAGACCGAACTGTTGCGAGAAAGCCAGCAATACCGGATTGCCCGGAACTGATTCACGGGCCGCTACGATCAATTGAGCCGTCCAACCTTCCGCCTCCGCCGCACGAATGACCTTGAAAACAATCTCCTTCAGGTCATCGCCCAGTGCAATTGCATGGATGTTCTTACCCAGTCTAAACTGCACCATCTGGTCTAATTTAGCCAGACTTGGAAAGGCATCGAGTAAAGCCTCGGTTAATTGTTGGTATTGTTGTCCAGTTAATCGCATCGTAACCTCCTGTATTTTCCTGCATTACTTGTGCTAATTATCACTTGTTCAAACCCGTTGGATGCCGCGTCAACTGGTTGCCGTCGGTTGATTTTCCCCTAAAAAAAAATTTTGCGGCGCTGATGCGCCGAGTTGGGGGATACCCCCAAACCCCAATTTAGAGAACAGAGCTACAGAGATCAGAGGACAGAGAATTCAGAGATCAGAGGCGCGAATAGGGGGAGACAACACTACACGACAGCCGGAGCGAAAACCCCAACCGTACCTAAGGTAGTGGTAGCGGTAAGCGGAGGCGGCATCGTAAGAAATGCTGCTGAAAGAACCGCCACGCAGCACACGATTATTTGTGCTATCATTTATTATTATAACACTAGGATTAGAATATTCATTCAAGCACCACTCATCCATATTACCGCTCATATCTTCTGCCCCACATAGTGCCGCACCCTGTGGATACATTCCTACCGCTACCGTCCTTTGTAGTTTCGCTTCCCAAGTATTAGCATAGCCCTCCTTCCATTTACCCCAAGGATATTTCCGCTGTTCTGATCCTCCTTGGGCTGCCCACTGCCATTCCCACTCCGTCGGCAACCGTATCTCCGCATTTTGGCCTACCGTTAATAACCGCAACTTAGACGATTTATCAGGGTTAGATAACTCCAAGCCCTTTAGCCGACTCTGCAACCAACGCGAGAAGGCTACACTCTGATACCACGATAGTTCATCACGCGGATGATTCAGTGCTTTCTGGTTCGGTTCTTTCAATTTATGCTTCTGATACTCTTTTGGCATACCCTTCCACCACTCCGAGTTATCGAAACCGTCTTTGGCTTTCACAAAGGCTTCGTATTGAAGATTGGTTATGGGGTAGCGGGCGATATAGAATGGTGCGACGGTAAAAGTCTGATTCTCAATTTTAACCTGACCGCCCGGAAATACTGGCAGCCATTCTATATCGGGCAATCCATTTTGGTCTAAGCCTACTCCCCGACGGGGATCGCCGATTTCGTTTAGGCGATCCCCAATGTCGCGGCGGCGGGTGTGGCTGGTAGCTAGGTCTTTTAGCTCAAGGAATAGGCGTTCTTGCTCTTTTTTTACCGGGTCAACTCCTCTAATTGTATCTTCTAAAAGGGTGATGACTTTAGCATATTTATTACCAAAACGGCGCAATAATTTGGCGGCAATCTGGGCAAACGGTAAACTGGCCGGGTTGAAGGCGACATTACCACCTGCCTCCGGGTTAACAATAACGGCTGGAAACCCTCCGCCATAGTCGCCCCGTCCCTCCAAAAATTGGCCTATTAAGCGGCTAATATCGGAGTTTCTTAACGATTTCTGCAATATCTCCCGCGCCCCCTCCACAAACTGAAATTGAAGTTCTTCGGGCGGAGTCGTTTCACTTTGACCGGGCAACCGTTCCACTAAACCACTCAAAAATACCTCGGCAATCTGCTCTAGTCCGGCTTCGGGCAAGAGTTTGCGGCAAGCCAAACGCACTACCTGTAAATTAAGCGGTAAACCGGAGAGCAATACCGCCAATTCACGGGCTAAAGGCGAAGCACTCAACCGAAACTGCTCTATTTTTTCAGGGGTAGACAAAGCGGTGGTATTTGTAGCCGGAGTTTCGTCGGTCAGTTTCGCCACAGATGGCAACCAGAAGCCTACCACTTCCACCCGGCTATCCCCTCGTACTACCTTGGCCCAATTGGTTAACCCTTCCGGGCTAAGGGAAATTACGGGTAATTTCAACACGGTCTTTGGCAAAGCCGCCGAAAGAGAATCGGGCTGCAAGCCGCGATTAGTTAGCACAGGTTCTCGCGCCGAAAGAAAGACCTTTTCGGCACTACCTAAAGCGGTGCGTTCCCATAACCACTCTGGCAGCACTTGGATTAAGCTTACTAGGTGGTGTTCTTGCCAATTCTTCAGCAACCGACCGACTGCCCCATTTTGCCAAGCTGGGCTAAGGCAATCACTTACCACAAAAATTAGTTGCTTACCACCACCCGCACCCGGTAGACCTTGCCGTTGGCGAGAATTCTGCTTATCCCTACCCTGAAGCTGAAAATAGACCCCGGCTTCATCTTGATCCATTCCCCAAAAAGTAACCCGCCGAAAAGCTCCGTGCCGGGCTAACAAACGGCTGAATAGGTCTACAGATTTGTGCCATAAGAGCATCGTTGAATTTAAATCCACTATCACCGCTACCTCTAACCATTTTTCTATCTCCGGTTTTAGTTGAGGTAGCCAAATTTCTTGAGCGGTATCGGCAATACGTTTAATGGTGGCCTCTTCATCCAACACCATATAGCGGCGCGATTTTACCGTGCGCTTGAACAAACGTAAAGCCCGGTTAAAGAGCAATGCTTGGGGTAAGGTCTCCACTGCCTGACTACGATAAGGCAAACCACCCCCACCAGCACTACCGAGTGCCGTTGGTTGCGGGGAGGGGAGGTGAACCTTCACCAAGGGTTCGGGCGGAGAAGGGGGGAGCGCATCAAATGGACTGGAACCTTGTCGCTCCTTTCCAGCAGAGTTGGTCTTTTCTGTTGGAGAAGAAGAAGGAGTAGCTGGGGTAAGTGGACTATTTTCTACTTTCTGAGCCAGTGGTTCATATTTAGCAATACAATCGAGCAACCACAAACTATCCAGCACTTCTTCGACCGTTAGGTCAGGTTTACGGGCCTGAAAAAATGTAATCGGATCTTCGATGCTACTTAAATCGCTCATTGATTTAAATGCTCCAACAAGATTTTCACTAAAGCCTCATCTTCGGTAATCTTTTCATTCTTCAGCTTGAGGTAGAGAACATTCAATAACTGGTCGGTTGCCAATAAACCGCTCTCCTGTTTGGCTAAGAATTGCTGGATCAACTTTTCAGCTTGCACTGAGCCTAAGCGTGTTGCCACAATTTCTCGCAGGCGTTTGGCATCGGGTTTTTCAATATCGAGCCGCAAACAGCGCCGTAAAAAGGCCGGGGGAAATTCCCGTTCGCCGTTGCTGGTAAGAATAATGAAGGGGAAAGCCTGACACTTGACCCGTCCACCCAGAATGGTTTCAGTCTTAGCCGAGTCATAGCAGCGCACTTTTACGGCGGCGGTCTCTTTGGAGAGCCGCACCAACTCTGGTATCTCAAACTCGCCTTCTTCAAAGACATTCAAGAGATCGTTGGGTAAATCCACGTCACTCTTATCAATTTCATCTACCAAGAGTACGCGGGGTTGTTTAGGCAAAGAAGTAACCAGAGCCGTACCGAGTGGGCCAAGCTTCATAAATTGGCCGATGTCGGGCGGCTCTATCTCTTGACCTACCGCAGTGGTCTGTTTAAGGGTAGCAATCTCCTGCAAACGACCTAAAGCATCGTAATCATATAAACCCTCTCGCAAGGTAGAGCGGGTAGTGATTGACCATTTGAGTACCTCACCTAAATTCAACTCGTGAGCCACCGCATAAGCCAGCGAAGATTTGCCCGTGCCGGGATTGCCCGTGAGAAGCAGAGGGCGGCGCAGATAAAGGGCCGCATTTACCAGTTTTATTTCGTTTGGATCGGCTAAATAGCCTCTGCCGCGTTCGTCCTTATCCTTATACTCCTGGCTGCGCCAAGGGGGAGGGTCTGGCAGTTTGGTTTTGATTTCATTGTGCGGTTGGTGATTTCCTTTGAATATGTACCAATCGGTGTTCAAGGTCTCTTCTCCTTCTCCCTGATTATAATTTGCGAACAAGAGGGGTGCTTGGCGGAATTTGCCTAGCAAAGTCATCCCATAGTAAGGTCAGATGGTAGTTATCCTCGTCAGGTTTATTTCTAACATCTCTTCTTAATTCTTTCAATAAGGTCGGGAGTTCTGAAATTCCCTTCCACCGAATTTTCCGGCTTAATTGAGCATCAATCTTGGCAGGAGCTTTGGGTACTTGCCTAAACCATAAGAAAGCCGGAAGAGCTTTAGACTCCAAGCTTTTTACTACTTCAATAGATGCTTTGGTAGCTTTAGTATCTTTGGTATCTAAAGCTAAAGACCCACCCAGAAAAACATAGTCATCATCATGATAAATAGTGCCAGAGTCAAGTTGCCAATGAGTATGTTCGACACCACAGCACCATTGGGTATTTTTTTTCCAAGTAGCACCGTTGGTAAGTAATTTTGACTTTCTTTCCCAAGCACTTTGATAGGTGTTGCCGCGACCACTGTAGCGATAGACTACATTGTACCCCAACCCCAGAGGACACTTCCCACCGTCTATTTGAAACCACTCAAAATTAAGTTGCGGCTTAATAAGCAGTTCAGGAGGCAAAAAAATCTCCACCACCAACTTTTCACTAGCCTCGGTAGCATTGGCAATTTTCTCTTCGCGCAACTTATCAAAAAATTCGCCAAAGTTTTTGGGGTTGATGGGTTGTGGCTTTTCACCTAAAGGTTCTACTTTACCATGCACTGGCTTTAACCATACACCCGTAAGCATCAACTCTCGTCTACCTTTCTTTTCATTATGATGCTCTTCCACCTTTAGAAGCAAATAAGGAACCAGATCGGCTGTTGGGGTTTGTTGCTTTTGTTGCTCGGCTATGAGCTTTTCTCGAATAGCACGGATTTCCGCTTCTTCTTCATCTGCCACCGCCACCGTAGCCACCCACTTTTCCAGAGCTTGCTTTGCCCTTCCATTTGGCAAAGTAGCGGCGAGGCGCAAGGTAAATTCAAACATCCCAAACGGAATATCGGCTAAATTTCTCAGCCTTTCAGATAAATTGATAGCTTTAGGCAACTTGTTGACCAGATCGCGTCCGGTAGCCTCATAAGCCAACTGTAATTGCTTTTCCGATAATTTGGCCTTTAAAATAAGAGCCGCTAAATCGATTTGTTGGGCCAACTTACCCAGAAAGTCTTGCAAACTCCCAAACTGGATTGACCCTGCATCCAACCGTTGCACAAAAGAGATAAGCTCTTCCAAAGCCCCGGCATAGTCCAGCAAGGTCTCTACAACATTCGCCACATCCATAATATCAGTGTCGTTTCGGGCAACTTTTGCGACAAGTTCTCCCTTTCGTACCCCGCCAAGCAGGTTATCGCGACTAGCCCGCTTCGCCATACCCGAACAGGCTAAGAGTAGCTTGATAAAATCTAGCTTAGCCAGAAAATCGTCTTTCAGTTTTTGCTCTAGTTTCGACATATTTTGCTCTAGTTTCGACATAAAGTTTAACCTTACAAAGTCCGTATCTTTTCCGCGATTCGTGGTAGGGGCGTATTGCATACGCCCAATGTAGGGCAGGTTTATTCAATAAACCCCTACCTATTGAAATTATACCAAAGTCCGAATAAAAGTTTCTAAAGCCTGTAATGCTTTAGTGCCAGAATCCGCCCGTCGCACCAAAGTGATAAGCTCTTCTAAAGCCCCGGCATAGTCCAGCAAAGTGTTAACGATATTTTCCGCCTCAATTAGATCAACGTCATTTCGGGCAATTTTTGTTACAAACTCACCCTTTCGTACTCCTCTAAGCAAATTATAGCGACTGGCCCGGTTCGCCATAATTGGACACGCCAGCAGTAGCGTGATTAACTCCTGCTTCTTCAGGAAATTTTCCCCTAACGTCTCCTCAAATTTGGGAGAATTATTAGAAGCAGAGGACGCTACGGGAGATTTAAGGGACTGGGAAGGAAAAAAGTTCTCCAATCTTTGGTTTCGTTCCAATTGTGCGGCAAAAGCCTTTAGTTCGGGGTTGTTCGGCCTTGCTTCATAAGCACCTCTTAGCAACAGATCTGTCCAGCCTTCTGCTTCTGCCACTCCAATCAGGTTAAAGGCAATCTCCCCAAGATTTGCGCCCATCGCTATTACATCGAGATTCTTATTAAACTGAATCCTAACCATCTGGCTTAAATTCGCGTGGGACGGGAAAGCGGATAAGAGTGCTTCCCTAAATTGTTCGTATTGTACACCTGTTAATTTCATAAAAACCCCTTCTATCATTTCTATTCGATAATAGCACCCTCACCCGTTGGATGCCGCGTCAACTGGTTGCCGTCGGTTGATCTTCCTTGCCCCCTCACCTGTTGGATGCCGCTCTGTCGGTTGATCTACCCCCCTAAAAAAAATTTTGCGGCGCTGATGCGCCGAGTTGGGGGATACCCCCAAACCCCAATTTAGAGAACAGAGCTACAGAGATCAGAGGACAGAGAATTCAGAGATCAGAGGCGCGAATAGGGGGAGACAACACTACACGACAGCCGGAGCGAAACCCCGAGGGGTCTCGAAGGTTGTCGTAGCGGGAAGCGGAGGCGGCAAAGTTAGAATCGTAGGGGAAAGCACCGCCGCGCAGCACACGACTATTTGTGCTATCATTTATATTTATAACACTAGGATTATAATATTCATTCAAGCACCACTCCCGCACATTCCCGCTCATATCCAGCACCCCAAACGGTGAAGCCCCATCAGGGAAGCAGCCCACCGCGCTAGTCATACCAATCTTGGTCTCAACCGTATTACACTTAGTGGCATCATATTCTCCCGAATAGGGATATTTCCGCTCATCTGTACCCCGCGCCGCATACTCCCACTCTTCTTCAGTGGGCAGGCGAATCTCCTCTCCCTCTTTTAACAAACCCGCCAACCGATAGTTAGCCGTCAACCAGCGCGTAAAAGCTACCGCCTGATACCACGACACATTATCACGGGGGTGATTGTCATATTTATACTCTTGCTCATCCATTGGCTGCCGTTGGTATTTTTTTGGTAAACCCTGCCACCACTCAGGATATTCATATTCTCCCGAATCTAAAAATGTCTGGAACTGCCGAGAAGTGATGAGATATTTCACCATCTTGAAGCTATAGCCCAGTGCCACTTCTCGGCGTGGGTTATCGCGCCAATCGCTAGAACCCATCATGAATTTGCCGTCCGGCGGTGCAGGGATATTGCACCATTCAAGTGCTGGCAATTCGATTTCACGCCCGTTAATTCGCCGTTTTAAGATACCCACACCGGGGCGAGGATCACCCAACAAACTTAGCACTCGGCCACAGAGGGCGCGTTCTATCGGTGGCAACGCTTGGGGAGTTTGCATCAGGGCCACTAGCCAATTCACCAGAGCAGCGCGAGTGGTTAGCCCGGATTGACTCAGGTCTTCCTTTTCCTGAACGCAAAGTTCCTGATCTTGTGCTACTGTCGCCGCCAACCAAACCAGCCACCAGCGCGAATCGGAACCAGCCGCCTCTTTCGGTGAAGGTGGACCAGCCTTGAGCAAATCAGAGAGGAGTGACCATAAATCGCGTTCGCGTTTGCTATCTGCCAGCACATCCCCCACTAGAGTACAGGGTTCGCGCCAAACCTGCGGCTTGCTCACCAGCAATTCGCCTACCAACCGAAACGATTTCTTACAGAGTGTTACCAGATGAACCGCCGCCAGATATTCCTGAAAGGAGCGGTGGGCAAAATGGAAGACTGCCCTCCCTCTTTTCTGCCCCGGCGATACCAACACACCCGCATTTTCACTCAAATAGTATTTGATTTCGGTCGCCTTGAAATCACCCTCTAGCAAAGAGAAGTAATTGTAAAAAAGACCTACATCAATCTCCGGTGTACCCGGTTGCTCGCCATAAGTGGAATGTACCTCATAAGCCAGACCTGCTAACTGGGCATAGAGAGCTTTCACCGATATACCATCTAACAGTTCCACCAGTGAAAGATTACCGTCCTTACTCTGCGTCCAGCACTCCAGCAACAGCGAAATACTGTCCCGATAGAGCGTACCCTTTCGCGTAGGTAAACCTTTCTCAGCATCCTTTAGATAGAGCGTTGCCATCAGCGTCACAAACAGAGGGCGATCTTTCAATCCCGGTTCAATCTTAGTCAGTTGTTGGTTAA
The DNA here is from genome assembly GCA_013390945.1 of Candidatus Chloroheliaceae bacterium. Lineage (GTDB taxonomy): Bacteria > Chloroflexota > Chloroflexia > Chloroheliales > Chloroheliaceae > L227-5C. The sequence continues at coordinate 19,193 of JACAUC010000089.1, forward strand.
GCCCTTTGGCTTTGTCGGTCGCTTCCTCTTCACTTAGCCCAACCGCCCGGTAGAGACGACGGGCCAGTTCTAGGCGGTGTTTATCCTCAAAAGCGGCAATCGTCACACTCTTAAATTCTGCCAACATCCATTCGGCATAAGCATAGGGACGGCTGGTAATCAGCACCCTGCTACCGCCATAGCAGGTATCGAGGCTTTCCGCCAGCTTCCTCAGTTGCTCCTGACGCTGCTTAAGTTTGCCTCCTGGGTAGGGAACCTCGTCCAGCCCATCTAGTATCAGCAAGGCTCGTCCGTGTTCCAAATCAGATTTCAGGTCGGCGGCGTAAGAGGGGAGATCGCTTAATAGCTCATTGGCGATATAGTTCCACAGGTGATCGGCTGTAGCGGGTACGGTCAGCTTTTGAGGGAAATAGTCTGAGGCGACAAAGTGGCGCAACTCGATATAAATAGGGGTCAACCGCCCATAAGACCAGTTTTCAAGCGTTTCCAGATTGGTGTTACGTCTCCAATTATTCAGTGCAGCCCCGGCCAGACACAGAACCAGATAGCGCACAAAGGTACTCTTGCCACTGCCCGGCCCTCCCAGAATTACCAGCCGATCACAGGCGGCAGCCAGATGATTCAGGTGTAACCTAAAGACATTTTCGTGAACCCCATTTTTCCTATCGTATTTTAGCTTGGCAAGCAAGGCTTCAAAAGGCGCAGATTGGTAGCCAAAATCTTCTGGTTTAGAACGGGCCTGTCCGGTTCGTCTGCCCTTTGGGTCAATCGGATCGAAATCAGAAGCAGGTTGATCGGTGCGGCTTAGCCACAAATTCACCACTCGCCTCTTTTTTACCTCCACACTTAAAGCCAGCGACGTAGGCGAATCGACGTAGACCTCTTCCAGATAGATACCCTCTGGTCGGTCAGGATTGATCTGGGCCAAATTGAGTGTGCCAATACGCTCCACCAACCGTTTCAGGTAGGTCTGATGTAGCGTGGGGTTGTTGGGTTGGCTGGAGGCGTTGGTTTCGGCAAAAGCCTTTAGCTCAGGGTTGCCCGGATTTGCTTCGCAAGCACCTCTTAGCAATTGATCTGTCCAGCCTTGTGACTCTGCCACTTCAATCAGGTTAAACATAATTTCACGAAGATTAGCACCCATTGCTATTTCATTGAGATTCTGCTCAAGCTGAGTCCTAACCATCTCGCTTAAAGCCGCCTGGGAGGGGAAAGCTGATAAGAGTGCCTCAGTAAATTGTTTGTGTTGTGAGCCTGTTAATTTCATAAAAAACCCTTCTATCATTTCTATTCGATAATAGCAACCTCTCCCGTTGGATGCCGCGTCAACTAGTTGCCGTCGGTTGATCTTCCTTGCCCCCTCACCCGTTGGATGCCGCGTCAACTGGTTGCCGTCGGTTGATCTTCCTTGCCCCCTCACCTGTTGGATGCCGCGTCAACTGGTTGCCGTCGGTTGATCTTCCTTGCCCCCTCACCT
>JACAUC010000009.1 GCA_013390945.1 Candidatus Chloroheliaceae bacterium
CCCACTTTAGCTATTAGACCGGACAACCAGTTGACATTTATTTCCGGTTGGACTGAAAAGGAGGTAAGTGCTATAGTTGCCTTTTAGGAAAAGTTTATAGAGGTTGTTTTAGGCTGGTTTTTGAGAGATTTAGGCTTTTGGAACCTGACTTGACACTTTTTTAGCCCTGTGGTATTATTCTTCTTGCGCTGAACGGTAACGAAAGGCCGGATTAGTTCAGTGGTAGAACACCATACTTGTAATATGGTTGTCGGGGGTTCGATTCCTCTATCCGGCTTGGTACATTTAGGGCAGATGGCCGAGTGGCTAATGGCAACGGTCTGTAAAACCGTCGGGGGGAACTCCTACACAGGTTCGAATCCTGTTCTGCCCACCATATCTTAGTTTTAGATTAAATCGTAACTTGCCCATGTAGCTCAGTCGGTAGAGCACATTCTTGGTAAGAATGAGGTCAACAGTTCGATCCTGTTCATGGGCTTTCTACATAATTAGCTGCTTTTGGTAGCTCGTTAAGTTATAATTGATTTAGACTTAAAACGTTTGCTAATTGAGTGGTTTTGGAGAGAATGTTAGTACATTCTTTAATAAGAAAATTAAGTAAAAACGGGTTGCAACGTTGCTTCAACCCGTTTTTGCTTTCCTGCTTTATGCTATAATTGTCTTGTGCAGTAAATTCCTTTTGGCACTGTCTGAATCCGTAGTATCTTTATGGTGGCTTATACCAGATATTTTGTGCTGTGTTCGTTTTTGATTCGTGAATAATTATTAACCTTTCAAGAAAAGGAGAGCCTTCGACATGACAACTTTGGTTGATACTGAACTGGTCTTGCCTGTAATGACAGATGAGGACGAGGTCGTGGAAGACTACGACAACGACGACCTTGAAGAGGACGAAGAAGAAGACCTTGAAGAGGACGAAGAAGAAGACCTTGAAGAGGACGAGGAGGACGAGGAAGAAGACTACGACAATGATGACCTTGAGGAGGATGATGACGACGAGGAAGACGACCTTGAGGAGGACGATGACGACGAGGAAGATTAAGCTTGGCTCAGAAGATAGATAAGCAACCTGAAGTGCCTAGTTTAAACTAGGCACTTCAGGTTGCTCCTAACAAAGAAACGACCCTTGGTTTAAGAAACCTAGAGGAAATCACCGTTGTCAAGGGGAAGATCCTTTACTTTAGATGCTGGCTGACGAGCCGTTTGAGTGATTAAGCGTAACCACGCTGTCTGATAAGCGGTGAGAGCCTGCTAAGGGTGTGATTGCGTAATACTTTGGCTAGTTGTATAATTCACCACAAAATTAAGCTACCTTCATAAAAAGCTTTTAGTTTTCAGCTATAACTGGCTCAATATAGCGAAAGTTGTCCTCGAAAAAGATAGGTCAGTTTTTCGTCAGGAAAGTAGGCTAAGAAGTTGAGAAATTATGCGTTACGGATTGGTTTCGGATATTCATAGTAACTTACCGGCACTAGAAGCGGCGCTGGAAAGTATCCAAGCTTTAGGGCCAATAGATGGCCTTTTATGTATGGGTGACATTGTTGGATATGGGCCACAGCCTAATGAGGTGATTGAGCGGCTCAGAAGTTTCGAACTCTTTTCTATCGTTGGCAACCACGATTTAGCAGTATTGGGACGACTTGAACTAGGCGACTTCAACGCCGATGCAATTCAGGCCAATCGCTGGAACCGTGAAAAACTAACCGATACTAATCGAGAATGGCTGGAGCAACTTCAACCAATGAGTCCCTTTAACGAAAAAGTGACTTTGGCCCATGGTAGCCCACTTGAGCCAGTTTGGGAATATTTAACGACACCTCAAGCTGCCGCACGTAGTTTTGCCAAGTTTGAGACCCAGCTCTGTTTTGTAGGCCATACTCATTTACCGCGCATTTTTCGTCTCAAGGCCAATCCTTCGGAGGGTGATGGTTTCCCGCGTATTATCCGTCCCTTTAAATCGGTTACTTATCATCCTCGCACAGAGATGATTATACCGCCACCTGACCAAGTCTTTGAAATCAAGGATGAACGTATAATCTTAAATCCTGGTAGTGTGGGTCAGCCGCGTGACGGCGATAGCCGCGCCAGCTTTGCTGTCTATGACGATAAGACTCAAACAATTACTTTTGGACGAGCAGCTTATGATATTTACCTGACGCAACATCTGATGCGCCAAGTCAGTCTACCCGCTCGACTGATCTTGCGCCTTGATTATGGCTTATAACTTACTTAGGATTGCAGCGTTTGTAACTTTTGTAAGAAGCCTTCGTAAATTAGTTATATAATGGTTAGTAAAATTTTAGGCTGACCACCCTTTTAACAAAAGAAGGAATAAAGAAAATATGAGTGAACGAAGTACTCACTCGGTAGGTACAATATTAGTGCCGTTGAAGGGAGTTTCTGGCGATGAAGAAGTGGTTCGCCAAGCCGCGCTACTAGCTAAACGTAACCGGGCACTAGTCTATGTGATCTATGTGATGGTTGTCAGGCAAGAATTACCTCTCGAAGCGGAAATGCCCGAAGAATTGGAAAAAGCCGAACGGATTCTGGCCGAAGCTGAAAAAATCGTGCAGGTCTATGGAGTAGAGTTTGAAAGCAGTATCTTACAGGCCCGTAGTGCTGGTGTAGCCATTGTAGAAGAGGCTACCGAGCGCAAAGCCGATTTAATTATGATGGTAGTGACTTATCGTAGCCGCTTGGGTGAATTTAACATGGGCCGCACAGTACCCTATATTCTTAAAAATGCCCCCTGTCGGGTTTGGATGTTTCGGGATGAGCTTAGCAAGATTAAAAATAATCCCTAGATTTAAGGAGCAGGCTAATTATGAATTTTGTAATTTTAGGTTGTGGTCGAGTCGGTTCACGCCTGGCAGTACTGCTCGATAAGATGGGCCACAATGTGGCTATTATTGATAGAACCTCCGATGCCTTCAAGCGTCTGCCAACTACATTTAAAGGCCGAGCGGTCATTGGTATTGGCATTGACGAGGATGTCCTTAAAAGTGCTGGTATCGAACAAGCCGATGTCTTTGCCGCGGTAACTAATGGGGATAATACCAATATCATGGCCTCCCAAGTGGCTAAAGAACTTTTTCAGGTACCCCGTGTGATTGCTCGTATCTATGACCCTATTCGAGAAGGTACTTACCATGCGCTGGGCCTCGATACGATCTGCCCAACTACGTTGATTACTAATCAGATCATCAACGATGTTTTAAGCGGTGATATGCTTCCTGGAAGCAATAAAGTAGCCAATAGATAGGTAGGAAAGAAAGGCGAAAAACGTGTATATTATTGTTGCTGGTGGGGGTAAGGTAGGGCGCTACTTAACCGAGACGCTGGTCAACGACGGCTACGAAGTACTCTTGATCGAGCGGCTAAAAGCCAAAGTAGAGCAATATACCGAGCAGCTTGGTGGCGTCGCGGTGCAGGGCGATGCCTGTGAAGCTCAAGTCTTAGCCGATGCCGGGGCGGGGCGAGCCGATGTTATTATCGCTGTCACAGGTGATGACGAAGATAATTTGGTCATTTGCCAAATGGCAAAGCGTAAATTTAATGTTGGGCGGGCGATAGCCCGTGTTAATAATCCTAAGAATGAGCGGATCTTTAAGCATCTCGGCATTGATGCTACGGTTAGCCATACCAATATTATCCTGAGTATGATTGAACAGGTTATTCCTTCACATTCACTCTGGCACTTGACGCACCTGCGTAATTCAGACTTAGAAATGATTGATGCCGTCCTCGGTTCTAATTCTCCCGTTCTTAATAAGTCTTTGAGTTCGATCAACTTACCGGCTGATTCCAATGTGGTCTTGGTAGTACGTAATGGTAAAACTATTGTTCCGCGCGGAGATTTGGTCTTTGCACCCCACGATGAAGTAATTGCTATCGTGGCCCGCAATAGCAGGCATGAGGTTCGGCGGCTTTTAGTAGGTACCGAATAAACTAAAAAACTTGAAGCAATAACAAGGTAATGGCAAACAAAGTTGACGGTCGTACTACCGACACTAAAAAGCGGATTCTCAGGGAAGCCAAGCGAATGTACCTGAAAGGCGGTTATGCGGGCATTTCGTTGCAAGAATTAGCTACCCGCTTGGAAATCAGCAAACCAGCCTTGTTCCATCACTATAAGTCGAAGCAAGAACTCTTCTACGAAATTTTGCTCGATATAGCTGAAGGCAACCGCCTCGTGATACATAGCGCGATTCAGCAAGGGCGGGATAGTCGTTCTCGCCTGCATCACATTCTCTTGACTATGCGACACCAGCCCTTCTTTGACCCCATGAAGTTTCTAAACGAAGAGATGGATGAATTGAACGAAGAACAGCGGCGCGACGTTTGGCAAACCTTCTATGAGAGTTTGCAAGGCCCCATTACTCAAGTCCTAGAGGAGGGTATTATGACCGGTGAATTGCGCCCACATAATACCAGAGTAGGCGAAATGGCCTTTGTTAATCTCTTGATGCTCTTACCTAGCCCCGGTAGCCCCATTTCTCGTGTAATGGCCCAAGTGGACGAAAACGAAGAAGAATATATTGAGGAATTGCTCCGCCTTTTCGTGGATGGTTTGCGTAACTAATACCTGTAATTTCCCATCCCGATTTCAGTTACAGCGAACTTAGCACAAAGATGATCGGTAAGTTAACTATTCCGACCCACCTCTGGCAAGAGATGTTGGGCCATTTACAAAGGGCTTATCCGGAGGAGGGCTGTGGACTACTAGGTGGCATCCAAAACCAGGCTCTCAGGCATTACCCGACTACCAATGTGGAGCCCGAAAATAAGCACTGCCGCTACCTGATCGATTCTAGGCAACAACTTGAAGCTGAAGAAGAAATAGAGGCCCATGGTTTAGAACTATTAGCGATCTACCACAGCCATCCTAAAAGTCCGGCCTATCCTTCTCCCACAGATGTAAGCACAGCCTACTACCCTGCGGCCTTCTATGTGTTGGTCTCTTTCGCTGATTATGCACATCCTGATCTTCGAGCCTATAAAATCATCAAGCCTGACCATTGGGGTGAAAGCGGCGAAATCGTCGGGCAGGAGATAGAAATAATTTAACCCTATCCCTCCTAGGTCAAAGAGAAAGAAAATACAAAAAGTTCTCATTTATAATATAATACGGTAGGATAAGTTAGCTGTGGTTTTTTAACCTGTAAATATTATAGCCAGAGGAGGCAAGCCGATCATTATGCCAAAAGTTATTATCAATGATGAGGAGTTTGAAGCAAACGAGGGTGAGGGTCTTCTAAATATTGCCAGGCGAAATGGAGTACACATTGGCTTTGCATGCAATGGAAATGGACTCTGTACTACCTGCGAGTGCAAAGTGTTAGAGGGCAAGGAGAGATTAAGTAGCTACAACGAGGTTGAGAATGCTTGGTTGCCAGTTTCTCGTAAAGAGGCGGGTTACAGGCTTGGTTGCCAAACTTTCGTAGTACCAGCAGGGGCTGGAACGCCACCACTGAAAGTTATCACCCGCGCCGAACTGGTGCGTCGGCAGTTTTTGGAGGGATTAGGTTTAGCCAAGTTTAGTGATAGCCCTAGTACGTTGGGCGATTTCGTGGGTACTATACTGAAAACCACGCTAGACCACGTAATTGGGGCACCGACGGGCATGGCTAATGGTCTTACTCGCTTGGGTATTGTCACTTTTCTCTTCCCTTTCAACGATATGAACGGCTTTTTAAACGACACTGGACAAGTCCTCAACAAGCAATTGGGAACTAACTTTGGTACTCTGACACCAGATTCGATTCCAGAGAATACAAATTCGGAGGAGAAACCTGACAGTACTGGAGGTTGGTTCTTTAGGCGAAGAAAAGCAGCAGCCCAAGCTTCGGCAGAGTCAACTCCGCCACCTAGTGGATCTGTTGCTGCACCTGCCGCAGAGAAAACGGCACCAAGACCAGCTTCATCTGAGGGTAATGAGAAGGTAAATATCTCTCCGCTTGGTAAACGAAGAAGGGAAAAATAGAAGGTGCAAACTTCGACAACCCTTCTGACCATTACCTCGGAGGCACTAGCGGAGCTTCGCCAAGTTTTGAGCGAGGAGTCTAATCCGAATTTGGGTCTACGCATTTTCGTACAAGGCTCCAAAGCTGCCATGACCCTCGATGACCTGGAACGTGAGGACGATGTGGTTATGGAATTTGAAGGTCTGCGTGTTTTGGTAGATGAAGGTAGCGTTCCTTATTTGGTAGGCGCAACCATCAATTTCCAAAATAGTCTAATGAGGCGCGGTTTCATAATCGAGGATGCAAACTTGCCACAATCCGGCGGTGGCTGCTGCGGTGGTAGTTGCGGCTGCGGCAAATAGACATGGTGGGCTAGAAAACTTAAAAAGAGGGCTAATTCACGAATTGGCCCTCTTTTTTGTATTGGACAAACCACCTAGGTATCGCTGGTTCCACGAAAAAGCCCCACGCCTCTCCTAGCTCGATTTAAAGTTTGACAAAAGCTAAGAGAAGGTTAGAATAAGGCTAATGTCTGTAAGAACGGACACTTTCAGAAGGAGAATCTTATTATGGCTGGTGTAATCCTTGAACACATCTTCAAGCGGTATGGCGACCTCATAACGGTGAATGATCTCAACCTCGATATTAAAGATAAAGAGTTTCTGGTTTTGGTTGGCCCTAGCGGTTGCGGCAAATCTACCACTTTACGTATGATTGCCGGGCTAGAAGAGATTAGTGACGGTGAGTTGAAGATTAACGGGCGACGGGTGAATGATGTGGCTCCCAAAGACCGCGACATTGCAATGGTCTTCCAGAGCTACGCGCTTTACCCCCATATGAGTGTCTACGATAATATGGCTTTTGGCCTCAAGTTACGTCATGTTCCAAAAGAACAGATTAAGAAGCGGGTGCAAGAGACCGCCGATATGCTGGAAATCGGTCAGTTGTTAGAGCGCAAGCCTAAAGCCCTCAGTGGTGGGCAACGCCAACGTGTAGCACTAGGTCGGGCAATCGTGCGGGAACCAAAAGTCTTCTTGATGGATGAGCCGCTCTCGAACCTAGATGCCAAGCTGCGGGTACAGACCCGCACCCAGATTTCTAAGCTACATCAGCGCCTCCAAACTACCATTATCTATGTTACCCACGATCAGACTGAAGCAATGACGATGGCCGACCGAATTGTAGTACTCAAAGATGGCCTCTTACAGCAGGAACCAGATACGCCGCAGAGTCTCTACGATTACCCTGAAAATATGTTTGTGGCTGGTTTTATTGGTAGTCCGCCCATGAATTTTTTCGAGTCAGTGCTAAGTGGCACTCAAACCGAAATGGTTCTCGATGCTACTACTTTCCAGTTGAAAATACCAAACCAGTACCGCAACGACTTGGCTCCTTATATGGGCAAGGAAGTGGTCTTTGGTATCCGGCCTGAACATATCCATAACCTGCAATTCACTAATCCGGGTGGAGCCGAAGGGGGCAATACCGCCGAAGTAAGTGTCGAAGTAGTGGAGCCGATGGGCAGCGAAGTTTATGTCTACCTAGCCAGCGGTAAACATTCCTTTACCGCCCGCCTTGATGCTCGTACCCGCGCCCGACCCAACGACAGGCTGGAGGTAGCTTTCGATATGTCTCATCTGCACGTCTTTGACAAGCAGAGTCAGAAGAGTTTAATTACCCGCCACAACGTCGAGCGACCGAATCGGTAAAAAATAGAAAGAGGTTGTAGCTGGTGGATTATCCTCCTCCCCCTTGGAAACTAAAAGGTCAGCTTTACGGTTCAATCTGGGCTGTGCCACTACGAAATTTGCAGGTAGAACTTCCGCCGGTTTTCAAGCCTCTAACCTTATGGGGTAGAACTGGGGTTTTCGCAGCCTTCGCCGATTACCAACCGGGAGGCACTTTAACCTATCACGAACTCTTGGCGGGCTGTGTCATTCAATTAAGAGGCAGTCTGCGCTTTGCTCTTACGGTTACGCATATGTGGGTAGATAGCGAGGCTTCGTTAAAGGGGGGCCGGGCAATGTGGGCTGTTCCTAAAGAACTAGCTACTTTCCAATTTGCGTCTAACCGTGCCAACCGCGATTTTAAGGGAATGGCCCAAAATGGTCTAGCTTTGGCTCAAGGTGAATTCAGTGGAGTGGTAAACCTACCCCGTAAGCTACACTTGCCCGTACCTTTTCCTGCTTTACAAATGCAAAACGACCTACCACTAAATGCTTCTGGCTCTTTCTGGAGCGTCTTAGAACTTTGCCGGGGATGTATGGCTATTCCGGTGGAAAGCCCACTGGCACAACTAGGCATTGCTGGACGAAAACCCGTGTTAAGTTTTGGCGGACTTGACTTTCGGATGCACCTAGAAGCGGCTCGTCCCTTGATTATTAAATAAAAATGTTGTAATCGAATTATCTTGACAATCGCCCAAATCTAGCTCATTATAGCCCAAGATAGAGGAATCTCAACGCACAAATACCGCTCACTGAAGAAGAAAAGAAGGAAGAATGGACTTAAAGGCCCTAGGATTAGTTTGGAAAAATAAAGAGGATTTCGAGGATGAATAGGCCACTTAAAAAAGATGTAGTTACGATCATTCTGGCAGGTGGTCAGGGTGAACGTTTGAGTATTTTGTCTGAAAGACGGGCCAAGCCCGCGGTACCTTTCGCGGGGAAGTACCGCATTATTGACTTTGCCTTGAGTAATTGTGTCAATTCTGGTTTGTTTGACATCTTGGTACTTACCCAATATCGCCCACTTTCGTTGCACGACCATATTGGGATTGGTAAACCCTGGGACTTGGATCGCTTGCACGGTGGAGTACGGATGGTATCACCTTATTTGGGCCGCAAAGATGCCGATTGGTATAGGGGAACAGCCGATGCAGTTTACCAAAATATCAGTGAGCTAATCGAATTGGCCTGTGAAAATGTGCTAATTCTGGGTGGCGACCATATTTATAAGATGGACTATCGCCCGATGATTAACCTACACTTAGAAAAACAGGCCGAGGCCACCGTTGGGGTAATGCGTGTGCCAATTGAAGAGGCCCATCGCTTTGGTATTGTGACGGCAGATGATAGCGGACGGATTGTAGATTTTCAGGAAAAACCCAAACAACCTAAAAGTAATTTGGTTTCGATGGGAATTTATGTCTTTAATAAAGAGGTTTTGATTGATCGCCTGCTAAAGGATGCTGACAATCCCAATAGCCAGCACGACTTCGGTCATAATATTATCCCACGCATGATTCAAAATGGTGATCCGGCCTATGCCTATGCTTTTGATGGCTACTGGCGCGATGTGGGTACGGTTCAATCTTACTGGGAAGCCAACATGGAATTGTTGGAAGATCCTCCTGCCGTAGACCTCTACGAGCGAGGTTGGGTAGTACGAACTAGGAGTGAAGAGCGACCACCTGCGATTATAGGCAGCGAGGCTAAGGTGGAAAGAAGCCTGATTTCGCATGGTTGTCAAATCCATGGGGAAGTAATTCACAGCGTCCTCTCCCCTGGGGTGATCGTGGAAGAAGGAGCCATAGTACGAGACTCGATTATTATGTTTGATACCGTTATCGGTAAAAACTCGGTGATAGACCGCTCGGTACTAGATAAAGAAGTGGTCATTGGGCCGAATAGCAACATCGGCTATGGTGACGATCAGACCGTAAACAAGCGCGAGCCGCAACGCCTCAATACCGGAATTACTCTTATTGGAAAACGATCCGAATTGCCAGAGGGGATTAAGGTTGGGCGCAATTGTAAAATCGGGACTGAGTTGAAAGCCAGCGAATTTACTTCGCTTGAACTTGCCAGTGGGGAGACCGTCGAAACCTCTATTCAACAAAAACCAAAACGGCGCGAGCGGAGGGTTGAATAGGTCATGAAGATTCTCTTCTTGGCGGCGGAGGTTTCACCTTTCGTCAAAGTAGGGGGACTGGCGGATGTCGCTGGTTCCCTACCTCTCGCCTTGGCTGCTCTCGGTCACGATGTGCGCGTGGCAATGCCCCGTTATGACCATATTACACCTGAACGCTACGGCCTCAAGCAGGTGATTGAACGCATAGATGTCCCTATTGGAGGAGGTGCTACTGGAGTATCCGTCTTTGAGGGACAATTGCCCTCTCAAGAAGGTGGGCCACAGGTGCCTATCTACTTTATCCAAAACCAGCACCACTTTGAACGCCAAAAAACTTATGGTTACGAGGATGATGCAGATCGCTTTATGGTATTTTGCCGCGCCTCGTTGATGATGCTTTATTTGTTGGATTGGAAACCCGACTTAATCCATAGCAACGACTGGCATACGGCACTCGTCAACAACTACCTAAAGACCATCTATCGTTATGATCCCATCTTGGGAAACATTCGTACCGCCTTCACTATTCATAACCTAGCCTATCAGGGTATCTTCGATAAAGGCTGGTTGCGACAGGCGGGCCTAGAACCATACGGCATTGTCTGGGGTGATCGAGATGGGGCCGTCAATGTGATGGGGCGCGGTATTGCCTACGCTGATGCTGTCAGCACGGTTAGTCCCACTTATGCTTCCGAAATCCTCACTTCCACCTATGGGGAAAATTTAGAGTGGTTGTTGAATTATCGCTGGGGCCATTTGTGGGGTATTCTCAATGGGATTGATTACACGCTCTTCAATCCGGCCACTGACCCGCATATTAGCTCTAACTATGATGTAACCTCGCTCGAAAAACGGGCCGCGAACAAATTAGACCTCCAACAGCGGGTAAAGTTGCCCCCAAATAGTAAGCTACCAATTATCGGCATGGTCTCCCGTTTGGTAGATCAGAAGGGACTTGACCTCATAACAACGGCAGCAGAATGGATCCTACAAAAAGAAGTCCAACTAGTCATCTTAGGAACAGGCGAGCAACGTTACATAGATTTTCTGCGGTGGCTCTCACAACGCTATCCTGAGAAGGTAGTAATACTACCTACTTTTGATGCAGAGATGGCTCAAAAAATCTATGCGGGTAGTGACTTCTTCTTGATGCCCTCGCGCTTTGAGCCGTGTGGTCTAGGTCAATTGATTGCGATGCGCTATGGTACTATTCCGATAGCACGGCATACGGGCGGCTTGGCCGATACCGTTCAGGAGTACAATCCTGTAACTGGCACAGGTAATGGCTTCCTCTTTGGCCCTTACGATGCGTTGCATATGTTGGGCGCACTTGATCGGGCAATCACTATCTATCACCAGCCAGAGGAGTGGAAAAAATTAGTCCAGATTAACATGCGACAGGACTACTCTTGGGAAGCCTCGGCCCGACAGTACCTTGATTTCTACCGTCAGGAGCTTGGCTTGGTTTGAGGTTATCAGTCTTTGGTTTGCATATTTCAGACTAAGTGTGAACCAAGTTGACAGTTTTGAATGGCGTTTGAGCTTGTTTATACTTCAAACTCTCAACCAGTTTTGAAATATGTCTAAAGAGGCTTGAACGCCCAAAAGTTGTGATGTAGGGTGTCTGGGTTACCCCACATCGCAACTGGTCGTACTATATTTATAGATTGATGAATGGTTGACAGTTAAAAGAAAAGGTGATATATTCATAGCGTAGAGCAAATGAAATCTGCGGGTGTAACTCAGTGGTAGAGTTCTTGCTTCCCAAGCAGGTACTCTTGGGTAAAGAAAAGCCATAAGAAGTGTGAAGCCAATGACTCAAATAGTACAAAATCCCTCTTTTAGCGATAGCCTGCCAAATCTAAACTCGACGTTTCTTGCCAATCTCCCTGCCTCTTTACGTGACAAGCTCAGTGCCACTCTTTCTCAAGAGGAAATGAGGCAACTTAATATGAGCGTAGAAACAATTGTTAGTACTGAAACCAAAATTGAAGAAACCCCAGCCCAAATTTATGAGCGGCTGGAAAAGAAATATGCTCACCTTCATGGCGTTGAGATTAGTAGCGTTCAAGTTGAAGAGAGGTATGGTATAAATCGCGATTCAGTAAGAAGCTGGGTGAGATCGCGTTGGGTTAGAACACTCAAAACTGGTATGGGCCATGGGGTTCAGACGGCTTTTGACGAGGGTGATGTGGCCGTCATGGTCGAGTTAAACAGCATTCGCCGAGGCGATAGCCCGAAGCCAGGGCCATACAAAGGCGGTTGGCGGCCCCCGGAGCGGTGGTAATGGATTATGTTGGCCATCCTCGCTAAACAAAACGTAACCATTGAAAGTGAGTCCGGTTCAAGGCACGGACTCACTTTTTAATAAAACCGCCATGAACCAAACCGACCTAGTAACATTCAACCAAGCAATTGCCCTCGCCCATGCCGGGCAAAAAAGAACTGGCATACCAAAGACTGGAAGCTTTATTTCAATCTAATCCGTCCGACCCAAACATTGTATTATGGTTAGCATTTACTACACCTGACTTACAAGATGCGGAATCGGCACTGCCATATATTATTAGTATTGACCCAAATAACTCTAATTTACCCAAGGCCAAGGAATGGTTAGCATCGGAAAAGAGGAAACGACTCGAACAAACACCGACTAACCGCCTTGCACAACTAGGGACATCCCCTCCCATGCCCTACCACTATAACAACCTTCCTGTTTGCAGAAAGTGTGGTAAGCCCTCCGGGGTATTCGGTGCTTTAGTTTTCAATAGGCTTACAGGGCGTTGTGTTAACTGTGAAGTGGCTAACAAGCAGGCTTTAGAGCGATTTAAGGCCACTTTTCTTAATATTACTCAAGATAATGACCTACCTGAAGAAAAATGGAATAGGTTAGCCGCAAGCGCAAAAGCCGATTCATTAAATCGGGCAGAAACGTTAAATTTTATCCAAGATGATGCAGTAAGGCTATTAGAGCGGATCGTGAGTTTTGCGAATACGGGAGACATTCTTAATGAGGCGATTGATAGCCAGTTACAGAAGTTAAGCACAGTCTTAGCTATCCCTGATAATCGTATTCAGCCAATTATCAATCAAGTTCGGAGATTAAGAACCCTGTCAGACATCAGGCAGGGTAAATTTACCACTTTGGATTCAGACGCATTTCTTGAGTCTGGTGAATTATGCTATATGGATATGGGGGCCAAATACCTAAAAACCACAGCACGGCAAAGTTACAAAGTACATGGTCGGTTTTTGGCAACCAATAAGAAGCTCCGGTTCTTATCTTCTACAGAGGGCGGGGTAGAAATACCTTGGACTAGCATAATGCGGGTAAGTCTTACAAATGATGGGGTACTCTTAGAGCTATCGAGGAAGGCAGGTAACGGCTACTATGATGTAGTGGATCCTTGGATAGCAGAGGCCACCATAACTACCCTTGTCAGAATGAATAACAGGCATATTTTTGCTCAAAATTCGTCGGATGCCACCCGTCATATTCCCCAAAATGTAAAGATTGCGGTATGGCAACGTGACCAGGGCAAGTGCGTACAATGCGGGGCTAAAGACTATCTGGAATATGACCACATTATCCCCTTTAGCCTGGGAGGGGCCAGTACTGTTCAAAATGTGCAGGTACTATGCCGAAAATGTAACTTAGCAAAAAGCAATAAGATATAGCCTTTAAATATTTAGGCATAAATATAGAAAAGCCCGGTTCACCGCCGGGCTTTTCTATTTCATAGCCAAATCAACCCCAACCGAGTTTTTAAATTGGTCTTAATCTAGTCGTAAACCCGTTGACAGGTTCCCAACTTATGCTATAATACATACATACGAGCCAACGAATTTAAAAACCAAATTGCCCAATGGCTACGTCTGGAAAACAGGCCAAGGGCAATCTAGCAATCTATATAAGGAGCTAAGTATACCACACGATGATTACACTATCACAAATCGAGAAGAAGGCTATTGAAGACGCTATAGCCAAAGCCGAAAAAGAAGGGTTGGAAGTGGTTCAGGCATTGGGCGGCTCAAACATCTTTCAGGTCATATCTGGCGGGAACACCTATACGGTGGTCTTTGAAAAAGTTAACGGTGTCATGCGCGGAGAATGTAACTGCAAGGCGGGGAAGATCAACCGCAAGTGCAAGCACCTTGTCTTGGCCGGAAGGCTTTACAAAGAGCAACTACAGGACAAAGCCGAAGCGAAAGCCGAGGCCACTACCGCCATCGCCACCAAGACCAATAACCACCATGCTACCTCCATGCCGGAGGCCACCGCATCCAACACTGACCAGAGTACCAGTCCTGCCCTGGTCAGTGGGGTGGCCCCGGTAGCCGCGCCCGAAGCCAATGAACCGGGTTGCTCCAAGTGCGGCCAGCCGCTTACCAAGACGAACATGGGCTACAAAGGAAGGTGCAATACCTGCTGGAACGTTGAAGTCGCTAAGAATGAAGCGGATTTGTGGGGGTAACGATGGACGATAACACCAATAGCGGGGCTTTGACCCTGCGGCTACGCAATGGCGATTACTTAGAGGTAAAGTGGCGCTTACTGTGGCTACGAAACGTCTGCCCCCCCCGCTCAACTTGAGACCGAAATGGTTCATTTTGACCCGGAGAATAAGCTGGCGGTCTTTAGGGCAAAGATCACTATACCCGAGGGTGGTAGTGCGACAGGTTGGGGGAGCGAAACGGGCGACGATTTCAAGGATTTCATCGAGAAAGCGGAGACGAAAGCGATTGGAAGGGCTTGTGCGGCTCTCGGCTTTGGAACCCAACATTGCCAAGATTTCGATTATGATAGCCAAAGTCAAGGTCGCGTAGTGGATGCCCCGGTCAAGAACCCGGCACCAACACAGCAGGCTAAAACACCGACAGCACAGCAAACATTGGACGGCCAAAGCAAGGCATTAGTGACCGAGAAGCAGGTTAAATTCATCTACGGCACTGGAAAAGCACAGGGCATGAGTGATGGGCAGGTAGTCTCACTCTGCCGTAGCAAATTCGGCGTAGTACCAGAGGATCTGTCTAGGGGCGACGGCAGCCGCTTTATCGACATGCTGAAACAGCCGATTTAAGGGAGGGAAGGAAGAATGAAGAAGCGCAGAAACACTTTAGCCGCCCAAGAGCGAGGGGAGGCGGCAAGAGCATGACCACGCAAAGCCTGAATGAGGCCCTGCCCAGTGGCAAACCTACCCAGCGTTTTACGCACGGTCAACTGGTAATTTGGCTACAAGACCAGTTAGGCAGCAGTAGCTACCAACAGGGGATTGAGGCAGTGGTAGTGCAGATGGTAGGCAGAAATGTCGAAATCCGATTGTCGTTGCCATCCGGCCCGACCCAGCCGATCACTGTACTGGCCGACACGCTCCGGGTGCTATGCCAGCATTGCGGGTTCTATCCCGTCAATCTAGGGAGTACCCGTTGCCAGCGATGCGAATGCGAAGAAGTTTCGGCTAAGAAACCGGGCAGCCTAACAGAAGCGGCTTCGGTTCTTGAACTGAAATTTACTGGCTACATCGAGCGGGGCGAGGGCTGCCCTGCCTGCGGTAGCCCTGAGCGCGAGGTTTACGCATCCTTGAACGACGCAACCTGTATAGAGCATGTGTGTGCCGAATGTGGGCTGTATGAAAATTATTTCGCACAGGTGCTGGCCGTCTCAATTACCGCCCGGCGGATGTACCAAGAGCTAAAACGATTGAAGTCTACTCTTCTAACAGGGTTGCCCCAAGTCGAGCAAGCCCGGCTAGAAGGCATTTTGAGCATGGCCCACAACGTTTTTGAAAATTTTGAAGAAGGGGAGGTGCAGTAGGTGGCTAAGAAAGCACGTGCTGGCCGATGTGCCTATCCAAAACTTCAAGCAGTCGTCCCAACTCGGCAACCAAAGCCAGAACCAATGTCGTTCCAACGCATCTTAGAGACGACAAAGAAGGGGACGGCGGCGCGGCGTGATGCTGCGCTGGAATTTATCGCAAGGACGCTGCGCTATAACGAACAAGCCGCTTACGATTTCGCCTGCTATTTTGATTTAGCAGGCGAAATCGAATGGGAAAAGGCCAAGAAACGAAACTGGCCTCAATCAATGGGAAGGAAAGAAGATGAACGAGAACGAGAAAGTAGCGGCAAGGAAACCGCTTAGCACAAGGCAAATTGAGCAGCGCAAAGCGGCAGGGCGGGCCAGAGCCGCCAAACGCACATCAGCAGAGCAATCCAACTACGGCCAGATCAGGGCAGCGGCAATGACTCACGAGGAGCGTAGCAGGGCTGGTCAAGCAGGTATGAACGCGAACATGAGTAAAGCAGGGTTTGACGACCAAGGCCGCTGCCTATTCCAGAAGAGGGCGGTCGAGACTAGGTGGAGAGCCGCTCGGCGGTCAGGGCTACATCCCTTACACCCACGCCGATGACAAAAAAGAGGAAGGGTGCTAATGGGTAATTTGATGTATTGCGCCCGTTGCGGCAAGGAGGGCGGGGGCTGGGAATATTGCCAAGACTGCCTCGATGAGATGGAAACAATCGGAGACGAGGGGGATGAGTACCCCGTCTGCGCTTATGGCAACTGCCAAAGAATGAAAATGCTACAAGGCCCGTTTTGTGTACTTCATGTCGCAATCGGCACTGAACTCCTCACGGCAAAGGAGAAGGAGGTGGCAATTGGGCAAAGCTAAACAAGTGGTGGTCGAGCCAGACCCACGCCAGCAATCCTTTATCCAGCCGGAGCCAACGCTATTGCAAAAGCTGACCGCCAAACGCGACGAATTGGCAGGGCGACTCGATAACGGAGCGGCACGGATTGAAGAGGCCCGTGCGAAAGGTAAAGATGTTCAGGAATGGGAGGATTACTGGATCAGGTTGCTACGTCACTACGAGGATGTGAGGGATCGTGTTATTGAGATAGAGAAAGAGGCGGGGAAGGCATGATAAAAACGGCAACAAAAGAGGAACCGGCGTATATGGCGGCAATCTTGGCTGAAAATGGACAGACAACGCCTGAAAATGGTGTCATACAAAAATCGCGTCGGTACGATCTCGGTGCTGGGGCCAGTGACTTATACCCCTGGCCTGCGGGAATGTCTCCCACACGGATGAAGGCGATATTTGCCGAAAGCAAAGGCAAAGGGCGGGGAAGAAATGGCAAGTGAGGAAATCTTTCTCCAAGGCGAATTCACCCGGTACATCGCACGGCTGGAATGGCGCTGCCCTGATATGTTTTGTGCCTTAATCATCTCAAACCAGTTATCTGAAAAGAAGACCGACTATTGCGAAAAGTGGGCAATCTATCGAGACAGTGATTTAGGAGAAACCCTGATAGCTGAGTGGGTAGTAAAAGAGACCTATGGAGTGCGGAATTACACCATACTGACAACCGGGCAAGAGGCGGAAGCGGGAAGGATTTGTACGTTTCCCGACCACCAAGCGGCACTAAGCTTTAACGTAGCAATGGACGAAGCCGGGCTAGAACTGGCTTTTGAAAGGTTATTAAAATGAAAATCACTGAAGTGCGAATCGAGATGCTGTTCAACTTGGGCAACTACGAAAATAAAAAGATTGGGCTGTCAGCCGAACTCGCGGAAGGCGAATCACCCGCCGAGGCCATGGCTTTACTGGAGGAGGAACTAGTCAAGCAGGCAGGGTCATCCGCTATAAGCAACCTGACCCGACGGCGTGGTTTCATCAAAGAATTGGGTGATCTGGAGTATAAGATCAACAAGGCTCGTGCGGAATGGGCCAAGGTTGAAGCCTTCATGGTCGGTAAAGAAGAACTAGCAGCTAAGTTCCCTGAGATCGAGAGTTTCAAAGTACATTCGGTTCCGGTACAGGCCACTATTCAGGCTATGTCACATCCTAATGCTTTAGATTCTCTTGACGGCTACGAGGACGAAGAGGATGAAGAGGATGACGGGTTTTAGCGTGGCACGGCGGTGTGTGACCGAATCAAAGAATCAGGAAAAGGAGTAAGACATGAAGGAAGAGGCGATAGTGACGGCGGCGGCGGGATTCATGGAAGTAGGGATAACCGAGAGCCAAAAGGCCCATGCAGGGGAAGCACTGCTGCAGGCACTTGTGTCTACCGCGATTTACGAGGAGCGGAAGCGTTGCTTTAGAATTGCTATGGGTGTGCGGAGGGAAACGCCTGCCGACACCGTGCAAGAGTACATGTCACGCTTCGACACGGCCAGTGAAGTGGCGCGGCGCATTTGGCAGGCAGGTAGTAATGCCAACAATCATCTATAGCTACTAAGCTACTAAAATAAAGGCTAATCCAATGTCTTCCTACTCAACAGCAGCAAAAGCAGCAAAAGAAATAGAGCGACGTTCCGTTGATCTGACCATGCCCCCCCCCCAAAGACGTAACGAGGTGATGGTATGCAAGTAGCGACGCAACAAACACCTCCGCAAATTCCTGTAGCACTGTTTAACTACGTGCTACAAACAACGAACTCGTCTGAAGCTGCGACGGCCTATTTGAATTTGATCTTGTCAGTCTTTTTCGCAACGGGGCAATGGCCTGTATTCGCCACTACTCCGTTAGAACAGCAGCAACAACCCCATACCGCTCCAACCCCCTCGGAACTTCGGGGGGGCAGGGCGGAACCGCTTCCGGCTAACCCTGATTTTATCTACCAGCCCCCTCTGCCAAAAATGACGGGCTATCTTCCCCTCGCGCCGGAACCGGACGGGAAAAGGAAGAAGCAATGCGGCACTGGTTACGATTACACCACTTCGCCATATTTTGCCGAGGCTACTCGACTGATTGCGGAACATGCAATCAGAGAAGTATCTTTCCAGGGCAAGCTGGTTCTCTCGGTGATTCTGGCTTGGTGTAGTTTCCCGCTCTTTAAAGAGATGGGGGGGCGGCGCGGCGAGTGGATGACTCTTTCAGCCGTCAGGCTCGCCAAAGAAGCTCACATGCACGTAAGCCGCTTGAAAGAGTGCGTCGCTGACTTGCAAGGGGCTGGGCTGATTAGCGTAGCATCGCAACTAATGCCCTTTGAGGAGCGCGGCAAAAGTGGCGACGACCAGAGCAAGCCAGCCTCAGTCTCAAGTGATTCTGTCCCAGCAGAATCACTTGAGAAAGACATGGACAAATTAGATTTTCGTGTGATCTCCAAAGAGGAGTTTGACCGCCTGAAATTCGGCACGGCTGACCTAGCAAAGTTGGGCGAGAATCACTTCTTTAAAGGTAGATTCGCCCAAGATAAAAACTGGATTTACCGATTGAAGTACAAACTAGGTGATTCTATCCCGATTTTCAACCCCTTCAACACACAGAATCACTCAGAATCACTTGGAAATACCCAGCAACAAGTGATTCTGCCAAGTGCGACCAGCCAGAATCACTTGGAAATACTTAGCAGCACTGAGATTCAGTCAGAATCACTTGGAAACGCTGAAAAAGGCTCGGAATCACTTGTTGGTGCTATTCCAAGTGATTCCGAGGGGTTTGGCGGGGTGACATGTATTGATGATCATGATGTTAATGATGTTAATGATGGGGCCGCAATTTTATCTTTTGAAACTCCAAAAGAAACCATTAAGGGTGATTTAGACCAATCCCCTCCCTCGGCATCAGTAACAACTCGATTAGACAAGAAGATCGGACGGCTCAACGCAGAGCAGTTAGCCAAGTTCGATTTCCTTACCAAGATTGCCAGTTTCGATGGTCAGTGCCTCGATCCAGCAGGTGCGATAGGTCTGGCAGTAGTGGGTAGGCTTACTTTAGACGAGATGCAGCAGCGGTATGAGCAGGTCAAAGTACGTGCTGCGGCAGGGGACATAGAATCGCCACTTGGTTACTTGCGTTTTGCTATAACTCACCGTAAGGATGTGAGCCACGCCAGTGACGATGACGCGCATTTCAATCGGTTTGTAACAGAAAATGAGCAACGGGTAGCACTCGAAGAGGGAAGCAGTATAAGCAATGGAAAAACTAGTACCCAACAACCCAGAAGAGAACGGGGGCAACGAAGAAGCCCTGTGGCAAAGAATGGAAAAACTTCGCCAATCTCGTACCAGTCACCAAAACGCTATTACGACCGGGGGAACGGCTGGTTACGAGACAAAGATACAGGCAAGACCTTTGAGCGCAGCACACGACCGGACATCACCGATGATGAGGTGGAAGCCTGAGAATGAGATTGCGCGTGGGACAATGTTACCCGCCTTTCGCGTGATTGAGCAGGTTGTCACTGGGCGGGTTTTGGAACGATGGTCAAAACCCGCACCCGCATGCCCTGTTTGCGATGATGCGGGTTTTATACAGCCAGACCGCAACTTTGCAATCCAGTTGCCGGGCAACCCTCCTGGCCTGGCTTACGTCGAATTTCCCTACAGGGTGGCTTGCTGCCATTGTCGGGAGGGACTGGAACAAATTTTTCAATGGCAGCAGGATACAGGTTGCCGTCATTGCTGTTACGGGGTGCCTCTTGAGAGGGAGGGGTTCTTTCATTTTTGCCTTCGCTGTCGGGCAGGGCTGGGGCTACAAGACGAGCTTGACCGTCTTGTAGCCAACCGCACGCAGGCCGTCTTGGATAAGCTGGTGGCTGATGCAGGAGTGCCGATGCTACTCCGTTCTCAAACTTTTGAGAATTTCCAAACTATCGGCCCAAACATTGACCCTGCCGACGCTTTCCAAGTTGCACAGGCAAAGCGGTTGGTGATGGCGGCGGCAATTGCATCGCGCTCAATATACCTAGGGGGTGAGTGCGGTATTGGTAAAACACATCTATCAGCAGCGTACTTGAATTACGCTTACGCCCACGGGAGAACCGGCATGTTTGTATCAATACTAGTCGTACTCAACACCCTTTACCAGAGCCTTGACAGAGCGGAAGGGCAGCCAAACTGGGCAACAATTTTAGATCGGTTCGTCAATGCCGATATTTTGGTTTTGGATGATGTCGGGCAAGAGAAAGTTACTGAGAAGAGTAACGAGGTACTCTTTCAGCTTTTGAACGCACGAATAGTCGCAGGAAAAGCAACTGTAGTTAGTAGCAACTACAGCCCGAAAGAACTGAAAGCACGTGGTTATAGTGCTGCTATCGTATCCCGCTTAGGGGGGTTTGAACAAATATTTTGGGATGTAGAAGACTGGCGGCTAAAGTAGAAATTATTTAGGCGTAAATTTTTAATAGCATGGAGGCAATCTATATGAGCGTTTCAATTCCAGCAGTGGCGGTACAAGAACTTGGTCTACAGCCACCAACCATACCGGCAATGGTAAGCATCTGGCAAATTGAGCCTAATCCTTGGCAACCCCGCCAGAATTTTGAATTGGCGGGTTTACTTGAACTTGCTGAAGATATTAAAGAAAACGGTTTGCTACAGCCGGTCATGGTGAGGCCAAAACCGGGCTTTGGGAACAGGCCGTTTGAAAATCAGATATTTGAACTTGCATTGGGCGAGAGGCGGTTGCGTGCTTACCGTCTGCTTTATGAAGGCTACACGTTGAGCGAGGAGGAGCAAGAAGACGTCTCACGCCAATACGAAAAGCTGGGCTATGAGAATAACCCGGATCGGGATAAATGGCTCTACATTCCCGCCCAAATACGCGAATTGACCGACCGGAAGATGATGCAGATCGTCTACTCCGAGAACGCCAAGCGTAGCGACGTAAGCCCATTGGAGGAGGCTATTGCCTTCCAAAGGATGCTGAGGGATCTCAGCATCAAGCAAAAAGACTTGGGACACATGCTTAATGTCAGTCAGGCCACCATCAGTAACCGGATGCGTATGCTCAAACTCCCTGACAGTGTGCAACTATCAATTCTACAGGGGAAGTTGGGCCAAGGCCACGCTATCAAATTGCTAGAAATAGCAGCAGGTCGGACGGAAGCCCCACATGTTGGGAGAGCTTGGGTTGAATTGATTGCCAAATCTCTGGTAAGCGGTGAAATTCCCATGCAAAACTTCTCAAGCAATCAATATATCTGGAATCTCTTCAAGCTTCCGGGCGTGATTGACTTGCACCGTTCAGGGGCCAAGTTTAGCGTAGCTGAAGCGTGTAAGGATTGCCAGTTCTTTTATGGCAATCCTACAGACGTTGGTTACGCAGAGCATAAATTATGTGCCAACGCTGCAAAATTCCATGAACGGAATACAGCGGCGATCCGAGCGGAACAGGAAGCAGAAGAAACCGCCGCCGAGGAAGCTAAGCGGCTGGCGGAGCAGGCAGGGAAACAATTACTCCGGTCAGCGAATGGTCGACTACTTCAAAATAAGGCAGAGTTTGATGAAGTGGGTGTGCCAATAATTGAGCAGACTTACGGGTTACTCAATTACGAAGAGTACAAATCTTTTGGACTTGGGGAATACAACGGCTTCGATACAGCAGAGTGCGTGAAATGCCAGTGGTATGCAAAAGCAAAAAACAGTGGCAACTATCTATGCCTGCAACCCGCTCATTTTAAGAAGCTCCACTCGGCACACGCCCGCGAAATCGACAAGAACGCAAAGGCTGCCGGTAGAGTGTTGGGAGAGCAGTTCCGTCAGGGCTATGCCGCCAATATGCTTATGGGTAAGTTCGCTTGGTTTGATAAGCCAACCGCCGTGCTTTTGGCTAAAGAGTTTATGGGGAAAATAAACGAGTCGAATAAAGACCTGCTCAAAGTTGCCCAACAATGGCTAGAAAAAGAAGGTCTCTCGTCATTGGTTACGAAAAACCAAAAGCGAGGGGAGTATTACGGTAGTTGTACCACTTGGGTTGATGAAGAAATCGAACGAATGGGTCGTGAGGGCGACGACAATTACAATCAGATTATCACCAAGGCTATTGCCTGTATAGTCGAAAGCTTCCTTTTGCTGTCCAAAGGCAATAAAGCTGAGTTGCCCACTTGGGTGCAAGACTACCTCAATCAAGTTCTGGAGGATGGAAAAGAAAAGACCAATGGCCCTACCGCCGCCGTTCAAGCCGAAGAAGTTGCCCCGATCCCGATCCCGGTTCTGGCGACACTCGCACAACTGGAAGTCAGGTATATTACCCTTCGCAACAAAATATCAGATTTGAGGGATCAAGAGCGCAATGGCTACCTTACTAACGCAGAGGGGAAATCCCATCTTGCTGAGCTAGTAAGGGAAAAAGACGAAATAGAACCAGAATATTTTCGCCGGGCAGGGATACAGTCAACCGATGCACCAGTCCCAGCACAGAAGCCAGCCAAACCACCAGAACCACAAGAGGAACCTGTTACAAAAGCTACAGCTATCTCGCCCGCTACTTTTGCGGAGGGTATTGCTCAACTACGTGCCTCAATCGAATCAAGAATCAAGTGGCACGAAAAGACCAAGGCTCGTAGCGGCCTTACAGATTACCAAGAGCGGCATTTGGAAGAATTGATTGAATCTAGGAAGGTACCTGACCTTACACTACTTGATCTATCTGACCTTCATCGGATGGAGATGACTGCCCTAAAGACGCGGCGAGCTAGTATTCAACAGGACAGGGCGTAATTATGACAACTACAAGATTTTTTGAATGCCTCCTCTGTGCGGATGGCAGCGCACAGAGGAGGATAGAACGCGAAACCCTCAGTGCTGCTCTTCTACACTTGAGAGAGCATCTAGGAGAGGATTACACCGCCGATTTGGACAAGGCGATAAAAGCTACGCCGGGCAAGGAAATTGACTACCTGCACATTGATTTTTCAGGAGGCTATTCCACCGGCCAGACCCACGACTTTATGCTACCGGACGGACGGGCGTGGGTACGACTCTACCAAAGTACGGTAGTGGGCGAGCCAACAAAGCCAAAGAAGGGTAGAAGATGAGCAGTCAACAATCGTGGGGCTTTCGACCAGACGGGTCATTCATCCCGCCTCCAGACCATGTAGCAAAGCCGAATTCGGTTAAGCTAATCGGGACTAACTTTGACCATAACCCTATGGTTGACTTGCAAGGGGCTGGCCCCGATGGGGCGGTGTGCAAGAATTGTCGGTATTTGATAAACCGACCTTCCGCTAAGAATTACTACAAGTGTACCCTACGTGGGGTCAGTGGTGGCCCCGGAACCGATCACCGGGTAAGATGGCCTGCTTGCGGCAGGTATGATGCGCCCAAATTTACAGATCAGGTAGTTGAGGTCAACTACCTGATAATAGGCAGGGCTATCCAGCCGGGTGAAGAGGGCTACGAAGAAGGCTTTTCTACGTAGAGATGGGTGGTAGAAAGGGTACTAATAATATTAGTGGCTTTTCTACAAACAAGTTAATGAAAGGTTAAAACATTGTTATGACGTATGACCGCACATTGACCGCTCGTTTCTTAGCCTGCGTTGCAAAGAAACGCAGGCTTACACCTTGGAGTGCGATGCAAGTGAATTTTTCGAGATTTATTCGAGTTTGGGCCAAGTACCAAACTTACGCCGAAATTTGCGAAATTTTAACGTAAAAACAGGCTTAATTTAGCATCAAGTACCAAATCGGAACGCGCAGGCGTTTGATACGCATCATGTAGATCATTTTCCCGCCGTTGGGAAAATGATAAATCGCCGTATTTTCACTGTTGTTTCTTTTGGCCCAACACTTTACTATTCAAAAAGAAACAACTTATCAGGCTAAAG
The DNA here is from genome assembly GCA_013390945.1 of Candidatus Chloroheliaceae bacterium. Lineage (GTDB taxonomy): Bacteria > Chloroflexota > Chloroflexia > Chloroheliales > Chloroheliaceae > L227-5C. The sequence continues at coordinate 24,376 of JACAUC010000009.1, forward strand.
TCAGGATAAAGAACCTAATGCCGCCGTCACAACAAATGCGTTTACTAACTAGTAGTGAGACGAACGAGTGGTATACACCGCCAGCCTACACAGATGCCGCCCGCGAAGCCATGGGGAGTATCGAACTCGACCCCGCGAGTAACCCGGTTGCACAACTCTGGATTAAAGCTGATAGGTGCTTTACAGCAGCCGATAACGGACTAGAGCAGAATTGGGCTGCCAAGACGCTCTACTGCAACCCGCCCTATGGTCTCATCAATGGACGTAGCGGCGCAGGGCTATTCTCCGCCAAACTGATTAATGAATATGAGGCGGGTAACATCGGACAGGCTATTTTGCTGGTCTTCGCAACGCCGGGGTACAGTTGGTTCAACGATCTTATGGGTTACCCCATGTGCTTTTGCCGACAAAGGATAAGTTTCATTCCGGCCAGCAGTAGCCCAGTTACAGTTAGTGGCGCGGCAAAGAAGGGCAGTGTCTTCGTCTACTTCGGTAGCAACACTGGCAGGTTCAAGTGGGCATTTAGCCAGTTTGGGCCAATTGCCCACTTTGATGTACAACGATAGCTTGCGGAGTAGCCCCATACTCCGCAAGCTAAGCAACTTTGACTAACACTTATTAGTTCAAGTACCCCTCTCCCCCCCTCTCAAAACCATCAAATCTATGACACAAGAGATCATCATTTACTCCCCACCCGGCCAGCCAGTGCCAACTTGCCTCCCGACAGATGGCAGATCGGCGGCAATTGACCTGGCTATTGCGGCGTGGCTCCATGCCAAGCGCAATGCAAGTGGCTCGGCCAAGACTGAGACGGCCTACACCAACACGATGCAGGAATTTCGCTTGCGGCTCCAGGGGACAGGAATGGACTTGGATGGCGATCCGGCGAGCGTCGCCCTAGCTGCCCAGGCTTTTGCCAGCGATGGTGACCCGGCTCCGGCGACGGTCAACCAGCGCACGGCCATACTCAGCAGTTTCTACAGATATTGTCTCAGGATGGGACTGCTAGAATTGGCAGCTAATCCGATTGAGCGTGTGCAACGCCGGAAGGTTGATGCGTATCGAGGCGCAGTCGCTCTTGATGTGGGTGAAATCAAGAATCGGCTATCAGCAATTGACCGGGTGGCACTGGCTGGGGCCAGGGATTACGCACTACTACTCATTGGACTGACCACCGGACGAAGGTTGTCTGAACTGGCCGGGTTACGACTAAGGCACATTACCCCCAAAGGCGGCGGTAAACTAGAAATCTTATGGGAGCGGTGCAAAGGTGGCAAGCAGATGAGGGATGTACTAGCCGCTCACGTAGGTCAAGCACTACTCAGCTATTTGAAGCTGGCCTACCCGACGGGCAAGGCCGGGCCAGATGCGCCCGTCTGGATCCCCGCTAACGGTTCGTCGCATGACCGGCCATTGAGCAAACAGGCCATTGCTGACATTTGCCTAAAGCGGCTCGGCACACCAAAGGTTCACACATTACGACATACCTTTGCCCATAGCATGGAGCAAAGCGGCGCAAAGATCAGTGGCATTCAGGCTAAGCTCGGTCACGAGTCATTAGCGACCACTGGTATCTACTTGTCTAAGCTCAAACAGGCTGAAAACGAACACGCCGATACGCTTGCGGCCCTCTTTTGCAATTAGCTAGCTTCCTCGCCGTCATGAATTAACTTTAATGCCAAGTGCTATAGCATTGCCGCATTAATATGCTAAATTAATATAAGACTGGTTGAATTACCGTATTATCACCGTTATAAAATGGGGCAATAGCGGTTACACTTTAACCAGTTGATTTAGATTACCAAAGAGATCGGCTTAACAAACTGGTACTAACAATTAAGCTTAATGCTGTTTACATCGCGCCTAGGGTGATTATGATCGCTAGACCTTTGACCCCCGCTGAGCGAGCGGTTATGCTCTTACTCCTCGACAGTTCCATTAGTTCAAATAGGGAAATTGCGTGCAGGTTAGTGCTTTCTCTTCGCACAGTTGAAGATTTGGTGCAAAAGATTTACGACAAGCTCAATTTGCACGGGTTAGACCGCAACCGGTTCCATGCGTGTTGCGTCTATGTCGCACATAATCCCTGCGCCAAAGAACGAATGGAACAAAATTTTGTACTTCCCTTTCCTACCTGTAATAGAGATTCTTAAAGATGCTAAAAACTAAAGAGGTAAGCGGACTAGCTGAGCAACTGGCTAAGCTTCGCGCTGCCAATGAAGCCCAAAATGGTATTATTTACCCGCCCGATAGCTTACACGCCAAAGGCTTTTACTCCCCAAGTTGTGAGTATTGTCGTCAGATAGCCTTGCTTGAATACATGATTGGTCAGAGAGATTGCCCTAGCTTCTTGGCCGGAGAGTTAGAGCAGCTGCGCGAAAAAGCCGAAAATATTGAAGCGCACTATACCCGATTGAATTTTACTGAAGCAACAATAAACCACTGGTAAATACCGTGATTTCACTGGTGTTTTTCCCTACCCAATTCGTTAGACTGAATTTGAAGGGAAGGAGTAAAGCACTTGGTTAGATACGTGCGGAGATTAGCTAGTCGAGGCGACGTGGAATTAATAGGGGTGGATTCGGCACTGAAGGCTATCTTTGGGCCGCTCCTGCTCGACCAGATGTTGCAGAAGGCCAGTACATTTTTCGGTAAACCAGCTTTTATTGCTGATGACACCAGTATGCCTTGTCCAACTACACACCTGCCTAACGAAACGCCTTGCGAGAAATGCACTGGCCGCTCAAAACCTGTTGGGCATCGTGGTAGGCACACAACGAGAAGCGCAAATGCTTGATTACAGCTTCCTGCCACTCGAAGTTTTTGCACCGCCTGAGAATTACGAGGCTCGCTTGAGTTACACCCTCGTGGGCAGGAAAGGTGTGCAGTTTTTCTACACCGTCCTTAACAAGAATAACCGCGAGCGTTGCGATGTTTCGATAACTAACGGGCCTGACGTTGCTCCAATGGCCGATTGTAGCTGCAACCACCATCGGCACACTAACGATCTATGCCTACATATCCTCTGTGCTTTGCTACGCTTCCAACAGGATTGCGGACAGAGCCAGCAAAACTCATTACCTGATCCACGCTCTGTGAGTGAGGCTGAGCAGGTTGTCTTCCTTTGCACCCTGCCTTACTTGGCAAAGCGTAGGCTTGAAGAACTCAAGCGACTTTACAACAATCCGAACTGGCGGGCGTACCATTGCCGCCCGAATGGGTAATACTCGGCACGATCACGGGAACGGCAGCCGGGGCATAGTATCTTCAGCCAAGACAACCAGTGCGTAAGCTTAATCCGCCAGCTGGTCAAGCCAGGGATGTTATGGCCAAGAACGTGGTCAAAATATTTTATTTAGAGCTAAATAATTTGTGTCCGGTCGCACTTGAACTTAGTTTTCTAACTTCTGATCGCCTTGCGGCCCTAATAACACCGCAATAACACCGCAATAACACCGCAATGGGTAAACCCTCACAGCTTACATTTGAGCAGAAAAACAGGATAGAAGAGCTCAAAAAGCAGGCAATAAGCGGACGCAAGATGGCCGAAGAGTTAGGCGTAAGCTACGATGCAGTTCGCAATCAGTTAAAAAAAGGCGTTAGTCCTGATCTTGAAGAAAAAGTAGCTGGGAAAAGAGCGGCTACCCTCAATCACAACGTTATATCCCGGCCAGAGCAACAAACTGAAGAGCAGGTAGTTTTCGGTTCTAGCCTTGCCCCGGTACACTCCGTTTTTGAAATCAGCAAGGGACTGGAGTGGCTGCAGCAGGAGATGGGCAAGATATACGAGCAGGCGGTTTTACCAAAAGACAAAGTTTTCATCTTAGATCAGTTCCGCCAAATCTATTCCGAAGCCGCCGATGTCTTGGAGAGCCTTCACAACATGGAGTTACTCGATGCGTTCATCAACGAAGTCACAACCATTCTGGCGGAACAAGAGCCTCGGGCTAGGGAGCGCATCTACCAACGGCTTGAAAGCTGCGCTATGGGAGCGGGCGCTGCCATCTTGGTCAGCGACACTTGCACCTAACCAAGATCAGGCAATTGACTACGCTACAGATAAAGTAGCGTGGGTGCGTCGGTGCAAAATCGGCCACCCGGTCAAGGGACTGATAACGATTGACCCTTATGAGTATCAGGCCAAGTTTTTACAGGACGTAAGTCTGCTACGGCTCATACTCAAGAGCCGACAAACTGGTATAAGCCAAATCTCGGCTTTGGAAGCCCTACACGATGCACTTTACAATACCCGATATGTTGTACTATTTGTTTCGAAAGATAAAGACGCTGCGGTAAATCTACTTGCTTACGTCAAAACAGCTTTTGACGAAGGATGCCCCCGGCCTGATGGCCTCAAAGTAACGAAATATAACGAAGGCGAGATCAGGTTTAACAACGGCTCCAAGATCAAGAGCGTTGCAGCCACAAAGAACACAGGCCGAAGTTTCGCCGCCAGCGCGGTTTACATGGATGAAGCTGCCTTCCCACAATGGGCAGAGCGTATCTACCAAGCGATCAAGCCAACCGTGTCCACCGGCGGCAAGATCACGATCCTTTCTACCCCGGATGGACGCTGTAACCTTTTCTACCTTCTTTGGGAAGGCGGTATCGGAACTGGCTACAGTAGGCATCAGATCCACTGGTCAAGCTGTCCTTCCTACTATAAACCTGAAGAGCGGGCGGCAGGCATACCACCTGAAGAGTGTGTTTGGTACAAGGCAAACAGACCAGACTACACCGAACAAGTGTGGGCCAGCGAGTACGATTGCGACTTTGTTCAATCCGGGCTGCCGGTGTTCAAAGATAGCGACGTTGAATTAGTCTTCAAGTCCGAACTGGATTTTGAAGAAGCGTTGCCCGGAGGGGAATATTACACCTTCTGGGATATTGGTAGGCATAGAGACGCGACCGTTGGTACTACCTACCGCGTTTTGAGAGATCCTGTCACGGGCAATCTTAGAAAGCGTATCGTATTTTGGGAACGGTTTGAAGGGCTGCCCTACCCAAAGATTGCCGAAGCAATAGACAGACGTGCTAAAGCCTACCCTGGCAAACACGCAGTTGAGAGCAATTCGATAGGAGATCCGGTTATTTCGATGTGTAACGAATACATTGAGGGGCAAAATACCGGATCAAAGAGCAAGAACGATATGATAACTGCCCTGATCTTCGATATAGAAAACCATGTTCTAGAGTCACCACTGATACGCCAACTACGCAGTGAACTCATGGCGTATCAGTGGGACGACAGGAAGTTAGTACAAGATTGCGTGATAAGCGCAGCCGGGGCAAGTATCAATTCTAGTGCTGGTCGTCGGGCGGGTATTATTGTCTCGGACGGTAGGGGCGCATCGCCACTCGCAACCACTTCAACCCCCCAAGACAGGGCCGCTGCTCTCAAAGCAATGTTGGGCAAAGCCAGAGAAGGGCAGAAATGACCACCAGCGACGATACACCAACATTTGTTCAAGTAGGAAGCCAACCCGACCAAAGTGGTGTTTTGCGCTTCCAATTTGCCGACGGCGTACATGGTATCCCTGCCCGATGGGTAGAGTTCTATGGCGGTATTGACCGCTTTCTGCAACTGTTTGGCGACACTCTTGCTTGTAACTATGCTGAGTTTGCTACTATGACCGCCCAACTTGATACAAAAGAGACCGTCCGGGCTGTGCAAGCCACCTTAATTCAAAATCATCTAGCGACGTTACACAACCACTAATGCCAATCAAAGACGCTGCTCTAAATATCGCCACACTCGGCTACCGCAGTTATCAAGAAAACCTGAAGCTCAAGTCCGAGCTTGAAACGCTACGCAGCAAGTCCAGTCAGGGCGGGGCTAAGGGTAGCACTGACATCGGCGGTGTGCGGGTGGTAGATACAACTGGGCAATCACCAAACAACCCTCACGGTGGTCGGCCCCTCCGACCGGCTAACCCCAAAACCCTCCGATTGTGGGTAGATAGCTCAGTGTGGGTCAGGGCTGCCTTTGACATCTATCGTGACATGGTAGCAATGGCCGAGCCAGTTGTTACACAGGCAGACCGTGAACTTGGTTATGACAAAGGCGTAAAGCGAGAGGTTGAGCAGCTTCTATCGCAACCGAACGAACGGGGCGAGCCCTATTCCGAATTAAAAGAACAGATGATTGAAGATTACCTGGCTCTCGGAATGGGAGCGTTACGGAAGACCATCCGGCGCGATCTAACCCCAATCGCTCTTTACATATTAGATACTGCCAATTTTGGTATTTTCTCTTCGTGGGACGGTAATCCAGCAAAGCCGCATTACGCTACAGTTGACCCTGCAACGGGTCAGCAGTTAGAAGTCTTAGCAGATGCCGAGGCTATGGTACTAACCAATCGCAAGAGGTCTTATGACCCGCTTGGCTTTAGCCACGTGGAGGCTCTTGCAAAAACCGTCGCAGCACTGATCGAGGGTGATGAGTTCCTCAAGAACCAAGTATTGAACTCGGCCCCAAAGGGCTTGCTGAACCTAGGAGAAGGATTAACCCAGCCTCAAATTGATGAGGCCCGATCACGTATTCAGAATACCCGCTACCCATTTGTGATTACAGGCGGTGTAAAGAACCCTTCTTACACTGCCCTTTCGCTCACACCTCAACAATTGCAGGTACTCGACGCTCAAATCTGGTTTGTCCGGCAAGTGGCCGCTATCTTCAAAATACCAACGGCTATGCTGCAACTGGCAGTAGACACCAGCCGAGCCAACACCGAGGCGATGCTTACCAACGCTGAAGCAGTCGGGTTGGTCAATTTACTCAAGAGAATAATGAAGCTGGAAAACGCTGAGCTACTGCTTCGTTACGGCCCTGTCACTAAATATAATCTCAAGATTGATTACCCAATCCTTTCCGCAAGGGACGCAACTACTCAAGCCAATATCTCAAAGATTTACATCGGCAATCAGCCCTTTGCTACTCCCAACGAAGTTAGGGCTTCCAATGGCCTTCCTGCTTTAGAAGAACCAATCTATGACCAAATCCTCTGGCAGGACGGCAAGAACGGGCCTATACCGCTTATGGCAATTCAGCAACGTTATTATGGCGACACTGGAAACTTGAAAGAATCGGAACCGCCAGCCGAGGAAGTACCACCCGATCAGGGGCCGGCCACCGAGGAAGAAGACCCCGCCACGCTTGTCACAGGCGAGCAGGAAGAAGAAAAGAGCTAAACCGCAATGCTACTTCAAAAGTCAGTTGAATTTCTTGAGTACGCCAAAGGGCAGCGCGGTCATTCCCTTACCAAACTCGCAAAAGAGTTTGGCGCACCAGTCTTTAAATTCGTTGCCGATAGCGAAATTCAACCTGACCCCGTAGCCTCAGCCGTTTCCGCCGATGGCGCACCCCGCGTGCGTTTGGTGGCTAGTACGACTATGACCGATCTGGCAGCCGATGTAATGACCCCCAATGCCGAAAAACGAATGTTGGAAGCGGCAGTCGGAACCACTATGTTTATGAACCATCGGTTTGACGTGCCGATGGACGTTTTCGCTACAGTCGAAAAGGCAACCATAGAAGAGCGGGAGCTAACCGACACTTTTACAGGCGCAAAGGTCAAAGCCTTATGCCTGGTCTATATCGCCCGCGTCTGTACTTCTAACCCACTCGCAATGCAGTGCTACAACACGATTGCTGAAGGCATCCGGTTAGGCGCATCTGTCACAGTCCTAGTGCTTGATCTGGATATGACCAAAGACGGTCGCCAGTTAATTAACGATGTTTATTACCTTGAGTGCAGCATAGTCGGGTTGCCGATGAATCAATACAGTTGGGTAGAGTACGCGGGCAAAGCTCTTAAAGCATTAGAGAATACGGCAACCAAAATCAAAGAAGCCGTAGCAATATCAAGCAAAAGTAAAGGATTTAGAAGCCGTATGGCAAGAAAATACACGAAACGTGGCAAAAGCTGGATGGAACAATCGTTGGCCGAAGAAGACATGCCTTCGAACGTATGGGATCTATGTTGGGCTTTGATTGATTTGCTCCGAGATGTGGTTGAAAACACAGAGGATGGGCAGATTACCGATCCACAGGCGATGCTCACTGAAATCATGGCTGAGTTTTCGGCTATGGTCATCGAGCGTGTCACCCCGGCCCTGGCCCATATCTCTGATAAAGAAGGGGAAGGGCAGCAGGCCGGGTATTTTACTGGCTACAGTGCCAGTAGTGCCAGTCGCCTGCTTGATCTGCCCAACGCCAACCAGAAACTATTACCTGCTATGGCGGTCGCCCTTATGAAGGGCGGCGCAAGGCATAGCAAAGAAGATCAAGCAACGATCAAGGGTATCCACGATGCTTCTGCCACGCTCCTCAGCTATAAATGCGCCAAAGACATGGAAGCAGGCGTGAAGGACGAAGAAGATAAGAAGCCCTCAGAAACCGAAACTGAGACCAAGGCACTCAGTGACCAATTGGCCCTCTTGAAGAAAGACAATGCCACTTTGTCACAGCGTCTTGAGTCCGCCCAAACCGAAAAGGAACAATGGAAAGCAAGCGCGTCGGTCGCACTAGCAAAGCTCAAAGCTTTTAGCAGAGAGCCACTTGAACGCCCGACCAGAAACACTTAGCCGCTACCTGTCACCCTCATAAACACCAATCCCCTCTATAACCTCTTTAAGGAAAGTGATAACCAATATGGAATTAGAAGAGTTTTTAAACCAACTCAAGGACGTGACTGGCAAGTTGGAAATAGGTGAGCGGGTAGCTAAAGCCGCTATTTCGATTAGCAGCGACGCTTCCAATGCCCCCGGCGCAGCCGAATTACTCACCAAGACTGCCCAGCTTCAGGCGCAACAGAACGCGCCCAATGATGCCTACGATCAAAAAGCAGCCGGGAATAAGATGGCTGAGGGCTTTTTGAAGTTAGCACGCTTCAACAACAAGGGCTGGGGCTATCTTGGTTCCGACCGCGTTCTTGAAAACCCGCGTGACTGGCTTCGTGCTAAGAATATTGATGGTACGTTCAAGGTGAGCGATGCTGAGTTGAACGCCATCATTGGGGCGCAGCTTCAGGCGGGAAAAGGCAATCAGGACTGCCCAACTTTTGCTGAATGGAAAGCGATGGACAGGGGCACTGAAGTCAACCAAGGCGATGCTATTTCCCGTGCCATGCAGCGCAGCGCAAAGATTGGTGGCTTCGGTGAGATGCAGATACAAAGGGCCTTGGATACCACGTCCGGCGCGGCTCTTGTGCGTACCGACATCGAACCAACGATTTATGAAGCGGTCCTACGTGAGTTCCCTGCATTAGAAGTTATTCCAAAAGTTGCCGCCAATGGCCTGAAGCATACTTACGATGTGCGAACCGGGTTTGGCGCAGCCACTCTGATTGCCGACATGGGCGATTTCTCTAGCGCGTTCGTTAATAGCACTTTCGTGCGGCAGGAAAATGCCAACATCGCCACGATCATTAGCCCCCGCGCTATTTCGCTCAAAGTACAGTACGCCACTAGGCAGTCTGGTATGAATTTTGACTTGTCTGGCGATAACAACTTGGAGCTTATGGGCGCGGCGTGGGCCATCGCTCGACTAGCGCAGGCTATCTTTCTTCAGGGTAATTATTCCACCGCTGCGAAAACCAAAGACGACGAGGAAGGCGCATATAACGCGCTTTCCTCGGACGGCTTGCGCTTGCTCCTGAGGAGCAATGGCTTCGATAAGGCGGATGGCGATAGCTACATCCGCACGATCAATCGGGCTGTTGGTCAGATTGCCAACGCTGGCGGTAGTGTTCGTAATCTGTTAATTCAACTCAGCTACGGAGCGCGGTTGGCGGTCAATGATGAGCTTCAGAACATCTTACGCATCATGAACAATGCGACTGGCGGCCCGGTCAACACCAACCTCAGTGCCAATGGTCTTGTAACGATTGGCGATTGGCCCAGCCGGATGCAGGATATTCCGTCGGACGCTCAAACCACTGGGTTAGGTTATTACACCTACGCTCTAAATGGCGGCGCAGCTGTTACGGTTGAAGACATCAACGTGATCGACCCGCTCGGCCTAGCTGCGGCTTGGCTCGGCAGCCCAACTCCTACTACGCTAGAACTGCCCGTTGGTTTTGGCTACAATCTGAGCAACGTCTGGATACCATTTTGGATGTACGGCCCGGTCTGCCATATTCCGAACTTCCAGCGCAAAATCCGTATACCTCGGCAAGAAATATAAGATTGCTGGTTGATTAGTTAGCGGTAGCCAGTGAGCTTAACTGGCTACCCAAAGAAGAAAGGCTTCAAATGTCTGACATTGTAGTAAAGAAACAGCTGGCCTCAACCGGCGCACTTTTCCCGATTGTGATGGTGGATACCGGGCTGGTTGGCGGTAAACAGACCTATGCTGAGAAAATCCAGCAAGGCCCGATCAACCATGATTTGGGCGGCGCAAGCGGCAAATACTTCGATATGCTGGCAAGTGCCGCCCTGTCCAGCACTGGCACGACTGTGTTGACCCTCTACCCCGCCCTAACTCCTTCCGCCAATGCGATTGCCAGTGATGTACTGCCTCGTACCTTCCGGGTAAAGGCAGTAGTAGCAAAATCCAGCGGCACGGCTGCTGTAACCGCTACTGTTGGCGCGATTGTTATCCTCTAATCCAGTCGTCCTAGCCGTCTTTAAGCGGGCGGTTGGGAACAAATATTTAGCTGTAAATATTTCCAGCAGGCAAAATCATCATGCAAGCAGAAGATTCCACACGAATAAAGCAGGGTGCTATCCAGCCATCTGACCTAACGAGCGGCACTGGCCGGATAAAATTGGTTCCTGCTACCAGAGCTTCTATGTCCCCAGGGCTAATTGCGTCTATCCGGGCGGAATTACGCCAAGGCGTAACACCTGAACGAATGGCAGAACTAAAAGCTAAGCACGGTGAAACCGTCATAACCCTCATATTTGGGAGCTAACCACAATGGCCTTGGACACAGATGCCATCCTTGGCACCGCTTACCTCTCCGTTTCTGACTTCAAAGCCCGATCAGACACCTTCGGGGCAACCGAAGCCATTGCCAGCAAAAGCGACACTGCCATTCTTGGCTACTTGGCCTCGGCAAGTCGCGCCATTGATAACTACTTGGGCCGCCATTACGGACAGGGCAATTTTACAGAGAATCACAAGTGGGACTTCTACAACAAGCGGATTTACCCAAATTGCCCTCCAGTCATAAGCCTGGTTAGCTATAAGCTCCGTACAGGAGCTAACTACCTCAGTACCTTTGTGACTAGCCCTGTCAACGGAACCACATTTGGCGAAATCTACTATAACCAGCAAGAAAATTATCTTGAGATAGCGAGTATGGCCTCGGCTTTTGCAATGACTACCCAGCTTTTAGGTTTGGGACTAAAAGACCCACAGGTTGAAATTGTTTACACAAGTTGGCAGACCGTACCTCAGTCGGTAGCGGCGGCAACTGGTTACACGGCTGCGATGCTGGCAACCGAAGCACTTGTAAATCAGCAGATACCGCTCGGCATACAGATGATGCAGGCCGATAGCGTGAAAATCCAGAGGGCGCAACGTGGATCGGGCGACCAGCAAATCACCCTTCCGGCAATGGCTTTGATGCTCCTCAGCAACGAGCAGCGCATCCTAATAGGTTAGTAGAACAAATGAACGGTTTAGTTAATTTGATGAAAAATGGCGTGGTCACAATCACTAGGGCAGCGCATACAGGCCCGGTGTTTGGCCCGGTCAATTGCATTGTGTCGCTTCCTGTCGGACAGGGCGGTACGATTGATTATTCGATACTCGGTACTGGCTTTGCCGACCAATTTGCCCCAACCGATAGCATTACTTTCAACGTTCCCAACACGCTTTCGGCAACACTGGAATTGAAAGAAGGCGATATTTTTACAGTGACGAACGGCGGGCAAAAGAACGGAGAGTACAGTTTCGTTTCCCGACCTGCTGCAACCAACCCTTTCTTTGGAGGGCCTACCCAATTTCGATGCTTTGTCAGGAAGGTTAGAGGGCCAGCGTAATGATGCAAATCAGGAGCGCATTATGACCGTTTCGATTACAGCAGACTTCAGTGAAGTTAGGGATCTTCTGATAGTTGGCGGCTCAGCTAAAGTCATAAGGGAAGAAATGGCTAAGATAGCTGAGGAAATGAGGCAGTTTGGGTTAGCCCAAGTGGGAAGCTTCACCCCATATCGAACAGGGGATCTGCTTAACTCAGAAGATGCTGTAATTAGATCATGGGCCGGGTCATTCGCAGCTAACGGCGTTAGTGGGTTTGAGATCACTTTCTTTTCAGAAACCCCTTATGCCGGTTTCGTGGAAGATGGTACTCGTTACATGGCAGCGCGAAAGATGTTTGGGCAAGGTATCAACCAAAACGACTATATCTTCCAATCAATGTTACAAAAAGCAGCCGATGCCATTGCGGAAAGGTTGTCACAACCATGACAACCGATGCGCTTGAGTACTGGACTTGGGATTGTTACGACGATCCGGTTGGTAAAAAATACGAGACGCTAGGATTTTTGGTTTATCAACTTCAAGGAATGTCTGGCAACAATCTAATTGAATTATTTTTCATGGGGAAATAATGACCACAGCACTCGAAACATTTTTCACTCAATTGGCATTAGCGGAGCAAGATTTTACTTTCATCAAATCTCTCAGCGTACCAGCCGATCACTGCCCTGTAAATCCGCCAGCCGTTGCGCCCACATCGGCGCAACTACCCATTTTCGTAAACACGCTGTCGGATTTCGTACCAACTCCTGACGGTCAGCACAGGCAAGATCGAGAGAGTACCGATTACACGATCATGGCGCTGCTACTGATTTCAGCAGATAGACAACCTGCTTCCTTCGCGACAATCAAGCCGCTCGTCGGCCCATGCATCGCAGGATTTAGGAGAGCTAGGGAAACTCAGTTCAATTTCTCTGTGAGCAAAGCCGAGGCTGCCACTGGGAAAGCCGGGTTTTACGCCTATATGGACGGCCTTTACGCCGGGATAATGTTTAAATTTAATGTTCAGGTTGATGAGGATAAAACTCAATGACACAGCCCCTAATTTCGTTAAAACACTGGGTAGGACAGGCAACCTTAGAGGCAACCCCTGGAACCGCGGAGGCCGCGCCCACACTCTATATTCCCCTTAAAACAGGGGACGTGAACACTAAAGTAGGTATGATTACGCCAGAGGAAACTAGAGGCGTTCTTTCTACTGAGTGGGTGTCCGTTCCAACTATCAATGAGTACGCTGGCACTTTTACCAGCGTCTACTACACTGATATGACCTACGCATGGCTCTATAACATTCTTGGTAGCCAAATACACACCACCCTAGAAGCGGGCGTGGAACAGTACGTGGCAAAACTCTCCAGTACTAACCGACCCACAATGACCCTGTTTGAAAACCGATGGCAGGAAGCAGATCACCTAGACGCTTACTCTGGAACCGTAATAGATAAATTCACTGGTAAGTTCGTACCCGCGTCTAGCCTCTTTGACATTAGCGTTAGCACAAAGAGCCTGCATCACACTGTTGTAGCAGGTGCGCTCCCCACTACCGTCTTTACCAGTGAGGTTCCTTTTGCAGCGGCTGGCGTGCAGGCTACTAAAGCGTCTAGTGCGTTCGTTGACCTGACCGATTTTGAGATAGACATTGCCGTAAATCACGCCAGCTACAAAGGCGCGGATGGTACGCCAGAATACACTTACATCGTTCCGGGCAAGTTCCAAGTGAACTGCAAAGGCACTTTCTTCGCCAGTCGCTCAGAATTTGAGAAATACTTAGCTGGAACCGAAGAAGCTTTCGAGTTCACCTTTACAGGGGCCGCTATTGGCACTACCCATCACAAGAGCGTGAAGTTTACCATCCCACGCACCAAGTACAACAACTACGATGTGAAATACGATAAGAGCCTCCAAATGGCGACCGTTGCGGCCAAGGTTCTTTACGATCAAACATCTGGTAGCCCGTTGACGGTGACTAATATCACTGACCGGGTCGCTACCGCTTGGTAATTAGGCTTTCTTTACTACCATCGAAACTCGATGGTAGTAAATCACAATATTTTAGGTAGGTAGGTAGAACAACACCCAATGAAAAAGATTAAGAGAGCGATTTCAACAGGATCGACTTTGGGGAGATTGGCTATATTGATGTTACGGACGTACAGACAGTCGCCAACATCTCTGAATTGAGAGCCTTGGCTAATGCTGAAATCAGTGTCTGCAACGTAGCGACTACGCACTGGTAATTCGTACCAGGGCTTTATTATTTAGGCATAAATATTTTGGAATATTTTGGAAGGGTAGAAGATGAGCAACCTTTTTGACGTAGGGGATGTTTCCCGTCTGGGCTTGGATAATGGTAACTGGGTTGAAGTGGCAGACGTGAAAACGGTCAAGGCCCATGAAGATTACCTCAAAATCCTGACCGGGGGAAAGATCAAGCCGGGCGAGACGCTAGAGTTTGACGCTACAGCCTCCGCCCGTGCCAAAGTACAAACCCGTGTGACAGGGTGGTTTCTTAGTGGCTTGAAAAAAGACGGGCAAATAACTACACTGCCCTTTGCTGTAGTAAACGTAGCAAAGTTCACTGAGCCACTACTTATAAAAGTGTCCGCTTTTATTGATGAGCTTGACACTCCTATCTTGGGCACAACGGGGCAAGCTGACCCAAACTCTTTAGAGCTTCCTGCCGGGCCTCCTTCCGGGGGTACGCAGTCCCAGGAAGCAACCTTACCGCAGGGATAATCGAGTATTACCACATCGCCAAGGCTTTCGGCTGGGACTGGCAGGCATACCAACGCCAACCGCGAGCGGTAATAGATGCCCTTCTGATCTTGTTAGAAGAAGAGCAGTCAGCAATAAATGATGCACAAGCAGGAAATATAACAACCCATCGCCCGGCCCCAATAGCAGGGCAAGGTCAATCTGGCGATTGGGAAGAGATAGACACATCTAAGATTTGGGGTAGCTAGTTCATGGCATCTACGGTCTCCATTACGCTAAAAGCAGATGATAACGCTAGTGATGCAATCAAGAAGTTTTCGCAAGAATTGCAATCGCTATCCGGCCACACCCAAACCACCTCTGGTGGGGCTGGTGGGTTGGGAACCGCGTTTCAAAGCCTAACAGGGCATTTGGGAGGTGTAAGCGGGGCGGCTGGAGGCGCGGGTAGCTCTATGCTGGCGATGGCTGGGCCAGAGGGCATGGTTGCGGAGGCCGCGCTCAAAGCGGCAGAGATGGTGGGCGAGCTAATCGGTAAACTGGGCGAGCTTGCACTCAAATCTATTGAATTAGCCACATCTTTTGACGGTAATCTAACAAATCTACGGGCTTTGGCGGGGGTTGCTGACTCATCCTCCCCACTTTTTCAAGAGCTAGGCGACAAGGCATTAGAGATAGGCCAAAAGACTCAGTATAGCTCTGACATTGCCATCAAAGCTATGAACGAACTCCGAAATACTGGGCAGGATTTGGCTAATGTCGTGGGGGAGAGTTTGCCCATTGCGTATCTTGCCGAGCAGCAGGGCGCAAAGGACATGAACGAAACCGCTAAGGTACTAGGCTCAACGCTAAACGCGATGGGCTTTAGTGCGAATGAAGCTTCCCAAACAGCAGATATTATGGGCAAAGCCTTCCAACTGACGGGTTTAAAATCCGCTGACCTTGGCGCGGCTATACGAAATGTTGGTGCTTATGCCAAACAGATGAAGGAGCCGTTTACCGAGCTAACTTCAGCTATAGAATTGCAAACTAAGGCGGGTATAAGTGCGTCGCAGGCAGGCATCAACCATCGTAATCTTTTGATGAGCTTTATCAAGCCTACCGTAGACAACGCCGCTGCCCAAAAAGAGCTAGGGCTACAGATATACGATAGCAGCGGCAAGTTTGTGGGCTTGACCTCGGTAATGGCGCAGGTAGAAGAAAAGACAAAGGGGTTAAACGATCAGGAAAAGCAACAAATCCTGTCGCGTTTGGGTAATAAAAACGCTTTGATGGAGTACATGGTCATCCTAAATTCCAAAGTCGTGTCGGAAGAAAACGGGGCAAAAGTTACTCGGCAAGGGGCTGACGCTCTCAAGTACTATGACGACCAGCTAAAAAACTCAAAAGGAACTCTTGAGGAGATGGCGACTATTATGCGCCAGTCCCTTGAAATGCAAATTAAGCAGTTAGACGGTTCTATAAAAGAGTTAGAAATCACGTTCGGTAAAGCGTTTCTCCCCGGCCTGCAAAAAGTAACCGAAGCATTTGTAGAGATTGCCAACGCTGCAACCAAGCAGCTAAAGCCGGTTATGGACGAATTAACCCCAAAATTTACAGAAATTGGTCAAAAGGTAGCGGAATTTTTAAAGCCAATCTTTGAGGATTTTATTAACTTTGTCATACCCGCTTTTAAGAAATTTGCCGAGTTTGTAATACCAATTATTTCTAAAGTTATCGAGGGGTTCCAAACCGCTTATCAGATTATCAGGCCAGTGTTGGCAGACATCGCCAAAGAAATCCTTGGGCTACTCGGCCCAGCCGACCAAGCGGGCAAGAGCATGGGCGATAACCTGAAGGCGGCTGTTATCGTTTT
Organism: Candidatus Chloroheliaceae bacterium; assembly: GCA_013390945.1. GTDB lineage: Bacteria > Chloroflexota > Chloroflexia > Chloroheliales > Chloroheliaceae > L227-5C. The sequence goes on from JACAUC010000009.1 coordinate 40,932, forward strand.
AGCCGAAGCCCTGAAAGGGCTTCTACTACAGTTAGACGGTGCAATAAAAGGTTTTAAGATTCTTTGGGCTGTAGTAGAGCCCGTCATAAAACCGCTTATGGACGTAGCCAATGCTATAAATCAAGTTGCCATTTTCATGGGAGAGGCGGATGCTGCTAATTCCAAGGCCGCCGAAAGCACCGCAGAAGTGGCGGCGCAATCTGAAAAACTAGGCTTGCTTACCGAGGGACTTGGCAATACCTCGCAAAAAACAGGTGAGCAGATGCAATCGGCGATGACCGATTCTAACACCTCAGTTAATGACCTCGCCCAATCCACAGCCATACTGGGCGACACAACAGACCAAACGGGACTTACTTCCCAGAAGGTTTATGAAAACCTTCAAACCGATGCTGCAAAAGCTGCCGATGCTGTTAAAAAGCTTATAGACGAGCAGGGCAATTCTGCTATTGCCATCCGTAACCAGAACGAGGCGATCCAGTCCGCAAATGCTGGTTTAGCGAAAGCCCAGGCAGCATTTGCGGATGCACAGGAGGCGGCCAAAACTTACTCCAAGGCGGTGCAAGGTATTCAGCCTCCTCAATTTGTAGGAACTACATCACAGATTGACGCGCTAAAAACCGCGCTGGCTGGCGCAAATGCCGCTGTGCAGAAAACTGGCGAGGCTTTTGCGGCTGCCAGTCGAGAAGCCGCAAAAGCAGGTGATGCCGTTTTAGCCTTTGATGCTAAGTTAAATCCGATGAAAATCGGATTGCAGGAGGCACAGCTAAAAGTCACGGAATTAGAACACGCCTACCAGAAATCGGTTGACGCTACGGGGGCTAACTCCGCAGCGTCAAAAGCTTTAGAAAAACAGTTAGGGACGGCAAAAGAGGCGGTTTATCAACAGGGGTTGGCAATATCCAAGACTGGAATAGAGCAAGCCAAAGCTAAGGAAACCGAGCGGCTTGCCAGTCTCCAACTCCAAAAAACTAGCGAAGCGGACAAAGGTGCAAGGGCGGTGCAGTCGCAAGCCGCTACCGACCTGACCAAAGCCCAAGAGCAACTCAAGAAAGATCAGGAAAATCTAGCAAAAGCGCAAAAAGATTTAGCCGCAGCCGGGGAACAGGTCAACGCCGCCAACATCAAAATTCGGGACGCTGGCGAAAAGCTTAACGAGCTTCAAAAGCAATCTCAAAAGATACAGGACGATCTAACCGCAGCGCAGACCAAGGCAAATGCGGCACAAGACGGTCTTGCCAAAGCCAAAACGCTTGCGACGCAGCAGGGCATTGCCGATAACACCAGTCTTTCAACCTCCGAGCAGGCGGCTGCCGCTGCATCCACCTCCGCTCTCCAAACCAGCATTGAGGGCTACTCCGATTGGGGCATAAAGACTAGCGCAGAAATATCCAAAGTCCAACTGGCGGTCAACGTAGGGATGTCCGACGCAACTAAAGCGGCATCCCAAGGTGGGCAAGATATTGGCAAGGGAATCACGGACGGAGTAAAAGTAGGAATTGAAGCCAACCAGCAAGACATTTTCTCAAGCCTTGCTGAGATGGCCGGAAATGCTATCCAAGCTGCAAAGGACGCACTCGGTATTCACAGCCCCTCCACCGCATTTGCGGAGGTGGGCATGTTCTCAGGGCAAGGTTGGGCGCAAGGCGTTACGCAAAGTGCGGATTTGGTACTATCTGCTGTCCAAGATGTTGCTAATGGCTCGGTTTCCAAGGCGGAAATGACCGCCCCATCTTTTGCACGTCCCCCCTACAATGGCTTGCTTCCAATTGCAGGGGGCATGGGTAGCTCCGTCCGAACGGGAGTACAGCAGACCATCATCAACTTCAACGTGGACGGGAAACTGTTCACACAACACTTAACGGATGGTCAAAATAAAATTACTAACAATAAAATTGGCGCAGGGATTTATATAGGCTAATCGCATTATGAATATACAAGTACTAATAAACGGCGTGGACGTGTCTATAGCAGTTATACTGGGTACGTTAAATATTCAATGTTCCGTAGGTAAACAGCCCGGAAGTTTCAATACCTGTACTTTTACCTTACTTCATACCTATATAGATTTTGGTGCTATCTCACCGTTATATTATAAAGAGATAAGAGTAGTTGATACTGATATAGGCAACGTGCTTTTCAGAGGCTACCTTACCATAACGCATAATATAATCAAAAATGGTATCACAACCTGCTACGAGGTCACAGCGAACGATTCATCAAAACTGTTAGAAAGTACAGTAATAATCCCGTTTAGGGAATATACGGGCCAGAGATCAGACATAATCCTAACCGATTTGCTTACAACTTATTTTCCTAGTTTCTTTGACCTATCGGGCATTGAAGAAGATTTAGTAAGCGATCCGATAGACTATATATCCTTCTTTGCGGAGACTGTAATGGACGCTGTAAAGCGTCTAGCACAGCACTCAGTAGCGGACTTTTGGCTCGACGGAGATAACAAGATTCATTGGGCCATGACAGAAGCAAACGCCTGCCCTCTTCAATTTGGGCAGGGCCACGAGTACCAAGGTACTCGTGACCCTGCGGTTACTACCCGATCTGGAACCGTAACCGAATTTACAAACGATCAATCAGGATGCGCCAATAGGGTCTATTTTGCGGGTGGTACTGTACCTTCCGAAAGCGTAGATAACCCCGTTTTTGCTATGTCTGGCTTCACTTGTCCAATTTCTTTTGCACCTATCACAGAATTAGTGAAATATACGCTGAATTACGGTAAAACAGCTTTCTTCCAAGTATTCGATACCACCACCGGCCCGATGGAGCTTGCATCCAGCACAGGAAACGCGGCTTACCTTGATGTAGATGGATCTACTAATATAAATTTAGCTATATCAAATGCTGGTACTTACCATATAATATATGAGCAAGAGCAAACAGGCGCACCCAAAACACAGTTTCACGTACTCCAGTTTTTTACCCCCGGATTTGATTACACTATCACTTACAATGCTAATCAGATAGCTATAGCTCCTGTACCACGCGCTCCGGGGGATGTAGACATTTCTATAACGATTGTGGGAGGGGATGCTACTTTTCTAGGTTCTGGCCGCCCGTTTTGGATTGGGGACGGCTATCCGATAATTCTTGACTTGAAGAAGGGGATGGGCTATTACACCTCTCACGCAGTTTATAATTCGACGCTGCCATCATATGGGAACCCGAATTATTGCTCTTTTTGGTATGACAGACTTATTTCTTCTACAGCAATTTACGGCCCTAGCTACGATGCTATGGGGGCCGGGGTTGGTGGTGGGGATTACTTGATCTCTACAAACAACCGCTATCTCGACATTATGATAAGAGATGAAAACGTACTCTCAGATGCCGCCGCTCAATACCGCGCTAAAACAGAACTCATGAATCGGGGTAAAGGAATCCTTCATGGCAAACTTCAAACATTGTGGGCAGATGGAGTCTTACCGGGGCAATGGGCATACTTTGACTTCCCGATCTTTGACGATTTGGCATCCAAAACTCTGCTTATAACATCTGTAGGAATAACTTTTACTGGTAATATAGCGAATTACGAAATAACATTTGGCACTTACTTCCCAAATCTTTCCGACTTGTTTGCTAGGCAGAATAACAAGAATAAGAGGTACGAGTCCGCTCCAACAGGCGCATCGCCCAATCAGGGAACGGGCGTAAAGCCAGCGATTTTTGCCCCCCCGCCCGTTTTTACTAATGCTACTCCTGTTCGATATGAGGGTACTACCGCGTTTAGCATACCTAACCACGCTCAAATGACTACCGATTTATCGAACTGGGTTGATATTACGACTACTAGCGAAGCCGCCGAGTTTCTGGGAGTAGATTACGGGTGCAAAGTATTCAAGAGGTCGGGGGTGCGGTGGGCCACATCAGGAATGACTGCGCTAATATCATCTCTGAATTTCGCACAAACAAGCAATACTGTCATTGACAGCTGCGGAATTGAAATAAGAAATAGTGGCACTGGCTTCTCTTCCTCGAATGGAAGCACACACACACCGTCAGGCATGTTGGTAGTGACTCACGGCTCGAACGACAGCCAGCAAACATTTCGAGATAATACGGGTACTACAGGGGGCAGCGGGGCGGATACCGCGTGGACTCCAACAACAAATTATGATGTATACGTTTGGTGGTGGGCGCGGGATGGTACTACGGGGTATCCGTCATTAGATATTGGGAATATTACGTGGATGGGTTGGCGCATTGATGCCTCGCCTTATGGGGCGAGTGGGGTGACAACTGAAACAGACATTAGTAGCTGGTAAATAATAAATAAAGAGTTTTATAATGAGTGCAGCGAATTACAACTTAGAGATAGAACAGGGTGCGTCATTTAACCGCACTTTTAAAATCACAAAAGGTGGTATAGTCCAAAATACTTCGGGCTATAACGTCTTACTTGAGATAAAAGCTAACGCACAAGATACTGCTAACCTTATGAAGTTTGCAAATGATGGTACAGGAACTAGCGGGACTACTGTAGTTCTAGGCGGGGCTGATGGCACTATCACTCTAAATGCGACTACAGCATTGATTAAATCGCTTACTTGGACTAATGCAACTTACTCTATGTTCATAACTGCACAGGGTGGTACAGGGACGGCAGATGAAAAATTACTCACTGGTATAGTGGTTGTGCAAAAGTGGGGTGCTTGACATGCCCGATGGCACAATAATACAAATAGCTGGGAATAATGTAGCGGTTACTGAGTTACCAGCCGTTACCGTTGGTGCTTTAGTAACCGATATGCAAGTAATCGAGGTTATTGATGAAACAAACAATAATAATATACAAACTTTACAGATACCTAATACGCAAATAGTAATTGAGGTTGCAGACACAATACAGCAGATTAGTATTACACCGAATGAGACCACAGCAGTAGAGATAATGCCCAGCGTTATATACGTACCTTACGTTGGCACTGGCGATAAAAACTTTATATATACACAGAACACCCCTAGTACATTATGGACAATCACTCATAATCTAGGTAAGTATCCTTCAATCAGTGCTATTGATAGCGCAGGTACGCAGGTATTCGGAGAAGTAAAATACTTATCGCTCAACCAACTAACGATAAGTTTTGGTTGGGCATTTAGCGGGAAAGCGAGTTTGAATTAAAAATATGAGCATACCTTTTCTATCACCAATTGACCTGAACAAGCTTGAAATACAGAACGCCGTAATCCAACAGCTTGCAATCGCACCGTCAAGTCCTGTAACAGGGCAATTTTATTATCTCACAACCGATAATACAATTAACTACTGGAATGGAACGGCTTGGAAGGTTTTGGACGTTACTTCGTCCGGTCACTTACAGAATACGGATCTAGGCACAAGTAGCGCGACTTTTTATATTGGTTCGGCGGGGCCTTTAATAAAGAGTGCGTCTGGCGCGTTCTCTTTGAGAAACGCGGGAGACACAGCTGATGCTAATCTCACAGTTAACGATCTAGCAGTAGGCGGCAGCCTCATTGTCACAGGTACAGCACCATTTCCTCGAAAGTTCGTTACTGCAACACACGCTGCCACATCCTCGATAGCAATCACGCACAACTTAGGTACAAAAGATGTGGTGGCCAGCGTTCGCAGAATAGCAGACGACTTTATAGTACAAACTCAAAGTGTGGCAACCAGCACGACAGTGGTAACATTTACGTTTGGCGTTGCTCCGACAGCTAACTCTTTGAGTTTTACGGTAATGGGGTAATTCGCTATGGCTCACGAGATATTAAGTGCGCTAAGCGTAACGGGCCTTGCATCATTCACTACTGCTGGAATTGCCCTTCCCCTAGGGCAAGACGTGGTCAAATTCGGCACGTGGGCCACACGCCCTTCCTCGCCATATTCGGGTCAAAGGTTTTTTTGTAATGACTCGACTGATGCTCGACACGATAAACAAGAGTGGTTTTGGGACGTATTAGCCTCAAACTGGTTAAGTACTCAACAACATAGGCAAGAAATAACCGCTATACAAACGGCTTGCACTACTTTTAATAGCGGGTGGACAGTATATACTTCAAATTTTGACCACACCCATAACGCTGGGTTTGTTGAGCTTTACGACATATACGTCATGTCTGTAAACCTGAGTTATTACACGGGGCCAACTTATAATGCCTCAAATTATTGGGTAGTTTCTATCAATAAGTTCGATAACACCGCTATAACATGGGGTATGTACGCATACTCGTATAGCACGTGGGCTACGGGGAGAGTTGCTAACAGATTTTATCCGACAAGTATACAAATAAATACAGTATGGACGACACAGTACAACTGTATTTCTTTAAGTATTACAAAGGGGTTAGGCGCACCCGGAACGCTTGTGTGTTACTCCCCTGTGGTATGTTTTTATAGACGTGTTGGTTAAATAAAGGAATATACAAAAGGATGCAATATGAACTGGTCACTACTTTTCGACGCAGCACCCGCTCTCATGGCCCTAGCCGGCACGGGCGGGTTTGCTGGTATCTACTTCACTCGGAAAAAAACCAACGCGGAGATCAAGCGGCTTGAGGCTAAGAACTCAGCAGAGATTGAACGCGCTGCAAAAACTACTACTGCTCAGATAGCACTCGCGCAGGCGGAGAGTGCGCTTGCGCTGGAAAAGGCAAGGGCAGAATTAATCTCTGACCTCCAGCAAGAGCGCGATAGTGTTTATGAACTACTACAGAAAGCCCAAATTCGTATTTGTGAATTAGAGGTTGAAATCAGCAGGCTTCGCGCTGAGATTGACGAACTACGCAACGAAAACCAAGAGATCAGAAAGCAAAATCTGACCCTGACTGTGATCTGCCAAGACCATGGTCTCCTACCCGCTTAACCTCATTTTGATTTCATTTTGAGATCGTTTTGATTTGGAAGGGGTAAAGCATTAGTGCTAGGCACGACGATCCGGGGCTACGGTCATGTGATCGTTGTAAAGGGCGTTAACGCCGATGGTAAACTGATTTGCAATGATCCTTACTGGAGGCCGCACGGTGCAGGGGATGATATTTACAGTTGGGATGACTTGGGCAATTGCCCGTTCGTCGTTATCCCCGATAGGGTCGTTGCTAACACCCAGCCCACACAGCCAACTGCACCTGCGACCACTGGTAAAGCTTTTGATAGTATCAATGCCTTGACAGGCCAGCCGGAAACCATTACGGTCAATGAGCCGTTTTTGAGTTATTGGCAAAAGAATGGTGGGTTGCCCATTTTTGGCTTGCCCATTACGCCGGAGGCCCCCGCAGCGCAGTTTGGTTTGGGCTTTGCAGGGAGTGTACAGTATTTTGAACGTGCTAGATTTGAGTGGCACGATGCCGAGCAAGCGATAATGCTAGGAAGAGCAGGCGCAGAACTGCTCAAGGCGCGAGAATAGTCAGCCGCCAACACTTCTTTCCCCAACAGCCTGTCAACCGGCAGGCTGTTTTATTTACTCCTACACTTTGGTATAATCACGCTTGGGAGATTGAAACAATTGGAAAGGGAAAACGGTTTATGGGTAATCTACTATATAAGAAAGTATCTTTGGGTATTCATTGGGGCTTTGGGATTTTTGCGGCAGTAGTGTTGGGAATGTTTATTACATCCCATTTATCGGCAGAGGGGCTACGCCATCTGTATCCTATTATCTTCCCGGCGGGTGTCCTAAGTGCCACTATGCAAATCTATGAATTAACAGGTTGGCTTAAACATCGTAACGTTTGACAGTTCCCCACAGCCAGAGTAGAATTAAAACATCTCCTTCCACAGGAGACACTAAAATTAAGCCCGTCAGTGCGTTACCACTGACGGGCTTCCGAATTTTATACCCATAATTGTATCCATATAAAAGACACCGCCCCTTGGCCTTGTTAGGGCCAAGGGGCTTTACGTTACCTACCTCTTAGCAACCACCGTACAAACCGATAGACTGCTACACCAAACCCTACCACAATCGGGATTAGCATAACTGCTAGAGTAAACAGCGCAAAAGCGGTGTCTGTTTCCACAGGAGTTTCCTTTCTGTTTAGGGTTCATTCCACTACCTCTAGGTTCGTTACCACCTTTCGGCCTGTCAGTGGCTACCCCGTTACCGCCTGACATATTTATTATAGCCGTTCGGATATGATTTGTCAATAGGTTTTATAGCCAATTTACAACGAATTTTATCTAAGGCTTGACAATCTATATTCCTTTGGCTATAATTAGGTAGGTGATAGGTAAACAAGAAAAGGAAGGCGGTAAGGTTATGGCATTTGGCAATAAAATTAGTACCCTGTTAGGAGAGCGGCGGCAAAGCATCACTGACTTCAGCCGCCGGAGCGGGATTAGTTACACTACCTGCTACGATCTTTATCATGCTAAGACTAAGCAGATCACCTTTGACCTGCTGGATAGACTTTGCGCTTATTTTGAAGTGGAACCATGGGAGCTATTCCCCTATGTTCCCGGCCCTTCAGAAGAATTGGTTATAGAGAAGCCAAGGCGGGGCAGGCCGCCATCTTCTAAAGAGTAATGCTATAATTTAATTCAGCGCAGGGTGCAAGACCCCGCGTGGACTGCACACTCGAATACTGGATCGTATCCAGCGACGGTGCAGGTAAGCGATAAGTAGCTAAACAGAGCGGCCATGTCACCATGGCCGCTCTGTTTTATTTACGCATAAATATTTCATGCCCACACCAACACCAGGATTATGTCCTTGACAGTTCTTTATTCCTGTGCAATAATTGACAGTATATTAAGTTTGTTATGGTAGAAACTGTAAAGAACATAAACAACCGTTGTTACTGTAGCAAACAGGCAACGGCATACGAAAGGCGGTGTTATGGAGATTATTGCAATTAGTAACCAGAAGGGCGGCGTGGGCAAGACTACCACTGCCGTCAATCTAGCGGCGGCGCTGGTACGCGCTGGGCTAAAAGTGTTGTTAGTAGACCTTGACCCTCAAGCCAGTCTAACTGAGTACTTTATGAATCCTGTTGAAACGGCGGCAAGGGAAACGGTCTACAACCTGTTGTTTGAAGCTAGGCGGATTGACGCAGTGGAACTTGGCAATATGGTCGGGCTGCTACCATCCTCAATTGATCTGGCGGCGGCTGAAGTCCAATTGCCGTCCAAATTGAACGGGCAAGCCATTTTAGCAAGGGTCTTGAAGAACTATAGTGTCAATTTTGACTACTGCTTAATAGACTGCCCTCCTTCGCTCGGTATATTAACCACTAACGCCCTAACCGCAGCGCATCGGGTTATTATCCCCGTAGCGACCGATCTAATGGCAGAGCGCACGGTTAAGCTGATAATGGATACGATTGGCGAAGTTAAAGAGAGCGGTCTGAATACTGCTTTACAGGTATGGCAGATTCTGCCAACTCTTTATGATGCACGACTTAACCACCATAAAGAGGTTTTGGAAGCTTTGCGCTATAAGCATGGTTCGATGCTCTATGAAGAACCTGTCAAATTCACGGTCAAATACAAAGACAGTGTGACCGTCCAGGGGGACGTATCAGAACTGGATAAAGCTCAAGGGGAGTATTGGGACCGACTCGCAGTAAATCTACTATCCAGCAAATTAGGGGCATAAGATAAATGGCGGTTAAGCGGGTAAGTGCTTTTAGCAGAGCGGTGCAAGAAGCTCAAAACAACCAACCTGAATCAGGACTAAAAGAGGCTGAAACAACCTATGCGGCTGGGCCAGAGCAACCGGAGGTTGCCCAACTACCTGTTACGCCAATTACGCCTAAAGAACCGACAAAGGGTAAAGGGGGCCGTCCTAAAGGCACTCCCAAGAAAAAGGCGACTTACTACCTACCGGATACGATAGATGGCGACTTGGATACAATACAAAGATTGCTATTTCGCCAAACTGATATTCTTGTAAAAGAGAAGGGGGCAATTATTGACCAGGCCGTACAAATCATGCGTTTTGGTCTGGAAGATCCGGAAAGCAGAAAAGCTTTTTTAGAAATTTACGAAAGGTGGCTGGGAACGCAGCCTTAGTAAGTAGCTATATAAATTAAACACAGCCTGAATCGCTTCAGGCTGGGCCGCTCTGGTTGAGACCAGTCCTCTCGATCAGAGCTAACACATCAATCGCGCAGACGGACGGATAGTGCTAAATGGATTATACCCCATGTTAGTAACACCGTCTCCTATTCTTTTAAGAAAGGAGATTTTTGATTCATGTCCTCACAAAAACAGCACTTAGAAGAGCGAATAGCTCAACTCAAGCTTCGTAGGAGGGTGAGCTACACCCAACTTTTGTTTCAGTATGGCTTCCGCGATGGGATAATTTTCCTACTCGGCGGCTTATCATTAGCAGTGATGGGCCTATTTCTCTGGTGCGTGGGGGCGGCTTGGCTCTCCGACTGGATTAACACCCTTGCCACTCGCCCTGATAACCGGATGGGTTGGGTTGGCTATCCCCTCCAATTCCTGATTAGTGTTATCGAACTAGCCTTAATGATGACCCTCAAAGAAAACCCGCGCGTTATTATCGCTCTAGTCGGGTTTGTGTTGGTGGATGCTGGCAGCAATACCGCAGGGGTTATCACCTTCCTCTCCGATATGATCGCCTATGGGAAGTTGCCAAATATGGCGGTACTATCGCCCTTTGTCGTTATCACAATTCTACTGGTGGCCTTGCTGACCTACGGACCGGAGAAGTTTCTCACGTTGGGGGCTGCGATGGCTTCACGGGGATGGAGTCAAGTTACCTTGTCTTTAGAAGCTGTCCAACTCGCCCAAGAAATGGCCGAGGCCAGCCGCCGCGAGAGTTCAACCAATAATTCGGCCAATTCTGGAAAGAACAGAAACCTCCGGGACAATGGCTGGAGTGTCGTTCGGGGCAAGAAAGAGGAGCAGTAAAATAATGGACTCTACAGCCCTTCAAGTTATCTTATTCGCTTTGGGGGGGTTAATCCTTTTGGTAATGTGGCCTGTCGGAAGGCGCATCAAGTCGCGCGACCTTTCCGGCGAAATCGAAACCCTCCGCCGCCAACTCCTTCAAAAACAATCACAATCAGCAGCAGGGGCAACCACCGAGGAAGAGGGAGAAGAAGGAGAGCCAGAGCAGGAGGGGCAAGCTGAGCCTCCCCACCCCCTTGAAAAATATCTGGAAGCTTGTCTCAAGCGTGGGGTTAGACCTACTCCGGTGGAAGTAGATAGCATGTGCCGTCGGTTAGACCGGAAGAATTACTATGTGCCATCGGTCTTTGAGTTTTTGGATGAGT
>JACAUC010000090.1 GCA_013390945.1 Candidatus Chloroheliaceae bacterium
GGCTAACGCTGGTAAGCTTGAGACACTTGATGCTTTATCTCAGGTCTATATGCCTTTGGTTCAGCGATATGTTACCTCTTTTTGTGCGGAGACCGTTCCAATTATGGGCTATGTTAAACCGGATAAGTTTGGTACTCTCCTCTTGGAAAGTGAATTATCGCAAAGATGGCAACGTGTGGCTATTGGGCAAGCGGCAGGTGTGTCACAAAGCTGGCTCACCAATCGGGAAGCGGCTTATAAAGCTTATTTGCAAGAGTTGGTAGATTATGAGGACAACCTTCGCTTGCCTAACCCTAACCCCAAGTTAAAACTTCCTGTTTGGAAAGATTGGAATATCCTTAACTTAAAAGCTACTACAATCCAAGCCAATGTCAACGTCGTAACAGCACTTGAACCAGAAGACTCCGCCGTACTCAAGCTAGAACGGGCGCACGGTCAGCCACAGCACGGTCAGTTTGATTATTGGCTAAAAGTAGCCACTCTTGAGAAATACAAACCGATTTATTTGCCGATAAAGCTCTCCAAGTACCACAAACAAATGTTAGAAGGCCATTTACCCAATACCAGCACGACACTTTCTAAAAGGGAAGATGGTAGTTGGTGGTTGACCCTAACCATTACCGAAGAAGTAATTGCTCCAAGTCCAAACCCTGAAGCGGTAATAGGAGTAGATGTCGGTATCAAGAACTTTATCACCTCGTCACAAGGGAAGCAGTACGGTAGTTTTTCGGGTAATTTGGCAACGCAACATAAAGCTGACCGCCAAAAGCGAAAGCGTAAAGCTAAACTGATTGCTTGCCTCAAGAAGAAGGGTCTACCTAAAGAGAAATTACCCTCAACTAGCTCGCGCAGTGGACAGAAGTTAGCCCGTCAGGTCAAGCAGAGCATTAACCGTTCGGTCAATCTACTCCTTGATGATCTACCGGAAGATGTAACGGTGGTCTACGAGGAGTTGAATGTCGCTTCGATGCGGTTTAAGGCTAGAGCCATGAACGCCTATTTGTACGCCTCAAATCTGGGCCATATACCAAAGCAGATGGCGTGGGCCTGTGCCAAAAGAGGAATAGCAACGTTAACCGTAAATCCGGCCTATTCGAGTCAGCAATGCCCTAAGTGTAATTTAGCTTGCCGCGATAGCCGCAAGACACAAGAAACGTTTTCTTGTAAGTGTTGTAGCTATGCGGCTCCGGCAGATTACAACGCGGCCTGTAATCTGGCTAATAGGGCGAATGATCCTGAATTGCTACAGTGCCACAACAAAGAAGAAATAAAAGCATTGCTGGCACTTCGCCACCAGAGGTGGCTAATAGCGCAAACATAGGCGCATGAAACAAGGATGCCCGTAGTGTATCCTCCCGTCTAGTTAGTGATTTGGCTTCGCCGAAGCCCAAGCCATTTAACAGACGTAGGTTAAGACTAGAATGTAACTGATGCAATATTTGGTTATGTTTCTGGTAACTATAATAAGGCCAGCAATCAGAGGGGAAGAGGTTGTTTTTGAAAAATGGAGGATAAATTTTATGGCTATTGATGAAGAAGAATTAACACCCGCTCCTGAAGCGGTTCCCACTGAGGTAAGTGAGCCAAACGAAGAGCAAGAGCCACTCCCTGAGTCAATTCCAGCCACGGAGGAGACCGCCGGACAAACCGATCAACAAGAACCCGCGCCTACTCCCAAACCCAAGCTTACCAAGGAAGAGAAGAGAATCCGGCTTAGAGAAGTTTATACCCAAAATTTGAAGAGTTTGACCGAGGCCAACACCCCTACTTTTCAGCAACTCCAGGCCATCGCTGAGAAATTGGAAGAGGTCAATATCGTGGCAATGTCAAAGATGGAGGAACTTTGGGGTTTGGAAGTAATCGAGCAAAAGGCCGACGAAGCTATCAGCCTTTTCTACCGCGCGAGGGCCAAAGGACCAAAGAGCTATACTCCTAGTGAAAAGGGTACCGACGTAGCAACGCGGGAGGGAAAACCCCGTTCCATCGGCGGAATATTCTTTCATTTAATGATCGAATATACCCGCAGCCAAGGCTATAGCCGCACAAAGTTAGACCTACCTTGGTACCCCTTTGAAGTACCAGAGTTTGTGATGACCTTTGAGCCACGCAAACCCAAACCGGAAAAAGCTCCACCTACCCGCAGCGAGAAGAAAAAGCGCAAATAAAACCAAACCTTGGTTGCCCCTTCCGAGGCAACCAAGTATAATCTGGTATTATGGCAAATAAAATATTAAAAGTAAAAACTGGACGTGATTGGTCGGTGCGGCGGGGTCATCCTTGGCTCTTTTCGGGCGCATTGCAAAATCCGCCCCGCGAACTAGAACCCGGCAGCTTGGTGGATCTCGCGGATAGCGAAGGAAACTTTCTAGCGCGAGGCTATTACAACCCTCGCACCGATATTGCGGTGCGAGTCTTAACCCGAAATGAAGGGGAAGCGATAGATGGTGCTTTCCTGCGACGAAGAGTGCAACAAGCCCTACAACTTCGCCACTTGGCATTTGACCTAGCAGAGACCGACGTATATCGGCTGATAAATGCCGAGGGGGATTTTTTGCCGGGAGCAATTGTGGACTACTACGCCGGGGTGCTAGTGGTGCAAAGTCATACTGCGGGCTTGGATCATCTGCTTGAGCCGTTGATAGAGGCTTTGCAGGAGGTAATCCAGCCCAGCGGTATTTTGCTCCGCAATGATGTCCCGGTACGTGGCCGCGAAGGAGTGGCGAAAGAGGAGCCACGCCTAATCTATGGCACTGTACCCGAAGAAATTACGGTACGGGAAAACGGACGGCGATTTGTCGTTAACCTTTGGAAGGGACAAAAGACAGGCTTTTTTACCGATCAGCGGGATAAACGCCAAATGCTCGGTCGTTATGCTCCCGGCCTCCCTCACTCGCCGGGCGAACCACCGGTCTTGCTGAATTGCTTCAGCTATAGCGCAGGCTTTTCGATCTATGCGGCCCTTGCCAACCCTCAACTAAAGAGCGTCAACGTGGATCAATCGGCGGTAGCCCTAGAGCTTGCTCGCCAAAATTTTGAGCTAAATCAGCTTGATCCGGCCCGGCACGAGTTTGTCACAAGCGAGGTCTTCAAATTCTTGCAAGCCGAGACCGAGCGTGGCACTCGTTATGCCGGAGTAATCCTAGACCCGCCCGCCTTTGCCAAGAGCCAGCGTGATAAGGAGCAAGCACTCAAAGGTTATACCCGGCTCAACAGTTTGGGTCTATCGCTAGTAGCACCGGGTGGGCTATTGATTACCTGCTCTTGTAGTGGGGGTATTAATCTGGAAGAGTTTTTGAGTTGTCTACGCGAGGCCGGGGCAAAAGACCAGCGCGACCTCCAAGTCGTTGAAACCTTTGAGAACGCTCCCGATCATCCTTACAACCTAGCCGCCTTGGAGGGACGTTACCTAAAAGTACTCTTTTGCCGGGTCATTTGACCCAACCCATTGTAGGCGGGATTTCCAATCCCGCTTTGCAACCCTTGTAGGCGGGATTTCCAATCCCCTCTGCTAAACCTTGTAGGCGGGATTTCTAATCCCGCTTTGCAACCCTTGTAGGCGGGATTTCCAATCCCCTCTGCAACCCTTGAAAGCGAATTAGGAACAACGTCCTATTGTGTTGTATGACATTTCTGTTAAGATTAGACTAGGGTAAAGTAATTTATACAATACTCTAGGTATCTGTGGGCTATATTCAGGGAATACCGCACGTAGGTCAGCCCAATTTACCGACAGATAAGCAGTTAGATTTTAAGTCGCTTCTTTTTAACCAAGCATTATTAGCGAAATTTGTAAGGTGCTTTAATAAAAGACCTCACAAATGTAAAAGTGCTTTATCAGAAGCATAGTTCCATACGGAGCAGGCCAATTATGCAAACAACCCCAATATGCCAGTTAGTTGAACAGGTGCAGGAAGAGCCGGAGCTTGTCCACCTGCCTCCCTCCAAACCCACTACTGGCGTGGGTCGTTGGTGGCGGCGCGGGATACGACAAGGCTATACCGGCCAGTCTTTGGTTGAATTTGCCATCTCCTTGCCCTTCCTTATTTTCTTGGTGCTAACGCTAGTCGAGATGGGATTTCTGATAAGGGGCCACCTAACGGTTTCTAATGCAGTACGCGAAGGTGTAAGAGCCGCCTCGCAAGCGGGAGATTATCGCCCGGTCTACACTGGTATGTACCTTCCGATGGAAGGTCCCCCTACCATCCCTGCTAACGCGCTACCCAACGCTGGTGATGAATATAGTAGCAGTGACTTACGTATGCTACAACCGGGTACCGACGGAGATGCGATGCTCGTCGCAAATGTTAGCTCTTCCTTACAGGATAAGCTGAAGGATGCCTATTTCTTGATGACCTATCGGGCCGATTCCTCGGATAGTACCGATTATGGCTTAGTAAAAAACAAAGGTGATCGCTGGGGTGTCGTCTATATAGCAAGCGACAATGATCCACAAATACACGACTGGGCTTGGGGTACTACCAATCCCTATCAGCGCGTTTTCCAACATATCCCCCAGACGCTGTGGGTAACCATTACCAAAGCTTCACCTAATGTCACGGTCACGGTACCCTACATTCGGGAGGGTTGGATTGCGGGGGTGATGGATGGTGGTATCTTTACCTATACCATCTCTTTGCCTTTTACGTTATCAACTATGAGTAAAGCGGGCTATACGATTAAAGCCCAGTCCGATCCTCTTGGTGCTACCCAAGTAATGGATGTCGCTTATCCACCGGGCAACCCTAATGCGAAGGAGTCTAACCTGCTGCTAGTTAGGCGTTTTACTCAGACCTGTCCCGTCGGTCCCACCCCTAACCCGGTGAATCAAAACGGCTACTACTATAGAGGCAACGTTATTACGACATTAAAAGCTTTCTGTGGAAGTAACGACCCGAACTTGCATATAACACCCGCTACGGAAGGCTATGGGGGCGATGGCACTGGTATAGTTCCAGCGGGAAAAGCGGGGGCAGGCAAGATGATTGGCGATCTCTGGGTGGCTTCTTTTAAAGCAGACCCTTGGTACCCAACTTGGCGTTATGCGGGCGGTTTTTGCGATATTAGAAAACCTACCGCCACTGTCGGTGATGCGAACTATTATAATAATCTCAAAAATTCGCCCGACTGGTTAGGTGTACGCTTGGACTATTACCACTATTGGCTTACCAACTGGTTTGGTCTACCTCCCTTCGCCTTGTCGGATAAAGCGGTCAAAATTTTGGAACCAGTCTCACGACCAACGCCAGAGTGGAAATGCCATCTAACCAGAAATTAAGTTCCATTTTTACCTAAGTATTGGTCGTATCAGAACGGGATGTTAATCTTTTAGAAGAATTGTAAGTAGAGGTAGCAAGATGAAGTTGCAACCAAACTGGCAAAAACTTAATTGTAAGCTGAGCCGGATAGCCCGCGGGGGAGCATCCGGCTTGGCTCCCAACCGACCGCTGCGCCCGGTTACGGCGCAAGCACTGGTCGAATTTATGCTGGTGAGCATTCCACTGCTGGCTACAATGTTCGCTATCTTTGAATTTGGGATGGCTTTCTGGGATCTCGAGCAGGTCTCTCAAGTCACGCGGGAAGCGGCCCGCGAAACCGCCGCCTGTGCTAACCAATGCGATGATCAGGTCAAGAGGACTACCACCAGTGATACAGCATATTACAAAGACCTCCGCGCTCTACAAGCCATCATTAACAAAAACCAAATTCTTGGCCCAGACAACATTACCTATGTGGACTATAGCAACGGCACCAGACTAAACCCCGCCAATATTGACTATATCTTGATTCGACGGGTAGCCGATGCCGAAGCCTTCAGTGGAATGGATTATTTTAAGCTCAACACTGCCAACGGATCGCTGGATATTAGTACTCAGTATCAGATGTATGTGCCTTATTTAATAAATGGGCAAGTGCCAGCCAATCGCTTTATACCCTTCCAAGATGCTACGGTCAGCCAAACGATACAGATTGGTTTACCTGATCCCACTAAATCCACCGATGGTACTAATGCCACCCTTCCGTTCTTTAACAGTAACTATCTCTCTTCACCTTGCATTAATATTGTGGCGACAGGAGCGATCTCCTATACCGATTCTACTAAATTTTCCAAAGGAGCGGTTGGAATGAACTTTACCTGCCGCTACAATGATACCACCGCCCATAAGAGTGATCCCGTCTATAACTGGTCACGGGGCCGCCCAGTTTGCCAACCTGCCGACCGTTTCTATGTGGAGGTAGCTTATCGGCACTATTGGGTCGCTCCCTTCTTTCCCGAAGTGGGCGTTTCGGTAAGCAGACCAAAAGGCCCGAATGAGAATGGCTTTATCGTAATTAAGCAGCGCTCTTATTTAAAAGTAGAACCACGCTTCTTCCCAGTAGGCGATGGAGGCATTTGTCCAACCGGCATTAACTAGTCATCAATCTAATATGGGCTTGATTAAAGGTTTGATCGAAGCTTTAATAAGGGACGGCGACGAGGATTATTTATGAGGATAATTTTCATAACCCCATTACTATGGAAACGTCTGGACCGGGCGGTACGCCGCCGAGAAGAAGGCCAGGCTTTGATACTGGTGGCCATGGCTACCGTAGCCATGGTGGCCATGGTTGGTCTAGCGGTAGATGGTGGCTTGGCCTACCTAGAGGCCCAAAAACTCCAACGGGCCGCCGATTCTGCGGCTCTAGCCGGGGTGGTTTGGGTACCCAGTCTACTTGAGGTAGCGGATGGACGAGGCAAGTTATCAGCCAATGCCAGTGGTTATTATGTCTACCGCGATACTGGCACCAACCCGGCTAATAACTGGACTTATGACGAGGTAATGGCCGCTGAACCGGGCAAAAGAGTCTTATATAAGAGTTCCATACCCAAAGAAAACCAATATACGGTAACATTAGGACGGCTGGCCCAACGCTATTTTCTAGGGGTAATTGGCCTCGGCGACTATTACATCCAACGTACCTCCACCGCCGAATACAGCCGCTTGGTCAAGTTGGGTAGTAGTTTTAACTACCTCGGTAGTAGCGGGGTACTCTATGATCCTAGTGTCAATGCAGGCAACGATGCCAACGATACCTACGCCCGCTATGTAACTAATCGGTGTATGCAGCTCAACCCACCGACACCTTGCGTGGGTACTTTCTGGTCTAGTATCGGCGGCACCGACTGGATACATGTTAACGGGGATGCTTACAACCCGATTAATGAAGGGGTACTCAGTTCGCCGAGTACTATCGTCGGTGCTAACGGCACGAGCTATAGCGTGGTTAACAATCAATCTACTAGGGCTAATAAGAACTGTGACCACGCGATTGACCCCAATTCTTGGTTCGTAAGCTCCTCCGCTGGTATCAATAATGGACTCTACTCCTATGTTAATGCCCCCCCAGTCGTCGCGGGCAGTTGTGAAGCGGCAGTGGGTAATCAGTCACCTTACCCGGTAGTTAATCAAGATATACACCCGGACTCTGGTCAACGCCGTAATTTTGGCTATGAAGTCGGTATTCAGGTAGATGCTCGCGCCCTAAAATCTGGCTTGGCGGCCACTGACAAAAGCCATACCAATGTGAATGTCTCGATTTACGACGCAGCAATGGCTCCTTTCGACGGGCAGTTGTTGTACGGTAATGCCGACCGCTATGATATGCTGCCTGGAACATTGGGCCAAAAAGATACTACGGGTAAAGCTTCACCTAGTGATGATGCACCGCTAAATGGGACTTACCCCTTGAGCCCGTTCTATATCCAGCGCTATATCACTGCTGCGTCAAAAGCTTACTCAGGAACGGTAACTAGCGGACCTGTGTTAGATACGATTAATGGAATCTGCCCAGATCCAGCCGGTGTCACTTATCCCGCCGCTGGCACTTATGCCAGCACGGACGCGGCAATCTACGCTGAGTCCATGGGTCTTACTTGGCGGCGCTGCCTGAGCCAGTACTGGATAACCACGACCAACGCCATTATAAATTATAATAATACCATCACTGGCACTGGTACGGGCGTAACTTTTGGGGCAGGTCAACCCTACCGCCTTAACGAACTTCGCACCCGTTACACGCTCTACTATCCGCCCCAAGCCGATGGCGTGAATAGTGTTTACGCCAATGTAGCTGTCCCCGGTGGTAGAATTGGGGCTTTTGAAGTGGGCGATATGAGCATCCGAACGCTTAACATAAAAAATCTTATGCCGATTGAGCGGGAACCAGATCCTGCGGGCGATGTGGGTACCTTTGCCGAGGCTCTTACCGTCCCTCCCAAGGGTCTAGCTAACCAACAAGGGGCTTACAATTCTTATTGTTATATTGTTTCGCTTAACCCACCTGTTCAAGTTACCACCGACGCGACCGGGTTTCCCAAGCTTTTTACGGCTAATGCCAATACCAGTCCCATCAGTCTGACTACTGGCTATACACCTCCTTTGACTACGATACAAGCTTGGAACGATACCCAGTTTACTTATGTCTGCCCAAGTAGTACGTTTGATTATGGATCTGGTTCTACTTCCTATGCAAAAGACTACTATTGGGGTATGCCTTTCCCGACAGCCTCCTACCCTGGACTGACTGTTGTAAACAGCTTTAATAATCAGAGCAAGCAAAGCGCTCCTATAAACAACGTGGTTACAGATTGGACGGCTATTCCTGCTGGTACGCCTGATCCTTTATATCCGCTCTTTGTTAAGCCCACTAGTACTAAATACATTGATCCCGGCCAAGAATGTCGGATTTCCGTCAGCAGTGCCCCCGGCGTTGGGGTGGGTAGTCCCTACGGAACTAGCACCAGTCCCATTGAGCCGCTCTATGACTACGGTAGTCCGCGTATGCCCTTTAATGCCGCCTATGGAGATCGGCTTAATACTTACACTTACAGCGGTACCACTGGTGGTAGTAATGGTACTCCGACAGGTACGTGGCAATATTGGAGCAGGCACGGCTGGCGTTGTAATTGGGACTTCGATTCGGACTATGACCCGCGCTTTAATCCACTCAAGCCAGGTGGAAATGAGCCGCTCGACATGTCCGGTTATGGCAGTAATGATACTACGGTGAACCGGCCTGCTACCAACAACGGGAATAGCTACTATGGCAATGGCAGAGTAGAGCCTTTCTTCCACCTAACCGACTGGACTTGGGCCGCTAATGGAAATAGCCGCGTCCTGAAGAAGGACTATTTCGGAAATACCGTCGTACCCGGCACATCTAATGCCATGGTACGGCCCGGTACTTATATGCTGCACGTCCAGACTTACGGTGGCAGTGGTGCAAACCGCTTCGCCGTCAAAGCCGAGTACGAGAACGCCCTAGACATCGCCTTTACCATCGGTTACAACTGTGTGCCAGTAGATTGTAGCGTCGCTAGTGGGATTACACCCATCACCACTACCATCAAGCCTGTCCCCAACGTCTCTGGGATCACGACCTTCTCGATTTATACCAACGCCCAGAACCCCAAAACTACCACAGCGGATGTAGTCTTCGACTTGGCCTATATCCCACCGGAAAATGCGGGTTCTACCGCCATTCTACAACTCTTTGACCCCGGCGAAGGACAGACCTCGAAGATACAGTTGAGCTTGCGCGAACCTGCCCCAACGGGCAATCGTCTAACGGTCAGTAACACGGTGATGATCGGCGACCCGATTACATTTACCGCTACAGCCTGTCCCTATTTCCTTAACAATCGGAATAACTGTACCGAGTATCCCACCACCCCAAGACTGGATTTGAAGGACAGTACCTATAGTTATTACAATGACTATTGGCTCTCGATAGTCTTCCAGATACCTAATAAACAGGCTTTTGACACCTATCTCAGCCAGTGTAACACCAACAAAGTTCCAGAGGAAGCCTGTTATTATTTCCAAGTAGACTACGAGCAGGGGCAAGGTTTCAGTAACGATACTACTACTTGGCAACTAGTCGTCCAAGGTGCCCCGGTACACTTGTTAAAATAGAGAAGAAGTTCAAAAGACCGGAAATAAATGCCAACTGGTTGTCCGGTCTTATAGCTAAAATTGGTTAAGACCAATTAAATCTAAATCAATTTTGGCTAAGTTAATAATAAGCTGGTTTTTGGCTAATGGATAAATTCAATCGGTTTCAATCAATTTAAACTCTTAGGCCGGAAATAAATTTCCGGCCATTCGCATCAATTATAAGATTAGCTTGACGTACATGGGTTGAAACCGATTTAAGCAGCATAAACCGGAAATAAATTTCCGGTCAGACCACCTAATTTTAATATTTTTTAAAAATAGTTAGAAAGGAATTAACTTATGACTCCTCGTGGAGTATGCCGCATAGTACTGGTGGCCTTGATCCTCTTCGGCCCCGGATTGGAATCTCTGCTAAATACGAGCTACCTTAATGTTCCAACAGCCTTAGCAGCGACGATACCGGTCTCCTCTACGGTGAATAGCACCGCCGCCGCACCACGAGCCGCACCAATTAACTGCACTAGTTCCTCTGGCAGTACTCTTGGAGCCTTCAGCGGCTTATCCGGGACAGTGGTAGACGATGCTTCTCCAGTTAATTACCTTCGTGGTATTACGGTAACAGTGGTGGATAGTAACGACCAGCCAATTAACATAGGAACGGCTAATCCGGTAAAGACGAATAGTTTTTCACCGAGTTTGTATGGTACCTTCGCCTTTAATAACATTATTGATGTGAGTCTTCTTAAAAACTTTACACTCAAATTTGAAGGCGATGGTATGCTAACCCATTATTACGGTCAGCGTTACGATATTGCCAGCGCAGTTAAACTGACCGCTACTAATCAAACCGCCGGTCAACCCTGTACTTTTAATGATAGTACCGGTCAGTCCATAAATACTTACTCCCCGAACATCGTAATGTATGCACCAGGTGGTATAGCCGGGCGGGTAACGGTGGCTTTTCCACCTAGCCAATTGCCAAATCCAATCGTGGATGAGTCCATTCCAATTAGTGGGGCTACAGTGACGGCCTTCTACTACGATCCAGTTAGCAAAATTATTAGTACCACCATTAAAAAGACGGTCACGACTGACAAAGATGGCTATTATTTGATGGCTGGTTTGGGCAGCTCTGCTATAGGCGTAGATGAGACGTATGTGATACGTTTCACCCACTCCAATAATAAATACCTTCCCCTCGCGGGTAGCTACTGGCGAGATGGTAATCTTCCCTACCCCTATAGCCAATATCCTAGCTATTATGCTCTTCAACCGATTACCGTTACCAACGCCTCGATCAGTGCTGGAACTAACAATTATATCTCTCAAATCAACTCTAGCCCAGGCTATGCTGGTAGCTACTCTGGGGTAGCAGGTATCAATGGACACATGGTAGTGCCTGCCACGATTAGCGGCAAGCTCTACGATGGTACTATTCCTTCAACTCCATTTTCAATTCTAAATGGCTACGTCCAGATTTACGATATTACTGGCACCACGTTGATCGCTACCAGCGCTCAGACACCTGCCGATGGGAGTTATTCGGTTACCAATTTAAACCCCAACACCTCCTATCGCATAAAAGCAATACCCCCCAACGGTAGTGCCTTGATTCCACGCTGGTACCCGAGTGCGCCCTTCTCAGGCACGGTGGTGACCACTCCCATACCTGATATTAACGGGGATAGTAACAGTCCTAATAAAGATATTACGCTGGTTCCAGGCAGAAAATTCACGGGCAATGTGACTGCTGTTCTCGGAGGAGGCGGAATAGGTCAGGTGCGAGTCCAAGTCTTCAACGCCTCGGATACCGGCCCAAATGCCGTCCCCATTGATGATAGTGCCACCACTGATAGCTTTGGACATTATGCTACTAAAGCGATGCTAGAAGACGGGGCCAGTTATCGTCTAAGCTTCCTGCCAGAAGGAGCCAGTGCCGATTATATAGCCGCGTTCTGCGGCGGTGCTTCGGGCGGTACTTTGCCCCTTAATACTTGTACAAAGGTCTACACCCTAGACAGCTCCTCGGTTTTTACGATTAGTGCCGATGTGACAGCGGACGTTCAGTTGGATATTGGTACTCGTATTTCTGGTACCATCACCGCCGATAGCAGTGTGACCGACCTGCTGGCCTCCGATGCGCGGGTGCAGGCTTATGTTTCCGGTGCTACCAATGGCCTAGTCTACCAGAGTTTCCAGATAAACCCCGTCGCCGCCGGAACTTCGATGACCTACACTACAGCGGCCCTTCCACCCAATCTCAGTATTGGAGGCAGTGTTGACGGCTATAAACTCCAATTTGTACCCCAAACCAGCATTAGCAATACCGGGTTTCTACCACGTTACTACTTGAGCGGTACTCTTACTGGTACGGCTAATCTTAACGCCGCTACTATCTTCAACATAGTTCTAAACGCCTCAAATATCACGGCCAACTTTAAGTTAACTCAAGGTGGCGAAATTTCGCTCCACCTCAGATACGAGGATCCCGTCTTCTCAGGCCAATTTATCACCGCGACCAATATGCAGATTGCAATCTATGCCAACTCCTCGTCCTCGGCTAATGGCAACCAGTGGACGGTGGGTTCTACCGATCAAAATGGTAACATTACTTTCCGAGGATTGCCCACTAGCGATACAAGCTATAGTAATCCCTACGCGCTACTGGTAATGCCGACCGGCAGTTTTCTACCCACTTGGGTCACTAGTACCAGTGCCATCAAAGGACTTTTTCAATTAATCAATGGCAGCGGTATTAATCTTCCACTGAATCTAACCTTTGACCTTAAACAAGGGGGCGTGATTAGTGGCACCATCACTGATGTCGGTGGGGCTAACTTCGACTTTGGAAAGACAAGAATAAGTGTTTACGACAGTGGTAAGAATTTCTTATTCTTAATTTCCGGTACTAATTATATCAAACAAAATAGCCAAACCAACACTTGGTACTACCAAGTAACCCTAGTGCCGGGCAGCTATTATATGGGCTTTGATTCGCAGGTCATTACCAATTATCTACCGCTCTTTTACCCGGATTCCTCTTACTTGGTTAGCCCTATCGGACAACAGCATGGCCCTGCTCCCAGTCTGATCCCTGTAACCAATCAAAACCTAGCTAACCCCATCATCAATAATATTGTCTTTACCCCAAGGGGTTACGTTAGGGTAAATGTGATAGATACGCCTGTGAATAATAATCCGGTAGGTGGGGCTAGTATCGTAATTTACCAAGCCGATAAGACCACATTAGGACTTGGCCCTGGGTATGATGGTGTCACTGATTATAGTGGTATCTACACCGGTAGCTACTTGACCGATGCCCATCCAGCGGGAGCCAATTACACCTATTATGCAAAGGCAACTTCTTCCGGACCCGGAGGTGCTACTGGCTATTACGGTGGCAACGATTTAGCTTCCGCCCTTCCTTTTACCATTACGGTGCTAAGTACCAAGGTTATTACAATTAGTATTGGGCAGCTTACCATCGTGACTGGCACGGTGATGGTACACCCCTCTAGTGGATCGGATAGGCCACAAGCCGGGGTAGTAGTTACGGCCATTGACGCTACGACGGGCCAACAGTTGGGCAATACTACTACTACCGATAGCACAGGCTTTTACCAACTTTCAAGCTTTTTCAGTAACAACTTCTGGGTGAAGTTTGAATATCAATTCAATCTCAACTCGGCGGTTAATACTAAAAGTACCTTATACTACAACAACAAAATTGCCTTAAATGGCTCTACCCCTAATGTAGACATAACTTTTAACCAAGGAGCCAGCGTCGGTGGACAGGTAAAGGGACTGAATAGTGGCACTACCAACTTGAGTGAAGCGTTCTTGTGTAGCACTTACTCTGTCTGTGGGATAATAGGTGGACTGAAGAGTAGTGCTACCACCCCGCTGGCAAATATTAATATCCAATTAATTGATGTTGCGACCGAAACCACTGTCTTTGCTGGCGCCACTACCGACGGTAATGGTTATTACTCTATGCCTAACATAGCTCCCGGCAATTACAAAATCAAATTCCAATATCAAGGAAACACTTTAAAAGCCTACTATGTGGTAAACCGAACGGATGGCACAAATACCTTCAGCTTTGCTTCATCTACTAACCTGCCGAATGGCGTACCAATAGGCGTAAACCAAACCTTTGACCTCGCTCCGCCAGTGGCAGGAACCCCCTGCACGATCAATGCCGTACCTGTCAATGCCACCACTAGCGGGTTCGCCGTCTCCTTCAGTGGTAGTTGTGCTGGTATCGGGCGGGTTTACTATGGCCTACCCAATACTGCACTGGTAGATACCACAAACCTAGTTAATACGACAGTAATTGTGGATTCAAACCAAAGCCAAGATCACCTAATCGTGATTCCTGGCCCCTATCCGGCTTTGAACATAGACACGAATTACTATTTCAAGGCTTCCATTATGTCGGGTACGGTGGAGTATTTCTCCAACTTAATTATGGCTCGCACTGCCGCTGGTGGCAATAAGTGGTATTTTGCCGAGGGTGATACCCGCAACTCCAGCACTTTAAGTAATACCGAAATCTTGCACGTCTTCAACTATGGCTCGACTTGGGCCTCGGTCTGGATTGGTTACTACTTCACTACTACCACTGGTATTAGTGTTGTAAACCGAACCGTTAACGTAACGCCTACTACCCGCTTGGACATAGATGTAGGTAAATACAGTGATTCCTATAGCCTCAATGGTCATCCTAGCGCAAAGGCGATCAGTGTTACTGGCACTACCCACTCCACCTTTATCACTTCAAATGTAGCGATTTTGGTAGAGCGCTCCACCTACAACCTCACCAACGGGATGAGCAACGGCAAAGCCACTGCTGGTGGCTCGGTTATCGCAGGCACTACCTCACCTAGCGATAGTTGGTTCTTCCCGGAGGGGATTATTACGCCTACCACTGGTTCTAGCTACGAGACCTATTTCACGGTCTTTAATCCCTCTCCGGCAGTGACGGTCAATATACTGGCTTACTTCTACGGTAGCAATAGTAGCGAATTTGCAATGGACTTCATAAGCCTGAATCCAAAGGAGCGCAAGGTAATCAAGCCGTCTCTACCAAGTTCAACCCAAAATGGCTTTTCAACCGAACTGCGCTCAATTGGAGCAGGAACGAATCTACCAACCTTTGTTGCCGAACAACATATTCTCTACAACAACGGATTACCGGACGAAAGCTATCGCAAGGGTGAGTCCAATATGTTTGGGGCCATTAGTAAAGGACAACAGTGGTACTTCCTAGAGGGTTTAACCGATAAGGTAACCTCGCGCGATTACCTTATTCTAAACCCGGAAGGAACAACCGCTAACCTCACCATTACAATGCAGTTGGATAATCCTCCCGCCGGAAGTACAAACCCAACTGTTACCTATACAAGCGTCCCGCCACAAAGTCGGTTAGTCATTCCCGTGACCGACCCTAACGCGCGGATGATTGGACGAACCTTCGGCTTTACAGTCAAAGTAGAATCGAATAGCCCTATCATAGTGCAACGGGCCATCCGGTTTAATTGGCGCACCCAGCCCGTGATAGATGGTACATTCAGCCAATTAGCCATTGCTCGGTTAGCTTCAACTTGGATCTTCGCGGCAGGTAGCACCGCTACCACCAACAAGGTCGCGGATCTGGCCTATAACCTCTATAACCCAAACACTACTCCAGTACGGTTGAAGTTTACCTATTACTTTAGCGATGGAAGCACACCCACCTCCATAACCGGGTTCTACCTCAATGCCAACGCGCGTACCAGAATCCAACCGGGTTCCAGAATCTTCCCCGGCTATCCTAGCGTGGGGCCAGATAAAAATGCGGTATCGGTAAAGATTGAGTCGGTAGACAGTAGCGATGTTCCAATCACGACGAGGCCCATCTTCGCCGAACGGATACTCTACTGGTCTTGGAATTCATACATCAATACTGGTAACGCCACCTTCGGCTATAACCCTCCCGGAACTTAATACGCTTTACCCACACGAGGGTTGGATGTAGCACAAGGTGGTAACTGGCAATAATGCCAGTTACCACCTTTTTAATTTTCATACGCCCTAACCTTGACAGCCTATAGGAGCCGTGCTATTATCGGCCTGTCTAAAGAGTTCTCTGATATAAACTTCAGGGAACTATAAATACTGATATAATTTTTGAGTAAAAATAATTAAATTGCTCATAAGTCAGGAAGTTGCAAATGACAGAAACCTCTACCACCTTTGATGTGGCTAATTTTCGCGGCGAATTGCTCCAGTTTATCACCGAATCGAAATTTTTGATGGCGGTCTCGATGGGTCAAGATGGCTATCCAATGGCGCGTACTTTGGGTTACCTCAATGACGAGTTCGCCATCTGGTTATATACAACCACGAACTCACTAAAGATACGCCAGTTCCGAGCCAGCCCTAAAATAACCCTGCTCTGGCGCGAGAACACCCCCCAATTCTTTAAGTTCCTAACAATGAAGGGCAACTTAGAGCTTTTTGAAGATCAAGAGACGATTGACCAAGTTTGGGAACGCTACCAAGATAAATATCCCCAAATGCGCGGTCGCCAAACCGAGCTACTCCAACAGGTAGTAATCAAGGTTACGCCTATTTACCTACGGGCCGAAGGTTTTGGGGTAGCACCGCCTCCAGTTTTAAGGGAGTTTTGAGAGACCGCCCGGCAATCGTATGAGGATTTTACTTCTAGGCCAGTCACCGCTACCCGTCGAAGGGGGTAATCAGATTAATGCTCCGGGGGTACGGGCGTGGCATTTTGGTCGGGCTTTGGCGCAGGCCGGGCATAGGGTACGCTTGGTGGCAATACAGACCAAAACCGGGAAAGTAGACGAGCCACACGAAGTCGCACCCGGTTTAGTGCTACAACCCGCTACCGAAACCGAGATTACCGCACAAGGTTTGCTCACCCGCCTTGAAGCAGAGTTCGAGCCAGATGGACTAATCGGAGCCAGTGTTTGGCCTAGCTACCTCTTAGCCCTCTTTGGTTCCACCGAAAAGCCACTGTGGGGTGATCTTTTTGGCAGTCCCTTGGCCGAGGGTCAGGCTAAAGCGGCCCTCTACGGGGATGATCGCTTAATCGAGCCGTTCGCCCGTTTTGAGGCCACCGTCCTAGAGCGAGCCGACGCGGTAAGCGGGGTCTCCCGTTATCAGGAATATGCGCTGGTCGGAGCATTGGCGGCGCACGGACGGTTGAACCGCTACACCTATGGTCGCCCCTTGGCCTATAATATTCCCGCCGCCCTAGATGATGAGCTTTTGCCGCACGACTGCACGGTTATACGGGGAACGGTTGTACCAGAGGATGCCTTTGTGGTGCTGTGGAGCGGCGGCTACAATACTTGGACGGATGTAGAGACTCTCTTTGCTGGACTAGAAGGAGCGATGTCGCAAAACCCACGCCTTCATTTTGTCTCCACCGGAGGAGCCTTGCCACCCCACGATAGTCTGACCTATCCCCACTTACAAACCCTAATCGAAAACTCGCCTTACCGCGAACGCTATCACCTCTTGGGCTGGCTACCCTACGAGGGTTTGCAGAACTATTATTATGAGAGCGATTTGGGCATTATCCTAGATAAGTGGAGTTACGAAGGGGTGCTGGGTAGTCGGACGCGGTTACTAGATTGGCTTAAATATGGCTTGCCTGCGGCTATAACCCTAACGGCAGAACTAACTCAAGAATTAGCGCAGGTAAACTTAGCCTTTCCCTTCCCACACGGCGATGGCCCGGCTCTGACTCGGCTACTCAGCGAATTGGCAACTAATCCAGCCAAACTTCAATCCGCCCGTGAACGGGCTTCGGACTATGCGATGCAAAATTTTCACTATTTGAAGACCTGTGCGCCGCTCCTTGCGTGGGCCGAAGCCCCCCGCCGCGCTTCTGATGCTGGACAAACTCGCCCTCTTACACTTTCAGGTAGCAACCGCGAAACCGAACAGTTACTCGCCTCCTACAAAAGCCAAATCGAAGCCAAAAATGCCCAAATTGCCTCCCTAGAGCAATGGGCGCATGAAATGGAAACCACCCTTAAACAAACCGACCCTACTCCCGGAGCCAAGCTGAAGAGACTCTTAAATAAGGTTAAAAAATGAGCCAAGAAACCGATCAAGACGAGAGCATAGATGAAGAGGCTGAAGAGGCGGAAGAAATAGCCGAACTGGAACGGGTAGAGACCGAAGGGCCACTTCCGGGCGAAAGCCGAAATGATTTTGCCGCTCGTCTCCACGCTGCTCAGGTAGCCCGACACTTGAAGCGCAAGGAGGAGCGGAGTAAACGCATTAATAAGGGCTTGGTAATTCTTAACACTGGCAACGGCAAGGGCAAAACTACCGCCGCGCTAGGACTTTTGCTAAGGGCTTGGGGCCGGGGTATGAGGATTTGTATGCTTCAGTTTATCAAATCGAAAACTGGAAATTGGGGTGAAAACCGAGCCTCCAAAATACTGAACCTCGAAATAATCCCCATGGGCGATGGCTTTACTTGGACTTCCGAAGATTTGGAAAAAGATAAAGCGATGGCCCAAGAGTGTTGGAAACTTTGCCAAGCAAAGATTCTGAGCCACGATTATGATATTGTCATTCTGGATGAAATTACTTATGTAATCTCCTACGGTTGGTTATCGGTGGAAGAGATAATTGAAACGCTCCAACAACGCCCAACTGGAATGCACATTATTCTGACCGGGCGCAATGCTGTACCGGAATTGGTAGAATACGCCGACCTCGTCACCGAAATGCGCGAGATCAAGCACCCTTACAAAGAGGGTATCCGAGCGCAACAAGGTATCGAATTTTAGTTAGTTAGTAACACAGATGAACACAAAGAACCACAGATACACACAGATAATTTTAAATAAATGGATTAAGCTAAGATTCATTGGTACTAATTAAATTGAAAATTACCCTAACCAAAGAGCGGTTGGCCCTCCTAGTTGGAGCGGGGTTGGCCTTTTTCGGAGCCTTACAACTGGTGCGAGGCTTTACCGCCCTCTTTGCGCCAGTCTCAAACGACTATAGCGAGATGATGGTGGCTGGTATGGCTCAGCAGTTGTGGGCTACCGGGCGGCTCGAATATATTTATGCTCCACCTGCCGCTCCCTATGGACTGCCGGGGGTACAATATCCGCCCCTCTTTATTGCGCTTACTAGCCTTTTGATAAAACTAAGTGGGTTGGGTGCGGTATTGGTGGCAAGGTTGCTGGCGTGGAGTGGTTACGCCGCCGCCGGGGGAATGGTGGGTTTGCTGGTTTGGCGCGAAACCAACCACCGACGTATCGCTCTTTGCGCCGCCTTCTTCCCTTTTACCTTCTGGAGTGTGCTGATTTTTATCAATGGCGCACGTCCTGACCCTTTGGCTCTGCTACTCAGCCTCCTTGCAGTTTATCTCTATCGGGGTGGTTCGTCCTTTGTCCCGGTTAGTGCTGGTCTCACAAAGCAGACTTCTTATGGCAAGATCGAACCGGGCAAGTTAGCAGTAGTGGCACTTGTTTTGGTCTTGGCTTTTTACTCCAAACAGACCTACCTAGCGGCAGGGGCAGCTATCTTCTTTGATTTGCTACTAACTTCTGGACGGCGGCTACAAGCTCTTTTTTTCGCCGGATGCTATGCGGTACTGGCCTTATTTGGTTTAATATTATGTCAAGTTCTCTCTAATGGAGCTTTTGCTGGAATTTTCGAGCCAGAACGGGCCGGGCGTTTTATCTTCCACTTGGCTCCAGCAATGGTGGGCTTCTTCCTACGTGACCACGCCCCCTTGATTGGGGTAGCCTTGGTAGCACTATTTTGGCAATGGCGGCAGAGACAACGTTTTTGGTCGCTCTACCTCTTTTTTGCAGCACTGGCTTGCAGCAGTATCGTCAAGGATGGCGCAGTAGACTATTATTTCAACGAAGTAGCCTATCTACTTTCGATCCAAGTGGGTCTTGCTCTAGTCCTGTTTTTAGACTTCAAACCATCCCCCACCCAAAATCCAAAATCCAAAATCCAAAACCTTATCTTGGCTCTAGTCGGCTTGCAAGCCCTAGTCGCGGCAGGTATGTTTGTGGTCTGGAACCAGTGGCGCGACAACGATAATTTTAGCGAGATTTATAGCCAAACACAAGCATTAGTACGCGAGTACCAACAGAGCGGAAAACCAGCCCTAATCTGGCAAAATAACTTCCTGATAGAGACCAACCAAACCGATTTGATTGGAGATTATTTTATCTATTGGATTTTACTTGGTAACGGACATAGAGCAATCTACCCTTTTTTGTCCGATCTTGAAACCGGACGCTATGATCTGATTCTAGTAGGTAGCCCTGAATTTCGCCGCTGGCCCCCGGTACTGGATGCTGCCCTTCAGGAGCATTATAAATTAGAGTTACTTTCCGGTAAAGATGGTAGCCCACTCTACTGGCTCTATACCCGCCGATAGAGACATCGGGATTTGAAATCCCTCCTACAACGACGATAGAGACATCGGGATTTGAAATCCCTCCTACAACGACGATAGAGACTTCGGGATTTGAAATCCCTCCTACAACGACGATAGAGACTTCGGGATTTGAAATCCCTCCTACAACGACGATAGAGACTTCGGGATTTGAAATCCCTCCTACAACGACGATAGAGACTTCGGG
>JACAUC010000091.1 GCA_013390945.1 Candidatus Chloroheliaceae bacterium
GATTAGAAATCCCTCCTACAAAGTATAAATGTAGGAGGGATTTCTAATCCCGATTTGTACCATACCGCCAGATTGTTACCGTACCGATTTCAAACCAAATTAATCTTCCGGTTCTATTATCCGCCATTCTGCCGTTTCCGCTTCCGAGGGGAAATAAGTTGGGGAGGGTGGTGACAAAACACTTTCGATTACTGCCACATCTAGCACGATGCGTCGCCAACGGGCATAATGCAGCTCTATCAAATCACCCTCGCGCACGGCCTCATAAATCCAACTAGGTACGTGGAAAATTCTAGGAACCACCGTCGGTAAAGTGTAACGCCAATTCTTCCTTGAACGAATCTCAGAATCTTCGGGCAGGTCTGGGCCACGCAACCAGAGAGGAAAAGCCTGACGAGAGACCAGATAAAGCCGATACCTAGAATCGCGCCGCCAGCTTTCAGTCTGGCGCGTGGTAACATAACCGACCAGTAGGGCTGGGCCTTGGGCCAAATCCGTCAACAGTTTCAGGGTCAGGAGAGCATAGCGCAAACCATAGATCAGCAAAACGACCGCCACCCCAATAAAGGCCGAAGCGGTAAGGGTTTGCAAATCAACCGAATCGAAAAAAAGAGGAGCGGTTGGATCGGCGCGACCCACTGCCAAACCCATTTGGAAGATGCTCAACCCTCCAACTAAAAAGAATACCGCTAGGGCTAGATTGAACCAGAGACCTCGCCACTCTTTTGATTGCCATATTCGAGATATTAAAGCCTTGCCTTTTCGCATAAGTTCGTAAAACTCCCACCAAAATTATAGCGAAAGCCAAACCTGAGCGCAATAGCATTTTCCTAATAAACAGAGGTAAAATTAAAGAGCAAACCTAAAAGCTACGCCAAGAAGTTTTATATCTTCTCAATATGTAGGGGTTTATTGAATAAACCCGCCACAGGCTGGCCTCATTTTGGGCGTATTCAATACGCCCCTACCACGAAACTTTGAGATGATACGAAGTTTTATATAACAAATTACGTAGGAGGCGGCTCCCTCCGCCGATTTGTCCCGCAATTTGTTTAAGCATTATGCTATAATGCCTAAACAATTGTTTGTTACTTTAGCAAAGGATATTATGGTATGCCCTATGATGAAGAGGGGCGTTTTGTTTATCCGGTACCAGCCCATAAGCACAAACCAAAAGAGACCCGCCCAGCTAAGGAGAAAAAAAGCAGGGCGAGCCAGAAAAACATCTCAACACCTGAGTCAGCTTCTTCGGCTCAAGTGGCAATACCGCTTGACTCACCTACGCCTAATCAAGTTAGACCTGCTTCCCAAGCTTTAGCCACTACACCTGACGCTCCGGTTGTACCGCTTTTTCCTCGTATTGCGTCTGATCCCTCGGAGCAGGTTGAAGATACTCCTCAACCTGTTTTGGCTAGTACCACTAAATCTACTAGGGCGCAAGTGCCGCACGTTCAGGAGCTTTCGGTTACTCCAGCCCAACCAAGTAATGAGCTACCCCAAATAGAGGTTCTTACTCCAGCCATAACTCTGCCTGAAGAGCAGTCTGAGCAACCCTGTATTATAACCGAAGGCGATTTGGCCTTACTGTGGAACGCTCAAAAGTGGCCGGAAGGGTTAAAACTGGAAACTACCGCAGGTCAACAAATCGAGATAATTTATCGGGGGCGTTGGAGTGGCGGCTTTGGGCCGGATTTTAAGGGAGCAATTATCGCCTTCAATGGAGCCTTACAACGAGGCGATGTAGAGTTACATCTCAAGACAAGTGGCTGGCGTTCTCACGGCCATCAACAAGACCCCCGCTATAACAACGTCATCTTGCAGGTGATGATGGAACATGATAGTCCAATAGCTACCTTGACCGAAGCTGGCACACAACCGCCCTTGCTGGCACTTTTGCCGCTCTTTCCGAATGAGGAGGGTTTGGGGCAAGCTCTTGAACAAGCCCGAAGAAGTGGCACCCTCCTAGGATCGCTTTCGGAAAGTGAGGGGCCATGCTGCGAACGAATAGCCGAACATCATCCTGACTTAGAAAAACTCTTGGGCCGGATTGATGAAATGGGTCAGCAGCGTTTTCAGGAACGGGCGGAAGAGTATGAGGCGGACTGTGCCGCCGAACCAGAAAACGGCCCGGCGCAAGCGTTATGGGCTGGATTGCTGGAGGCACTGGGTTATTCTCAAAATAAGATTCCTTTCCGACGGTTGGCAACCGCGTTCTCCTTTGCCAATGTCTTAGAGCTAGAACGAACCGCCCGGCGACGGTCTGAACCGTTTGAGGAGCGGGTGATGACCTTAGAAGCGGTCTTGCTGGGTACGGCAGGTCTGTTGCCCACTCAAAGGCAGATTCATAAACCAAAGTCAGACCAGATGCCCCTCTTCACCGGGGTTGAAAGAGTGGAGAGCTTGGAAAATTGGGCGGCAGGTGATTATGTAGAGGAATTGGAACGGCGTTGGAATTGGCTGGAGCGGCAATTTCGGGCGACCGGGACTTTTGCCCCTTTGCGTGACCGCGACTGGACTTTTGCCCGGCTCCGACCACCCAACCACCCGGCCCGGCGATTGGCAGGACTAGCCCGTTTGGTAGCCCGCTTGCCTGCCCACGATGAAGTAGAGTTATTAGAATGGCTTTCTGGCAAGTTAGACAACCCTACCCCTGAAGAAGATTGTCGCCAATTAGTGACGGCCTTTCGGGTAGGTCTGGATGACCTTGAAAGTGAAAGCGGTCAGTTCTGGATGCGCCGCTTTGATTTTGCCCCTCGCGCCTTAATGGTGGGTGACAATGCTAAAGGCGCAACCGCAGACTTGATTGGCCCTGACCGAGCAGCAGATATGGTAGTCAATATCGTGCTGCCCTTTCTCTATGGATATGCCCGTGATAAACGTAACGCTGGGCTGGAAGCTAAGTCACTGGCGGCCTATCGTGTCCACCCCAAGCTTGGCACAAACGAACTGGTCGAAAATATAGCGCGACAGGTCTTTCGCTATTGGCTTGAAAAGCCGGACGAGCTAATTTTAAACGGTAAACCACTCAAAAAACTGACCACGGGACGTTTGATTGAGACCGCTTGCCGCCAGCAAGGATTGATCCACCTGCACCATCGCTTTTGTGCCGCACAAGATTATAGCACTTGCCCTTTGCATTGAGAGCAAACTAAAATCGGAATTGGAAATCCCTCCTACAAAAAGTCCAAAACTGATGGAGTACCACCTTAAATTAACCAATTCGGTAGATTCAGAAGATTTTTTAAAGAGAATAGAGTATAATATAAGCTTAGATAGGACTATATTGCAGAGCTAAAAAACTTATTAGAATTTGAAAAGAGGTAGCCTTTTTGATGGAACACATTGCTATCCTAAGTCACAGGAGTGTTCTGGAAAAAATCTTGTCCGGTAAAAAAACCATTGAGTCGCGCTTCAGTCGTCTCAAGAGTTTACCTTTCGGACAAGTAGGAGAGTGCGACGTTATCTACTTTAAGCTAAGCGGTGGACCAATAATGGGTAAAGCCCAAGTAGCAAAAGTGGAAGAATACGAGAATCTAACACCGGGGTTAGTGAGCGGACTCGCTAAACGCTATCAAAGCGAACTGGCTATCTCAGAAGATTTTCTGGTTCGCAAGCTTGAATCGAGATTTGCAACTTTGATCTTTTTGAAGCAGGTCGAGCAATGCGAGCCATGGGGCTATAAGCAAGAGGGTCGGGCAGGCTGGATCGTTTTGCCACCGGGAACGGAGCTTCCTCAAGCCCAACAAGTTGAGATTGCAAAAATGGAGGATTTTCGTGCGATAAGATTAAAATGAACTCTATTCTACTCTAACTGAAGATTATACAGCTTTGAGCCTATATTCATTAATAGGTAGAGATTGGTAGGGGCTTATTACATAATCCTGCTCCTGATTAAGTGTGTCCATACGCCCCTAACCTAAATTATTGAGAAGGTACGATTGTCGGTCACTTTTTAGTAAGAGGAGTATATAAATTATGAAAGTTTCTTTAAAGTACTTGATGGTATCGGGATTATTAGGGTTAGTCTTTTTGTTGGTGGCTTGCGGAGGGGTAGACGCTACAAATACCAGTGTTCCCACTACAAAAATTGCGACTACTAGCCCGCCGACAACCACGAAAATCCCTTCCTCGCCCACCGCTTCCGCTACCAGTACTCGTGTCCCTAATCCCAGTCCTACCGCCAGTCCCAGCCCAATCCCTCTTGTCGGTTTGCCCTATCTGGTAGTTGGTACTCCTAGTGAAGGTGGTTCTTTGCGAGAACCACGTGATGCCACCTTAGATCAGGAGGGTAATCTTTATGTGGTGGATAACAATACAAACAAGGTCGTTAAATTCGACAAAGAGGGCAAATTCAAGAATTTTGTAGAGCCTACCACGAAGACTGGCTCCAACTCTAATGCCAATTCGGGTACACCTGCACTAGTGGCTACCGATAACTCGAACAACCTTTATGTGGTTTACAACAACGAGATGGTTTATAAATATGATCCGAATGGTAAGAACCTAGGTCAGTTCGGAGATCAGCAACTAGGAACGATCACTTCGATTACCTCCGATAAAGACGGTAATATTTACACCATCACTTCTGAGGAGTATTTGGTCAAATACCAAGCGGGTAAGGTTAGCGACAAATACCAAGCCAAAATGTCGGGCGAGAAACTAAACGACGGTGAATTTGACCAGCAAGCCAATGTGCGAGTAGATGGCAAAGGCAATATTTACCTGTTTGAACAGGAGGATCCCGCTCGCTTACAGAAGTTTAGCCCTGACTTCAAGTTTAGTAATACCTACGCTATACCAAAGCAAGCGGATGGTAGACCTTATTCTCTGGTAGATGTCATAGTTGATCCCAATGGTAATGTGATAGTCTTTAGTTCCGACCACTTCTGGAAGTTCGATGAAGCGGGCAAACTTACTTCTGATAGCGATATTACCCTAGATAATCCACAACGCCTCTTATCGGTGGCGGATGGTTTTATTCTTATTTCGCGCACCCCCAATGCTACTGGAAAGATTGATCTCAAAGGTAAGCAACAGACTACCATTGGCAGTTCCAATGGCGACCTCTCCGGTCAGTTTATAGGGGCTAATAGCGTGGTAGCAGATGGAAATAGCAATTTCTATGTGGGTGATGAACAAAGTCATCGCATCCAAAAATTTGACCAGTCTGGCAAAGTGATAATGACCATTGATGCGAAATCAAGTAGTGTGAATTTCTCTCCCCTTTATCTGGCACTTGATAAAAAAGGTAATCTCTATGCTGCTGGTAATAGCACCGTGACAAAGTTCGACCAATCTGGCAAAGGAGGATTCTCTTTTGGTAAAGAGGGTACTGGAGAGGGCGAGTTTCAAAAAATCAGTGGGCTAGCTCTGGATAGTGCCGATAATATCTATGTAGGCGACGCAGAAAAGGGTCTTATTCAGAAGTACACCCCTACCGGAGCTTTAATCGAAAAATATTCGATCAAGGAGAAGGAGGAAGACCAACTCTCCCTGATTAGTTTGGCGATTGATAGCGAGGACAACCTATACATTGGACGAGGCAATCAAAATGGTGGTATCTTGGTACTCGATTCAAAAGGCCAACGAAAAAAACCTTTTGGTAGCAAAGAGACTGCCCTTGCAGAATTGAATATTATTAGCTTGACCATAAATAGCAAAGGCACTATTTATGCTCTGGTAGATTCGGCGGAGCAACCAATTGCTATAATTGGAAAAGAGGGACAAATCAGCAGACCCAGTAGTGGGAGTTCAAAACTGCCTCAATTCAATAGTCCCGTCTCCCTTGCCGCAGATGAGGATGGTAACATTTATATAGCCGAGGACAACAATGCCCGTGTCCAACGCTTCCATCTCTGAAACAAATAGCCGAACAGAGTTCAAACCGATTTGCTCCTTCCGAGCAAAGGTTAGGAAAACCAAGCCTGAAAACCACGCTACCTAAATTTCGGGCTTGGTTTTTGTAAAATTAAACCAACTCTACAAAGTTAATGGCGGCTAACGATAGGGATGTGGTTAGCTCTGGCGACTGGTTGAGGACCAGTATAACCGGGTGCAAGGTCAAGTAGTAGCGCAGTCTCGTCACATTCGGTAAATTTGGTACACTTAAAACATTCACTCCAAGTCTTCTGTGGTAGCTGTTCTCTGGTAGCCGCCACAAAATCGAAGCGCTCAAAAAAGGCAGGGATAGTGGTTAGCGTAAAGAGACGCAACAAACCAAGCTCATCTCCATGGGCAATTGTCACCTTCATCAGTCGGTCGCCCCAACCTTGACCTTGGTAGTTTAGGTCTACCGCCAGCGAACGAACCTCGGCTAAATCCTCCCAATAGATATGTAGCGAACAGGTCGCTATTATCTGCTCACCATCTACCGCCACAAAGAAATCGCGCACATGTTCGTAAAGCTCCGACATTGAACGGGGCAGCAGATTATTCTTGAGCCGGGCCATGGCATTGACCAGCTTGAAAATTTGTGGTACATCTCTGACCCGGGCATTGCGAATTACAATTAGGCCATTTGACCCAGCCACTCCAGTCTCAATTAGATTAGTTATTTCAGTAGTCACTCTATTCCTCCTAGCTTTCCGGTTAATGTCATTTATAAATTAGAGAAGCACGGCTTTGGTAGCCGCGCTCAAAGTTTCCTAGTAAGAAAGCTTGATAAATCAGGCCACTGCTCCTAATTCGCCACGCACCGGGGCGGGACGTACTGGCAGTTGCCTACGGCGGGCGGCCCATTCCGCTTCGGTCAAAAGACCATCGGCCAACAATACTCGTTCTAGGGAAGCAATCGAAACTTGTAACATTGCCGCTTCTGGTTCGCGCGTAGTCAACTTTTGGAGGGCTAAGCCGGGCTGCATCGCTGCTCGCACGATGGGGTTGCTGTAACGAGACGCGCTCCATTTGATATATTCATAAGCAATAGAGGCTAACACTGGCACCAGCAAAATCCGCGAAAGAAAGGTCATCCAGAAGGGTATACCAAAGAGCGAGATGAGCATAAAGAGCAGAATCGAAATAAGTACCACCAACAACAAGAAACTAGTACCACAGCGCGTGTGAACAGTGGAATAAAGCTTGACCGTCTCTGGATTGAGGGTAGCCCCGGCTTCGTAAGCATTGATGGTCTTGTGTTCCGCTCCGTGATATTGGAAGACCCGTTGTATATCTTTCATCCGACTGATTAGCCAAAGATAGCCCACTAACACCGCCAGCCGAAGAATACCTTCAATAAAGTTAATCAGAAATTCGTTATGTAAGGTATCTTTCAAAAGCCGTGAAAGTAGTAGTGGGGAGAGAAAAAAGAGAACCACTGCAAAGCCAAGCGAAAAGGCCATCGTACCCCAAAGCGCCCAGCCACTAATGGGTTCCTCCTCCATTTTCAAGGGCTGATTAGAAAGGGGTTGCGCCTCGACTTCGGCGGCTTCAGCCTTCCAACGAGCGTAATCTTCGGTAGCATTATCCCAAGTAGTCCAATCTTCAGCCGAAGGGCTAAACTTTGGACGGGCTTCCACTTCGGCCAAGGTCAGGAAGACCAGCGAACGTAAAGCCAACGTCAAGTTACTCCAGAGGCTCCAACTCTTTACCTGCTTCTCACGGCGTTGTTGTTCCTCTTCGGTCAGAGCCTTCGGGTCAAGTAGAGCCGCATTAGCCGAAAAGAAGAGCGTTTGCATACCTAGGACTAACGTATCCCAAAGTAAGACCAACCCCCGCAGAAAAGGCCACTTCATTATTTTACTGGTATATATTTTTGAGGTAAGCGGCTCACTTTTGAGGATAATTTCACCATTAGGTACACGCACCGCCACCGCCATTTGGCGTTGACCGCGCATCATTACCCCCTCTATAACCGCTTGACCACCGTAGCTAAACTTCACTTATTGTCCTCGTTATGATTTTTTACGCTTTTTCTTGATGGTAGCGTTCTCATTGTTTATCACCTGAGCCGTCGCAGGAACAACTTCCACCTTACCATTGGTACTTGGTTCTTCCAAGGCAAGGTTGGCTTTGGGTTCCTCTAGCATCGGCTTGGCATCGGGAGCAAGTAGTTCGGCGGGTCTAATCTCCCTAGCGGAACGCGGAACTATCTCGGTCAGAATACCAATTTCCAAGGCTTCTCTGGCGGTAAACCAACGATCTCGGCCACCTTCCAGCAATTCTAGCCAAGTCTCCTTGGGCCATCGAGTGCGGCTACCAAAAAGATCGGCCTGCATATCCACCAAATACTTCGTATGCTGAATACCACTTTCCACGTCAGGCAAGATACCCCACACCCATTTACGGGCGGTATGGAAAAGAAGGGTACTGCGCTCGTAAGCTTTGCGGGTATACCCCCCCATCAAGAGAACCAAACCGGCACTGAGCGCATTACCCAGCACAATCGTCTCGACGGGTGAATTGAGTGCCAGCATCACATCCACCGCTACTAGTGCCTCACGCAAGTTCCCACCATTAGAATTGATATAGACCTTAATCGGGCGTGGCTCCCGACGGTCGGCTTCGGTCTCATCGAGGGCTAGTAGATTTACTACTAGCCGTTCGATTAGTTCCTCGTTAATCTCGCCATTAATCCAAATTTCGCGCTTGAAAAGGCGCTGCTTAAAAACTTCTTCTTGGTATGTTGTTGGCATGTGGTCCCCTCACCTTTCTTCAAATCCTTATTTTCATCAATTATAACCGCATATTAAGAATTTGAAAAGGTGTAAACGATAAGATTACATTAACCTCCTGCCGCTGCTTTATTCAAACGATTCATAATAGCCCGGCCCATCCCCACCTCGCTCACCCGTTCGGCATAAATAGCGCGAATGGCCCGACGGTCACACTCGCGGAAGAAGGCAAAAAGGCTATGAGCATATTCTTGGGGTGAATGAACCAAGAGCGTGTAACCGGAAACAAAAGCTGGTGGAGTCAGCCCAATGTAAGCCGCAGACTGTTCTGGTGCAAGCGGCGATTCGCCGGGTGCAAGCAGGTGTACATGGGCTTGGGGCGCATAGTGGCGATATTTCATCCCCGGCAAAACTAGGTTAGTCTGGGTCGGAGCAAGATGGGTAGTGGGTACTACCGTAGTCAATTCCTCCAAACTAATTGCACCGGGCCGCATCAGCATTGGGGTGGAACCAGTACAATCCACAATCGTAGATTCCAAGCCAAAGGCCGCTTCTGGCCCTTTTAGAATCGCCGCCACTCGGCCTGCCATATCTTCAAGACAATCTTGCCAGCGCGTGGGGCTAGGACGACCGGAGAGGTTGGCACTTGGCGCGGCAATGGGTACAGCACACTCCTTGATAAAGCGACAGGCCAGCGGGGAGGAGGGCATTCGCAGACACACTTTTGAACTACCTGCCGTTGTTGCATCGGGTACGATAGGACGTTTGGGCAAGAGTAACGTAAGTGGGCCGGGGAAGAAGGTGTGCATTAAGTCCCAAGCATAATCTGGAACGTCCTGAACCAGTTCCTCTACCTGATCTAGGCAATGAATATGAACAATCAGGGGATTATCGGCGGGGCGTTGCTTGGCTTGGTAAATTCTGACTACTGCCAGAGCATCCAGCGCGTTAGCCCCTAAGCCGTAAACGGTTTCGGTTGGAAAAATCACCAGTTCGCCTTGACGTAGCAATCGGGCGGCATCTTTAATCGAGTCGGTTACGAGGGTCTGTACGCAAGCTATGGTTACCATACATTCTCCGCACTATTAAATATTTTTCGACACTGCCATCTATTGTAGAATATTATTCCCAAAATTTAAAGTCTACAAAGGTTATAAATATTAGTCTTCGCCTATAACCTGCACTTTTATCAGGTTAGTGCGACCTGCCACACCTACCGGAGCCCCACCCGTGATAACTACTGTATCGCTAGGCTTAACCAAACCATATGAAAGGAGTTGCTGCACCGCTTGGACAATCCGCTCATCGGTATTATTATTATGGAGTTCGGCTAGAATCGCCTCAACGCCCCAAACCATCGCCAGTTGCCGATAGGTAGATTCTTCTTGGGTAATGGCATAAATTGGCACACCGGGACGGTTACGGGAGACCATGCGAGCGGTAGTGCCACTGGTGGTAGGTGTAATAATTGCTACTGCGCCAAGTTCGCGGCTAATATTGCAGGCAGCTTGGCTAATAGCATCCGTGATGGAGTGCGCCGGGCTAAGCAGGTCTTCTAGGTGTGGTTGGGTAAAAAGTACCTCCTGCTCAATAGTCTCCGCAATACGACCCATTACTCGCACGGCTTCGACCGGATAGAGACCGCCTGCCGTTTCACCCGAAAGCATCGTCGCATCAGTACCATCGAGAATGGCATTGGCGACATCGGTGGCTTCAGCGCGGGTGGGGCGGGGATGCTGGATCATGGATTCAAGCATCTGAGTGGCAGTAATTACGGTTTTACCAGCTAGATTGCATTTATGAATAATCATTTTTTGCAGCACCGGAATCTGTTCCGCAGGTAATTCCACCCCCAAGTCACCTCGCGCCACCATTA
Organism: Candidatus Chloroheliaceae bacterium; assembly: GCA_013390945.1. Classification (GTDB taxonomy): domain Bacteria; phylum Chloroflexota; class Chloroflexia; order Chloroheliales; family Chloroheliaceae; genus L227-5C. The sequence goes on from JACAUC010000091.1 coordinate 10,486, forward strand.
CGCCGTCAGTTTCCGCTAGGATAGCGTCAAAATTGGTGATCGCTTCGTGCTTTTCAATCTTGGCAATAACCTTGGGTAAGGTATCTTTATGAGCAGAGCCAGCGTACTCCCGAATAAGTTGCTTGAGGTAAACAATATCTTCGGGTCGGCGCACAAAAGAGAGAGCTACATAATCTACCCCTTGCTCCACCCCAAATTTCAAATCGGCCTTATCTTTGTCGGTAATAGTTGGTACGCGCAAAGTAACCCCTGGCACGTTGATACCTTTGTGGCTGGAGAGTTTGCCACCACTAATAATGAGACAGCGGATCTCAGCGGCGGTACTCGAAAGTACTTTTAGTTCAATCAAACCATCGGCAATTAAAATTGTATCATCGGGTTTAACATCAAGGGGTAGATCGGGGTAATCAATCGCAATTTCATCGGCTTGGGTTGCCACCAAAGAGCGGTTGGTCAAAATAATTTCTTGGCCGGATTCTAACGTAAGGGGACTTTCTACCTTACCAATCCGCACTCGTGGCCCTTGTAAATCTTGCAAAATTGCCACATTCTGCCCGGTTTCGTGGGCCAATTTTCGGACTAGGCTAATGATTTCCGCCGACTTTGTATGTTCGGCATGTGAAAAGTTGAGACGAACTACATCTAACCCTTCTTTAATCAAAAGGTGCAACACCTCTTCTTCCCACGAGGCGGGGCCAATTGTACCCACAATCTTGGTTCGGCGACTCATCCGTTTCCTTTCTTGAACTAAGGACTAAAACTAACTAGGTCTTCTACTTCAGCTTTCAGGTGCATTATAACACGTCTCCAAACCTGAACCGAAGATTCATATTAGGGGTCTAAGGCCCAACTGCTAAACAGGCGGTTGCCACAGTCAATTTCCCAATATATAATGAGGTTGCTATTTTATCTTTTTATTTTTCAAGGATGGCAGAGAGGGTAGAGCAAAATATGAGCGAAGACCAAGATAAACTTCATCGAAATGGCAGTCAAAAGCCGAATATACCCGAATCAGGTTTGCCGCGCGGTTTTAGTGAGGAAGACGCACAGGTCTTTACGGAAGTTACCTATCACCCTGAAGAGGAGGGCGAAGAGGACGAGGAACGATATGACCCTTACGCGCTGGCCCAACAATTAACTAGTTCCCCTTTGTTTGCCCAAGTACAAGCAATGTTGGGCGGAGGTGGCGGAGTAGAGGCCCGGATGAGCGCGGCTCGGATTCAGCAAGCCACTGGTGATTTAGAAGGAGCCGCCGAGACTTACTTGGATATTATTGAGGAAGACCCGACACATCAAAAGGCCCATGTAGCTCTTGGTCAGGTCTTGATGATGATGGATCGGGTACAGGAGGCGGAAATTTTCTTGGGTAAGGCGGTAGATTTGGAACCGGAGGATCCCTCTGGTCATCTTTATCTCGGCTATGCCCACTATGCCCAAGCAGAATTTGAGAAATGTATCGCCGATTTCGGGCGAGCCACTGAACTTGACCCTGGTAGTCCGATTTCTTGGAATAATTTGGGCTATGCTCAATATCTCAGCCAACAACTACAAGCGGCTGAAAAGACCTTTATTCGGGCAGGCGATGTGGGCAGCGAACGGGCTTACTACAATCTAGGTTTGATAAGGCTTTTATTGGGAAATGAAGCAAAAGCGTGGGAAGCCTACCAAGATGCCGCCGACCTCGACCCCCGTGCCACCCAAATTGAGGATCATTTGGGCGACTTGGAAAAAGCCAAAAAAGAATACCCTGATCGGGCGGCTTTGCTGGATAAGGCAATCCAACGCCTGAACGAACGTTTTGATATTTCTGAAGAAGATTCAGACGACGAAGACGAGGACGAACCCGAAGATTAACCGCAGGCTATTTGACATTGACGTTAAAGAAAGGAACCGTAAGAGATGGCACAGCAAGTAGTAAATCAAGATGAATTAAAACGAGCCGCCGCTCGTTCTGCCGTAGTACAATATGTGCGGTCAGGAATGGTCGTTGGGCTAGGCAGTGGTTCAACGGCTGAAATATTCGTAGACGAACTGGCCCAAGAGATAAACCAAGCCAATCTATCCGATATTACCGGGGTAGCAACCAGCGAAAGGGTGGCGCAACTGGCCCAAACTTTAGGCATAACCGTCGTAACGCTAGACGAGGTAACCGGGCTGGATGTAACCATTGATGGCACCGACGAAGTGGAGCCTAAGTCCTTAGCCCTCACCAAAGGACGGGGCGGGGCTTTGTTGCGCGAGAAACTAGTGGCAGTTGCCAGTAAATTGGTGGTGATTATCGCCGATGAAAGCAAATTGGTAACGGCACTAGGACAAAAGATGCCCCTTCCGGTAGAGGTAATTCCCTTTGGCTGGCAACATACCGCTACCCGGCTACGGGCGTTGGACTGTGAGCCAGTACTACGCCTAAAAAACCCGCAAGAGGAGCAGCCTTATCTGACCGATAGCCACAATTACATCCTAGATTGTCGTTTCGCCCCAATTGCCGACCCGGTTACTTTAGCCGCCGCCATAAAAAGCATTGTCGGCGTGGTAGAACATGGCCTCTTTTTGGGAATTGCCGGGCAGGTTATTATTGCCGCCCAAAGCGGGGTCTACGAGGTAAAATCTTAACCTAAAGAGTGATTCTGGTATCAAATATTATACATTTGGGAAGCGTATTATCTCCATAAGTAGGGATGTATTGCATAAACCCACCGTAGGTTGGTCTCACATTGGCACGGCCAGCCGAGCGACCAGCCGAGCGACCAGCCGATATGCAATACAACCCTACTCCGATTTTTAGGGTACTCGTTGGTGGCCCGACCGGAAACTTATCTAGGCTGGCCGTTATCCGAATTGTAAAGCTAAAGCCCTCGATTTTGAACCTTGCCCTAGCAACTTAGTGAACGAACAGCACTGCGTTGGTGTTATAATAGTTTACCATTTGAAAGTAGCCTGTTATAACAAATAAGGTACTGCTCATGAACCACCCGCAAGCTTTACTTACTGATCCGTTGACTGGTCTTTTTTCGCGGAGCGTCTTTACCGACAAAACGAAAGAAGAATATGAACGGGCTAACCGTTACCACTTACCCTTTGCCATCCTTCTCCTTGATTTAGACCACTTCAAAAGCGTTAACGATGCCTTTGGTCATAGTCGTGGCGATCAAGTTCTAGTCGAATTTGCCCATCGCGCTCAAACTATCGCCCGTGCCTCTGACTTTATCTTCCGCTATGGAGGCGATGAATTTGTGCTACTCTTGCCCCATACTAACCGGATTGAGGCCACCGCTTTAGCTCAACGCCTACTGGATGTGGTCAAGGTCTCCTCGTTTCAAGGTGAACCCGCTCTTTCGGTAACAATCAGTGTGGGCGTAGCCGCTTTCCCCGAAGATGGCGAAACCCTAGAAAGCATTTTCGAGGCCGCCGACCGTCGTAACTACGCCGCTAAACGGGCAGGACGGGCTTGTGTGATTGCCCATGACCCCGGCCCCAAGACCGGGCAACGCTTGGAACAGCCTAGTCGGGTGCTAGAACGAGACCATGCGCTAGAGCAGTTGCAAGCTTTCCTTGGCACTTTGCCAAATCATGCACGAGGACTACTCTTGGTGCGTGGCTTAGAAGGAGTGGGGCATACTCGCTTTCTGGAAGAAACTAGCAAAGCGGTTCACCTACGAGGTTATGCCAAGCTACATCTTCAGGGTCGGTCTGCTCTAAAAACTCGCTACTATGGGGTACTCAACGTAGCCTTAGCAAATGAGCCACAGTTACCCAACACCATCCAAGGTGAAGCTACCCTAATTCAAAGCCTTGCAACTTGGGTGGAAACTAAGAACTATGCCGGATTAGTCATCATGGTGGATAACCCGATTGACCTAGATAATGCTACCCAAGCTTTCTTAACCCAACTAGCGGCCTCCGACCAAATCGCTCATCTAGCCTTCTGTTATGCTGGTAGGGGAAGCGAAGCTCTGGCTAACCGTCCCTTTAACATTAGCCTGCTGGAGACCGTCAACTTAACAGCTTTGTCCGAGGCAGCAGTACAAATCTGGCTCCGTCACGCTCTACAATGGGAGGCTCCGACCAGCTTAGTAAACTGGTTTTATCAACAAACTCAAGGCTTGCCAGCCTTAATCCGGTTGGGACTAGAAGGGCTAGTGTCACAGGGTAAGCTTCAACCAGGAAGCGCAGGTTGGGAGTGGCTAGACCAAAAACTCCAATTCCCCCTAGCAGAATGGCTGACCCAACAAAGGGTGCGACGACCTAACAATTTGCCATTGGGACTCCCCGAATTGGTAGGCCGAGAAGAGGAATTGCAACGACTAGGCCACTTGCTCACCGAGCATCGGCTGGTGAGTTTGGTAGGCTCTGGCGGTATGGGCAAGAGCCGCTTGGCTTTACAGGTGGGTTTGGAAACTTTAGATAATTATCGGGACGGAGTCTTTTTTGTAGCTTTAGCAGCAATTGATACTAATGAAGATATTTTACTTAGTACTATATTAACCACACTCGGCTTAAAGTTAGCGAGTGCTAACCTTTGGGAGCAATTGCTAAAATACTTACAAACTAAAGAAATGCTGCTAGTGTTAGACAACTTTGAGCATTTGTTGGAACAGAGCGGATTGTTAGTGCGGCTACTAGAACAAGCTCCAAATTTGAAACTGTTGATAACCACCCGCGAAGAGTTGAAGTTGAGAGCGGAAGCAATCTTGGAGTTAAGGGGGTTGGAATACCCGCCTAAAGGGATGGAGAACGCTATTTCGGCTTACAGTGCGATGCAACTCTTTGTCGAGAGTGCCAATCCAACCAATTTTAGCTTTAGTTTGGATAAAGAAACCGCACCAGAGATAGCCCGCATATGTAGGGTGGTACAGGGGATGCCATTGGGCTTGAAACTAGCCGCCGCATGGGTGGGCATTTTTAGCATCACCGAAATAGCCGAACGGCTAGAGCAAAGGGCTTTGGAACTTATCGGTCAGGGCGCAGGCCAAGCCGGAGTAGGAACAGTCTTTGATTCCTTCTGGGAGCTATTAGCTACCAGCGAACAGGCGATGTTAGCAGGATTGGCGGTCTTTAGGGGAGGATTCCGCAGGGAGGCCGCTACCGCAGTTAGTCAGGCTTCGATCTTCTTTTTGGAAGCCTTAGTACATCGGGCCTTTTTAAGTCGAGGCGAGCAGGGTCATTATGAGCTACACGAGTTGTTGCGGCAATATCTAACCGAAAAGTTGGGTAGTGAGCGAACCGCAAGGGAGGCACGACACGCCGATTATTACCTAACCCTTGCCGAAAAATCGGAACCAGAACTGAAAGGGGCAAATCAAGCCACGCTTTTGAACTTGTTAGAAGCCGAGCATCACAATCTACGCACCGCGCTTGAATGGTACTATAGTCAAACCAAAATAGAGGAGGCTTTGCGGTTGGCATCAGCTTTGGAGCGGTTTTGGTTTGTTCGTGGCTACCTAAAAGAAGGACAGTATTACTTAGATTGGGGTCTGAATAAAGAGGCGGAGGTAAGTAATCTGGTCAAGGCTAGAGCTTTGCAAGTAAGAGGTCTCTTAGCCTTTACGCAAGGCGATTATATTATAGCCACATCCTACCTACGCCTTAGCCTAAAAATAGCCGAGATTATAGGCGACAAGATTACTATCGCCTATAATCTCCACTTCCTCGGAAATATAGCAATCCAACAAGGCGATTATGTCACCGCGAATAACTACCTGCTTCGCAATTTAGCAATTAGGCGCGAAGTTGGAGATAAAAGTGGTATTGCACCCGCTTTGGGAATATTAGGTCTTCTAGCTATGTACCAAAGTGACTACGACACAGCCAAGGAGTATCAACTTCAAAGTTTGGCAATAATGCAGGAAATAGGCAATACAATGGGTATCGCAGATAGTTTGAACTACTTAGGTAACATTACGTTAGCTCAAGGGGATTATACTGCGGCTAGGGATTATTTTCAGAGGGACTTGGAAATCTATCGAGAGCTTGGTCACAAAACTGGGATTGCTGGTAACCTCTATAACTTGGGATTCGTGGCTTTATGTCAAAGTGATTATCTTACTACTTGCAAATATTTCCATGAGAGTCTACAAATACGTCGAAAAATAAATATGAGTATGGTTTGCAGCCTTAGTGGTTGGTTAATTTTAGTGGCACGACTAGGCCAACTTAAAGAGCCACCTGAACGACAAAAATATCTACTAAAAGCCGTGTCTCTAGCGGGAGCCTTACAACAGTTGTTAAAGGCTACAGGTAGTATAATAGGTAAGTTAGAAGACCGCCTCTATCAAGAGGTAATGGAAGTAGCCTCCACCGAGTTAGGCAAAGCGGCTTTTGAGGCGGCCTTTTCAGGGGGCGCAGCCATGACCACAGACCAAGCCCTTGATTATGCTATGCAACCATGATAAATTTTTTGAACATGTTAACAATTGAGTCAAGTTAGCCAGATACAGATTAATAACTGTTAAAAAGTCGGTAAAACGTTAAGATCTTTTTAACAAGTAGTTCACAACCTATTTACATGAATGTTATACTGTTAAAGTACCTGTGTTCTCTACCCGCAGTCTCTAAATTTAAAAATCGGTTGAAAGGAGAAGAGGAGAGTTGAAATTGAAATTCTACCGCTATTTTGCCGCCCTAACCGCAATGGTGCTATTTGCTCTGCTAGTGGCAGCCTGTGGCGACAACACGACCACTACTACCAGTGCCGTAACGACCGCCGCTTCTACCACCAATGCCAGTAGCACCACCGCTGCTGCTAAAGCTACCACCGCCAGTGCCAGTAGCACTACCGCCGCTGCCACTACCACCAACGCCAGTAGCACCACTGCTGCCGCTACCACCACTACAGTTGCCGCCACTGGTCAGGTGACTGAAATTACCTTTTATTTCCCTACTGCTGTCGAAGGACCCATCACCAAAACTTTTGATGGCTACGCCGCCGAATTTATGAAAGCTAACCCGGATGTCAAAGTCAAAACCGTCTTTGCCGGAGGCTATGCCGATGTCTTGACCAAGATCCAGACCGAAGTTAAAGGCGGTGGCACGACTGCCGATGTCGCTATTATGTTGAGTACCGACCTTTATACTTTGGCTGATAACGATCTAGTGGTTCCAATGGAGACCTTTATCAAAGACGCTAAAGATGGAGATACTTGGCTCAAAGATTTCTATCCTGCGTTTCTAGCTAATAGCCAAGCTAACGGTAAGACTTGGGGTATCCCTTTCCAGCGCAGTACGCCAGTGCTATACTACAATAAGGATATTTTTAAGGAGGCCGGGTTAGATCCAGAAAAATCTCCCGCCACCTTCAAAGAGATGGCCGATATAGCCCAAAAATTGACCAAAGCCGACGGTAGCCGTTGGGGTATCAAAATTCCTTCGGATGGTTTCCCCTATTGGCTCTATCAGGGTTTTGCCATCTCCAACGGTCAGAACGTGGTAGGTGATGCGGCTAACAAAGTTACTTTTAATACGCCTGCCGCACTTGAAGGTTTGAAGAATTTCCAGAGTCTCATCACCGATTACAAGGCAATGCCCAAAGGAGTAATTGTTTGGGGTGATACACCTAAAGATTTTATCTCTGGCAATGCCGCGATGATCTATCATACTACAGGTAGCTTGACCAGTATTCTCAGTCAAGCTAAATTTTCGGTTGGGGTAGGCTTTCTACCTGCTGGTTCTAAAGGCTATGGCTCACCAACCGGGGGCGGAAACCTCTACATTATGAAGAAGAGTTCGGCGGAGAAACAAAAGGCCGCCTTCCGCTTTATTCAATTCTTGACCCAACCGGACCGCCTAGCCGACTGGACTCAAGTAACAGGTTATGTGGCTCCGCGCAAAGCCGCTTGGGAGACCGACACCCTCAAAAAGCTGGTGGCAGACAAGCCTCAGTATGGCGTAGCTCGCGACCAGTTGCAATATGCCCAGAAAGAACTTGCTACCCACGAAGGCGCACAGGTACAACAAATCCTTGGTAAAGCGGTTCAATCCGTCATTACGGGAGACAAAGACCCTCAAAAAGCTCTCGACGATGCTCAGAAAGAAGCCGATAAACTTCTCGCCGACTACAAGGATTAAGTAAGTAAGGGTTTATGTCCCTCTCTGAAGATGAACAAAAGAGAGTGGAGCGGCAGGCCAATCCTGTCGCTCCACCTTTACCAATAATCCGGGTCACGCTCTGGCAGCGGTTGGGCCGGGCCATTTTTCCTTATCTCTTGATTCTACCGACCGCCGCTTTTATTGTCGCTTTTACCATTTGGCCTACGATCTATGCCGCCATTCAAAGTACTATCAAACCGCCCCGAACCGCTCTGCAAGCCGCTCAATTTGTCGGTGCTAAAAATTATCTGGACTTATTTGATTCAAATACCGTCATTGGGCAGGAAGATAATTTTCCCCGTGTCTTCTCTAACACCCTCGTCTTTGTCGTAGTTACTGTGCCGATCTCAGTAGTGTTGGCCTTTCTGCTGGCTTTACTGCTTAACCAAAAACTTAAAATAACCCCTATCTACCGCTCCGCGATCTTTTATCCGGTGCTATTACCCTTAATCAGTGCCGCTAGTATTTGGGCTTATCTCTTTGCCGATAATTTCGGCTTGCTAAATATTGCCCTACGCTGGGTAGGTTTAGCACCGCTTGGCTGGACTCGTGATCCGGCTTGGACACTTCCGGCTATTATGCTGGTGGTGATTTGGAAGCAGACCGGGTTTTATATGATCTTTTATCTGGCAGGATTGCAAAACCTCCCGACGGATATTTACGAAGCAGCCCAACTAGACGGAGCAAGTGCTTGGCGCAGAATAGTCAGCCTGACCATTCCTTTGCTAAACGGCACGACTCTCTTTGTACTGGTAGTAGCTGGTGTAGGGGCTTTTCAGACGGCTGACCCACTTTATATTCTAGGGTTAGGTCAACCCAATAACCGCAGCAACTTGATCCTTTTCTACATCTACCAAAGATTTAGCGAACCGCGAGATTTGGGTTATGTCTATGCGATGACCATTCTACTGCTGGCGATGCTCTTGGTCTTTACGGTTGCCAATTTTCTCGCCTTGGAACGGAGGGGTAATTATGAGGATTAAGGGGTCAAAAAAACCAAAATGGAGTAACTGGCTCCTCAATCTTAGCCTACTACTGGTCAGTATTATCTGGCTCACCCCCTTGATTATGACCCTATTACTAAGCCTGCGGCCTAAAAAAGATTCGCTAGGAATCGGCAATCCCTTCTTTGGTACGGGAGTGAGCCTAGAGAATTTTCAGGGAGCTTTTGAGGCGGTGCCATGGCTAACTTATTATGGGGCTACCCTAATTTTTGTCTTTGGTGTGTTGTCCGTTCAACTAATTACAATCACTTTAGCAGGCTACGCCTTTGCCCGACTCCATTTCTTTGGCAAAGATTTTATCTTTATGCTGCTCCTAATCCAGATCATGATCCCTTCGGCGGCTCTGCTAGTGCCAAATTTTGCTACGGTGCAGAGTTTGGGCCTATTCGATACCAAATGGGCTTTGATGCTACCCTATCTCGGCTCAGCCTTTGGCACTTTTCTGCTGCGCCAGACCTTCCGGCAAATCCCTCGTGACCTAGAAGATGCCGGACGAATTGATGGCTGTAACTGGTTCAAGCTCTTACAACATATCTACATACCATCTTCTATCTCAGCCTATCTTGCCTTTTCCCTAACTTCGATCAGTGCCCATTGGAATGAGTTTTTATGGCCCTTGATTATTACGACCAGTGACGAAAACCGAGTGCTAACCGTAGGTTTATCGCAATTGGTACGCACCAGCGAGACCGGAGCCCAATATGGTCAGATAAGTGCTGGAACACTTATCGTAATCGCACCGCTCCTAATCCTTTTTTTGGTCTTCCAACGCCAGTTTATCAACAGTTTCTTACGCAGTGGCCTAAAATAGATTTCTGAACCAATGTAGGAGGGATTTCTAATCCCGATTTCCTAATCCCGATTTCCTAATCCCGATTTCCTAATCCCGATTT
>JACAUC010000092.1 GCA_013390945.1 Candidatus Chloroheliaceae bacterium
GAAATCCCTCCTACATTTCTCCTAATTAAAGGAGTAATCGGGATTGGAAATCCCTCCTACATTTCTCCTAATTAAAGGAGTAATCGGGATTGGAAATCCCTCCTACATTTCTCCTAATTAAAGGAGTAATCGGGATTAGAAATCCCTCCTACATTTCTCCTAATTAAAGGAGTAATCGGGATTGGAAATCCCTCCTACATTTTTTGAAATTAAATTCTACTTCGGCTTACCCGGTCTGGCATAAAAAGGGGTCTTTACCACAAGGGCTTCTGCGGGTTTATTACGGATGATAACCTGCAAAGAAGTGCCAAGTGTCGCATATTTTAGCGGAACGTAGGCTAAACCAATATTTTTGCCAGTAGTGGGCGAAGGTGAACCACTCGTGACTACCCCTACCACTTCACCCTCAATAGCTACCGGATAACCATGCCGAGCAATGCTGCGATCCTTCATCTCAAAGCCAACCAGCTTGCGCTTTAGTCCGGAGGCTTTAAATTTTTCCAGTGCCGCTTTGCCCGTGAAATTGCCTTTGTCCAGTTTTACGGCCCAACCTAACCCGGCTTCGAATGGGTTAGAGGTAGCATCAATATCATTCCCATAGAGGGCCATTTTTGCTTCTAGTCTAAGAGTGTCACGTGCGCCCAATCCAATCGGCTGCAAGCCTTTAGCTTGACCTGCCTCCGCCAGCAGATTCCAAATTTTCTCGGCGTGGGCTTTGTTAAAGAAAAGCTCAAAGCCATCTTCACCCGTGTAACCAGTGCGAGCCAGCAAAACCGATACGCCTTCTAGTTCCCCTTCGGCACAATGATAGTAAGCAATCTCATTCAGATTATTAGCCACCAACGGTTGCAGAATTTCGATAGCGCGTGGCCCTTGCAGTGCCAATAAAGCTGTCGCAGAAGACGCATTTCTAAGAATACAGTCAAAGCCTTTCAGAGTACGACTCTCCTGCAACCAAGCATAATCTTTCTCAGCGTTGGAAGCGTTTACTACTAAAAGATATTTATCCGGCAAACGGTAAACAATCAGGTCGTCTACAATGCCCCCATCGGGGTAGCAGAGAAAAGTATAGTGCGCCTGCCCTACCTCTAATTTAGAAACATCGTTGGTGGTAACAAACTGGAGAAATTCAAGAGCTTTAAAGCCGCTCACTTCAACTTCACCCATATGGCTTAAATCAAACAAGCCCGCCGCCTTACGAACCGCGTTATGTTCCTCGATAATGCCCTTGTATTGCACTGGCATTAGCCAGCCACCAAACTCAATCAGACGTGCGCCCAGCTTTACATGAATATCATAAAACGGGGTCTTCTCCAAATTGGAACTGTTGCTCATCGTTATAAAAAACCCTTTCCGCCACACCTTAATAAGCAGTTGATTTCTGGCGTATTTTAGCCCGGTTTAAGAGGGGTGTCAAACACGGGCAGTTTGGTTTTAAGAATCAAGCAACTTTATGGCAACGGCAGGCGTAGTAAAGTGCCACGTCAGCAGGCAAAGGCCAAGGAAAGATAGCTTTTTGATCCAGCATTAAGTCGGGATGGCGTAAGATAGCCCGTTCAATGTCGCGATGACCGGAGGGATGAATCGCACGAGGATCGTAACCCACCAACCGGAAGAAAGCATCGGTGACAAGGTTGCGTACTGGAAAAGCCAATACTAGCGTAGCCCCTGGTTTAGTCACACGGGCAAATTCGGTCAATGCTTTATCAAGTTCGGTTAAATGTTCCAGCACACTTAAACAAATCAAGGCATCAAATTCACCATCTTTAAAAGGCATCTCGAAAAGGCTACCCTGATGCAATTCGGCTTTAACTTTCTCATGTGCCAACATTTTGTAGACTGCATCTGGGTTAGGATGTAAATCTAATCCAACTAATCTCTTGGAATGTCGGGCCAATTCTGGCAGTAAAATACCACTGCCATAACCAACCTCCAATAGCGCGTTATACTTTCTTCCACCTAAGAGCTTGATTGCCATTTCTAATCGCGCCCGATAAACCAAGCTCGTCACTGGTAAATAGTAATAATCAAGTGGGTCATCTTTATCAGGTTTTGGTACTACAGATCGAGCGGGAATATACAAAGCCATAGCTTAGACTTTCTCCTGTATCATTATTAGATTCACTTAGCAGGTACATCCGACCAAGCAATAACATAAGACCAGCAACTGACGGGCAATATCCAACCAGCCACTTTATCTACAACTCGGAAAACCTGTGCAACCCATTTCTGTTTACCCAAAATAGGTATCCCGAATTGATAGTGCAGTAATAGTCTGAAAACAGGCATTGGCTCACAACCTTTGATCTTAGGTTGCTTAGCACCTGCCTTGAGCAAAAGGCTTTTAAAGAGGGTTGGTGAACTTCTCCATTCGCCGCGTTCGGCTTTTATTAACAAGCCGTGCAAAAAGATAATGGGGTTGCGCCCGTTCGATTCAATCAATAAGACATGTCCACCGGGTCGGCAGACCCGAAACATCTCGGCTACTACCTGAGCTTGTTGTTCAGGAGCAATATGATGAAGTAAATCCCGACAAAAAACCAAATCAAAACTAGCACTAGCTAACGGTAAAGAAGTAGCATCACCACAAAGGCCCGCACAAGTTTCAGCTACATTTGCTTGGTCGGTACTATCTAACCAAAAGCGGCTTTTGTTCTGAGAAAAATCCACTCCAACTGCCAGTTTGATTTTCTTAGTGGTCTCAAGGTTAGCAAGGTTGGCCCCTTCCCCGCACCCCACCTCCAGCAGAGTGACACCTTCTGTTATCCGCAAATTCAAATCGGTCAGCAAGATTTTTTCGTAATACTGGATTAAAGGGTTCGTAGTTTGCCATTGGAAGCGGAGTCGTTCCGCTTCCTCAAAATGGGTCTTCTGAAACTCAATAAAATTCTTGCTTTCAGGTTGTTCTAACTTTTGCATTACTAGTCGCGTCCCAACCACTTATTTAGCTTAAACTTCTGAAAGCCAATTAAAGTCATACGTAATAATAAAATACCATGCTTAAAAACGCTAACTTTAGAAAGGCCCGCCACTCTACGTCGGTACCTGATCGGCATATCTACCAGTTTAAACTTGAGACGAGCCGCACCGAACAACAGATCAAAATCTCCAAAGGGGTCAAACTCACCGAAATAGGCTCTATTCGCTTTAATAAGCTCATAATCCTGCTTGGAAATTACCTTTGTACCACACAAAGTATCTTTAATGGGTTGACCCAAAAGCCAACTAAAAGCCAAACTAAAAGCTTTATTTCCACATAAATTGACAAAACGCATCGCCTCATCTTCCATCGGATAGACTAGGCGGCAACCATTCACAAACTGGGCTTTACCATCGGCTAGGGGATTAAAAAACTTGGGTAAATCTTCGGGGGCGACTGTCAGATCGGCATCGAGTATCATCAAAATATCGCCTTTAGCCGCATCAAAGCCTTTGCGGACAGCATCGCCCTTGCCCAACTTTAACATCATACCCGGTAGTACCTCGGCTCGCTCCTCTACCTTACTATGTTTGGGAACCTGATGAATGAGGCGAATATCCTTTTCTCCTTGGTAGAAAGCAATCATCTCCTCAATTTTTTCAACAGTGCCATCATTCGAATCGCCATCTACAAAGACAATTTCGGTATGGCTACCCATTTTTGGTACTCGTTCCACCCCTGCCTGAACATTACCCACTTCGTTACGGCAAGGAATAATTACTGAGCAAGTTAGATTTTGGCGATTATGCAATTGCTCCGCAGAGGGAGGCCGATAGTGGGCCGAAAAATATTGTACCAAGCACAATTCTTTGAGTAAGGGAACATGAGGTGCTACCGTGTTAACTGCTCCGCTTAAAAGCGGCACCTTAACAGGCAAAAGCAAGGCACTCTGAGCTACCTCCACCTCAAAGTCAGAGAGATAGAGCATATTGCGGAAGTCATCCATCGAGAGCCAATTTTGGGTCTCTTGGGGCATTTTAAGCCCGGCTTTTTCCCCCAACTTCAGAATAGGTTCCCACAACAGATTATAATAAGTTACAATCAGACGGGTTTGGAGGTGGCAATAAGGGTGAATGTTGCGAAAACTCTTCTCCACATCTTCCAGATAGCCCACTACATCCACCATAACCACATAGTCAAATTTAGGAATAGAATTATCGCTACCAGTGCTGGCTGCTTCCAGAGCTAAATTCTCAGCATCTCCAACCACAAACTGATACTGCGGATATTTGTCCTTGGCGTACTGAACCATGAGTGGGCTAATGTCCAAGCCTAGGCTAGTCTTAGGATCGGCTTTTAAGGCTTTGAGTAAAGAGCCTGTGCCACACCCTAAAACCAGAACCGAGCTATCCGGTCGTACCTGGCTACCTACAATGCGCTCAATCGAATCATGATAGTAGCGATTTTTGGCGATCCATTTGTCCCGTTCCACCGCCATTGCATCAAAGTGATTGCTTAGATATTCTTTTTTAGCCTGAAAAGCTGGATTTGTTATAGCATTTTCCGAGGACAAAGACCTTATATTAAGCGTCATCCAATCTCCTTTAGGCAAGCTTCAAAGTGCTATAGTACCACTCAATAGTCTTCTTGAGACCCTTCACAAAGTTAGTGGAGGATTTGAAACCAAACTCTTGTTCGGCCCGACTAGTGTCAAGCTTGCGTCGGGGTTGTCCATTGGGTTTAGTAGCATCCCAAACAATCTGGCCTTTGAACTCGGTTTGTTCCACAATATTCTCGATTAGCTCCCGAATAGAATGTTCTTCGCCTGAGCCAAGGTTTACCGGAGCGGCTTTATCATAATGCTGCGTAGCCCGAACAATACCCTCCGCCGCATCCTCGACGTACAAAAACTCACGGGTGGGGCTACCATCCCCCCAAACTACAATTTCGGTCTGCCCGGTTTGGTTAGCATCCACGCACTTCTTGATAAGGGCCGGGATAACGTGGGAACTGGCCGGGTTAAAGTTATCACCGGGGCCGTAGAGATTGACGGGCAATAAAAAGATACCGTCGAAGCCATATTGCTGGCGATAAGCTTGAGATTGCACCAGCAACATCTTCTTAGCCAGACCGTAAGGAGCATTGGTCTCTTCAGGATAACCATTCCACAAATCCTCCTCTTTGAAGGGAACCTGAGTATATTTGGGGTAAGCACAAACTGTTCCAACCGAAACAAATTTCTCCACCTGATTTAGTCGGGCCTGTTCCATTAACTGTATACCCATAATCAGGTTATCATAGAAGAAATCACCGGGATGCTCCATGTTAGCCCCAATGCCTCCTACTACTGCGGCGGCGTGAATAATGACTTGGGGCTTTAGCTCCTTGAAGAGAAGCCGAATTTGCTCCATCTCGCGCAAATCATAGTCGCGCTTAGATGGAGTAAAGACTTGGTTGCAACCTGCTTCTTTCAGCTTTGCCACAATATGCTGTCCCAAAAAGCCGTTGCCACCTGTCACCAAAACCCTTTTTTCTTTTAATAAAAGCATAATACCTCCTATAGTTTTTGGAGTTCCATATTCAACCTCGTTCTGTAATCTTGAACCCCTCTATTATTATCCTAATATTATACCATCTTTAGTACCGATCAGATTTTACTCAGCCAAGGATGTTGTAAAGGCCAATAGAAATGATAATAAGGGCTTGGAAAACCAAAGACATCCATATTGTTCCAAACAAAAATTAAACTTATTGCCAGCCAAGGAAGATAAGGAGTCACTCTTGCAAAGCGCGTATTTTGGAGAGTAGTACTAATCCGATAAAGTGCCAAAGCAGCAGCTAGATAAATCGCGGGATAAGCAATGTAGCTAAGGCGCGCTATCTCTACAAAAGGGGTACCTACCCAAACCACACCACCGTATTGCAGAACAGCGTTAAGCAGAAAGGAAGGTAAAAAGAGCAGAACCAGCAAAAGTTTTTGTTGTTGGTTTTCCGCTACGAACAAGCCAATTAAGGCCAGCAAAAGGCCCACTATTAGAAAACTATAGCTAAGATTTTGCGCGTAAATTTTAATAAACTCAGCCGTAAGGTTGTAAAGCCGTCCAAACTCAAAATTGAGAATTAGCCGAATAATGTTTTCAACACTTTTAGTTCCATAGATTAAATTGGCGGAAACTTCCACTAGCCCTAGTATTACAAATTGTAGGAACATAAAGCCACCGTAAAGAACCATAGAAATTACTATGCTAAGGAGAGTGTGCCAGAATTTTACCTGTCGGAAAAAGCTGTAGAGTAACAACATCGGGTAGAGTGGGAAAAGATCGTAGATACACGAACATAGGCCAAAAAGTACGCCAAACAGGACTAGGGACGACCAGCGGGATCGTCGTTCTACCATTATCTCCTCAAATAGGAAAAGGGAGACAATAATGACAGCATAGGCCGCAAAATAGCTCATAGGCTGGGCTACAAAATAGATAAACCCACTACCACACATTACCAAGGCTGCCGCATAGCGGGCAATTTGGAGGTTATTCAACACCCGTTTGATATAATGGTAGGTACAAACGACCGCTATAAACCAAATTAAGCTATTAATTATTAGGTAGACATAATAGGGGTTCCAAAAATAGCTCAAATGGCTACTAACATAATGAATAAAACTACGACGCATAATCAGTGTTTGAACTGGTTCGGGATAACCATTAAAATATCTATCGAGCGAAATGAAGTATGAAACGTCCGCGTTAACAGCACCTTTCTGATTTTCTAACAGGTAAGTATTATACCAGTAGTTCTCTTCAGGTGGTTTCTCATAGTGGCTCGTATAAGTATACGGGGAGCGTAGCCCACTATGCAGCCAAGTCTGTAACAAGATGAGAAAAAATATTCCTACAAAAGGGCTAATGCGCTTGAGTGTAACTCTTATTTGAGGATTTGTCAGAGAGAAGACTTTGTTATCTCTACCCAACCAGAAGGCTATTATAGTAAAAGCTAACAACAGACCTAACATAAAAAGCTTATCATTAGGAAAAGCTTCATCGTTAAATGCCCCTGGAAACCAAATTAGGTTGGGTGCTTTTTGCTCCGGTGATAAATTCAGCACATAGCGGAATTTGTGCAGACCTAAGAGTTGGTAGGGCAAACTAGTAATAATAAAGGTGATGACCGTTACTACCACCGCCAAATTTCGCTTTTTAGATAGGATTAACGTCAGGTAATAGCTAATAGGTAGAATTACCCAAAAGAAATAGAGTGAACTAGGATAACTCTTACTGCTAAACGGGCTATTGTAAGCATCCCAACTATACCGACCATAGAGTAAAAGTGAACCAAGGGCTAGAACAAAGAGCCACAGAACCAGCGGTCTAATTTTTGAATTGGGCCATTGTTTCACAAAAATCCACTGAAGGACTAAATGATATAAGTTAGGATTACCACTTCGCCCCCAAGGTAAAACTAGAGTGGCTCCCCCGAAAAGCAAAGCCAGGGTATAGCCACCAAATATCCAGACAAGGTAAACTGAGTTATCAAGTACTCCTACTCTCTTCAGCAAAATAAGAGCGGGTAGTATTGAGCTAACCATTCCAACTAAACAGGTTAAGACCGCTAAATAACCCGCTAGGGCCGAATTGGTTTTATAAGCTACCCACCTCATAAAAAATGCTAAAATAGCCAATAGGGGTAATAAGCATAAGAGCCACAACCATTTGCCCATATTAGACCAAGCTTCGCTTTTATCAAGAGTTATACTCTTGACCATTATGCCTAAAGCCCGATTATCATTTGGGCCGGGCCTAAAGGTAGCTGTTACCAGTTCTATTTTAAGCTGGGGCGCATCTATTTCTTTAAGCTTTGGGGGTGTAAAATTCAAACTAAAGGTTTGGAACTCAAAATTCTGCGGGTCTGGCTGTAATTGGCCTACCTCTACGCCATTAGCTAAAACCTGCACCGTACCACTGGAACCTCCAGTTATCGCACCACTACGGATTTCAAAAGTCAGTTTGAGCGGTTTAAGGCTTTCAAAATTGAACAATATTGTAGGACGGCCAGTTGTCCAGCTATAACGATTACCCTTAGGGTCATTTTGGGGTTCAAAGAAGCCGCTTGGTTTTCCATTTTCGAGGTTTGTCGAAAGTTGATCGGGTAGATATTTGAATTGGAGTTGGGGTTGATTGAAAAGCAGTGTGGTGAAAACTACCAACCCTACAAATGTACCTATCAGCCCTAAGATTGGCTCTAATTTAGACTTTATAGGTTGGGAACTAACAGTTTTAACCATGCTTAATTCAAACTTAAAGACTAAGCTAGTAAAAGCCTAGAAGTTAACCTCTTTTCAATTAATGTTAATTCGGATAAGATAAAGCCATCAACGATAGGCAACTCAAAACTTGTCAGAGAAAAGTTTGTATTTCAACTAACTAGCTAGAGAAGATGCTAGACTCATTTGATCACAAGGTTGATGTTAACACAGTTCCCTACCTTTGTCAAAAATAGGTCATTAAAAATTTCCTAAAAACCCTTTCCTAATTTTCAATTTTAGATCAAATGAACTAGCTTTCAGAATTATTGGGAGGTGCCTCCGTCTCTTTATTAGCACTATCGGGAGCTTTCACTTCCACCTTAACATACATTACCTCGATAGAGGAAGTGACATTACCCCCCTCCCACCATATCTGTAAATTCTGCTCACCCGGTGTTAAGTAGGCGGTAAGAACCTGATCTGTCCAAGCGGTATTGTTAGGTAACTCTACTTCTTGGAGAGGCCAACCCCCCACACCCAAATGAAGTTTAGCAGGTGTTGTAGATGCAGAAAGGTTACGTACCCGCACTGTAATATTATTTAGTTCAGTTCCTCCAATCGTAACTGTCTTAGTTACTGTGACCGTTTTAGTCAGCCGAACGTTTGCTGGTAACTGTACCATACTACCTTGGCTAACCACTGAACTGTTATCATGCTTATCCCAGCGCATCCTTGTTGCGGCAAAGAGTACGCCATTAGATATTATAGAAGGCTGAACGGAGGCATTGTAAATAAGAATCTTAGCTCCTTCGGGCAAGTTAACTGGATGCAAACTAAGGGTATGGGTAGCACCATTAGCTATTTCCACTGTTAAGGATATTGCTTTACTACCAATTTGATCTAATTTGACTTTACCTACCATCAGGTTGTCCATGCTCACTTCTACCTCGGCTTCTGGTATACCTTCTGTACCGCCGGAGAGCATAATATTGTAAAAACTGTAGTTAATGCCATACTGTACCCAACTAGCACTAACCTGACTATTATTTTTTAGGGTAAGAGTATTTGCGTCTGGGCTACCAAAGCGGGCCGGAGTCAAAATATTCGGTTTGGGATATTGAGGATTAAGTTCAAGCCGACTAAAGACTAAACCCGAACCTTTGGATAATTCATTGGCAGGGGTAAGCCGTTCTAATTTGAGGCTATGAGAACCTTCTTTTAGATAAAGTAGGGGCAAGTCCAAGTAGAGGGCACCGACTTTATTGGGATCCTTGCTTTCTGGTTTAATGGTAAAGATACCACCTTCGGGTCTACCATCCACCCAAATTTGAACCTTCTCTGGCTTAGTACCCGTTCGCCATAATAACAAACGTGATTCATAAAGAGAGGGGAGAGAAACCGAAAAGCTTATCTGGCGGGTATTGGTATCCATACCCAAAGTGACCGCAGGCTCTCCTGTATTACAGAAGATGGTTGGAAGGGTTCCATCGGTCTCAGGCTCACGCGAGGTATCTAAACACAATCTATCCCCCTTTTCAGTGCTAAGATTAAAGCTGCGAATAGCGGCTACATCACTTAGCTTTTTAGGGTCAAGGTTTTTTGGTAGCCAAAACTCTACAGTATGAGAGCCTGCGGTAAGTTTGAGATACACTATTTCTTCCGTCCATATCTCGTCTTGACGTTTGTAGCTTAGTTTACCGGCGGGTACTCCATCTATACTGACATCAATCTGGGCAGGGTAGGATTTAGTGTTGAGTCCTGTTACCCTCAAACTATAGTTTGATTCGTAGGGAACCTCTATGGTAGCACGTAGCGGATACTTCGCATCTATCAGAACTTGATCCCCCTTATTCTTGCCCCAAGAGGCTGGTATAAGGTTTGCCGGTGTTTCATTTATAAAAGTACCTACTTGACGGGGCGGATTATTTAAGAAAGCTAGTCCCCAGCCTAGAGAATTTAATTCATAACTTATCCTAGCTCTTAGATCGCTGTTATCACTATACTTTATCAATAATTGTCCTGAATTCTTCAGCATTTGTAATAAAGCGGGATCGGTGGTATCCAGATTTTTTTCAAAATAATCTTGTAAGACTTCAAGCATCGGTTTACCTGCATCTTCGGTGAAGGCCATCAACCTTGATTTAGGGTTTTGGGTCACAATCTCATTAAGAAGTTGAATCTGATAACTTAGAGTTTGTCTCTCTTGGACAGATAAGATATATTTTTCCCAAAGAACCCGCTCCTTACCTACCCTCAGACTGGTATAGCCCGCCACTGCCAAAGTAATCAAACTAAAAAGGAGACAAATAACGATACTTAACTTACTAAACAGACCTAAGTGCCGCCGTTGTGACAGGATTGCAACTTCTTCTGGATTATTGGAAGACCTGTTAAAAAGAGACAATCGCTCTTTTTGTATAAAGATTAGTTGAATAAGATACCAAATGCCCAAACCGATCAGAACATCGGCCAACAGTACAATGTAAATAAAGTAATGCGCCCACACTAAAGGAGCAACAAAACTATTCGCTACCCCAGTTGAGACTAGCCAAATAAGGCTAATTCGAAATGTAAGACCCCGATACC
Source organism: Candidatus Chloroheliaceae bacterium (assembly GCA_013390945.1). GTDB lineage: Bacteria > Chloroflexota > Chloroflexia > Chloroheliales > Chloroheliaceae > L227-5C. The sequence goes on from JACAUC010000092.1 coordinate 10,749, forward strand.
GACGTAGACTCCATATACCTAGCAGGCATAAGGGCAAATCTATTATCAAAGGAAGAAAAGCATCCGCTGAAAAACTATTTGTAAACGAATCACGTAGCGATTCAAAGGGAGCATTAATATTTCCACGGCTCAAGCTAAACAACCAGAGCGGCCTGATAAGGACAAATAATTTTAACCGCTCAAAAAAATCTTTATCCCACAAGAAAGGATTGGTCAATAAGAAAATAAGAGTAACTATAACTACTGAAAGTGAGGCCAACCAGACTAATAATAGCCACTGCTTTTTGGTTTTGAAACCAGCGTAAAACAGGACAGCGGCAAAACCCACTGCCATAGAAGCAGCATTGGCCTTTATTCCAATGCTATAGCCCAATGCAACACTAGTACAAATGGTGGCAAACAAAATCAAGGGTAAAGGCTTGGGTTGCTTGGATGCCAATAATTTACCTAACCAGAGCGTTAAACCCCAGGTGAGAAAACTGAAAAAAACCAAGGAGGGTTCCGCTTCGGTTGGCCCTAGTCTTTTCAGCCAATAAGGTGTAATAACAATTAGAATCAGGCTTGTGATAGCCGCACCGTAACCAAAGCTACGTTTTAGCACTACAAATAAGATCAACAATCCTGCACTAGATAGAACTAGCAAGAAAGAAACAATAGTATCCCGGATAGGCGGGTCTACTGCTGGTATATTAGCTCCAACATGATAGTAATACTTGACCACGTCCGCCGGTATACCCGTTATCCCACGAATTAGACCAAGTATGTACTTAGCACCGGCGGAATGGTCTAGTGCTTGAAAACTTATTTCTTTACAAGCTTCAGGATAACGACCTGTAAAAACCGTTTCAGTACAGACACTATGGCTTAACCAGATGGGTTCGTCAAACGTATAATTATTGGTGGTAAATTTTCGAGTAGGTACAGAGAGGATGCTCATATAAATTATAATCAGTGCCAAACCATAGCCTAATAGTGGTAAGTAGTAACGCGAACCTCTGGATTTTATTATTAAACTAATTCGCGACCAATTTGATAGCGGAGAAGAGGTCACTGGATTATCTGCCTGATCCTGCTCTACTATTTTATTCTCCAAAATCTTCTCCTATAACAAATAAAATTTTAATCAAGCTTTAGCCAATGCAACGCTCTGTTTTTAATCCATTCCTAAGTGGTGCTAAAACTATAAAATAGCATTTTTTCCTGAAGGGTAGCACGTTTGCCAACCGAAAAGGGAAATCCAGTACTATAGCTGGTGGAAATCCAATCGAGGGCAAAGATTTGATTGCCATAAGGCCAAATTAAACTACCCAAAATCTTACCAGATACCAGATCTACGGCGTGAAGACCACAGACACTAGCTTCTACATCTAGGCCAGGAGCATACTGACGGAAACGGGGAATTACACGCGAAGTTCCCACAAAAGCAATTTTGCCACAAAAACATAGTCCGCGTGTCCAGCCGGGTAACTGTATTACCGCTTTGAACTTGCTATCCTCGGCTACCCCCAGTTCCCCATAACCACTGTTATCCACCCAAATCTGACCCTCGTGAAGCCGGGCGGAATGTGGACGTGTTAAGCCATGCACGATTGGCTCCCGGCTTGCGCCGGAGAAGATCACCCCACGCTTATCCACCGGAAAATTTTTGTGACCCGGACGACGGGCCGAAAGCTTATCGGTGGAGGCCGAGAAATAAGAGCTTGCTAGATCAGTACCAGCCGCAATCGAATTGAGTTGAAGGTGATTCTGACCAAAGACTGGCCCAGCTTCCGTTTCAATGCAATGGGGCCACCAGACCCGTTCTGCGTGACCATCCTCATACAGTCGCACCACCACATTTTGTCCAACCGAATTGGCGTATAAACCACCATCAATCAAAGCCAAATCGTGCATATAAAAGCAACCCGGAAAGAAGCGGGAACGTACCGGAATTAAAGGTCGCTTCTCTAAGGCTTCGGGGGCTACATCGAGTCTAGCCATTAAGCCCTTGACTGGTTTTAGATCATATACTTGGTTTGGATTGCGGGTACTGGCTATATAGACCTCCTGACGCTGTTGGTCAACAGCCAGACCGGAGGGATGGGGTAGACGGAGATAGGAAATTGCCGGAGTACCACCAGCAGCGTGTAAGGCCATTACCAAATGTTCATATTCGCGGGTGACAAGCAGGGTTATCCCAAGTTCCGCCAGCGTTTCCCACCAAGTGCCTTGGGCAGTATGGCGTAGGAGTTGGGGGTCGGTTTCGGCGGCTTCCTGCCACTGACTAGCAATTTGCCCTAGGTCACGCCACTCCGCATGGTGGCGTGACCATAAGAGATCCAATTCCTCTGGCGAAGGTACAGTCATCTATTGCCCTCACGTAAATTGCGCCATAGTTGATAGACACCCCAATACATACGGAAAGCCGAACCATAATTAGTAGTACTTTTACCACCATGCCGCTTGGCCGAGAAAATTGGGACTTCAATCATATGGTAATCTTGGCGGCGACAAATTACGTTAAATTCGGCATCAATCAAATCACCGCTTTCATGTAGCGAAAGTAGTTGGTTGAATTTGCGCGGAAAAACTTTAGGAGTACCATTAATGTCCCAGAAGGATAAATCAAAAAGGGCGCGACATTCCAAGTTATAAAGTAACGAGCCTAACCGTCGCCGCCAGCTCTCCCGAATCTTTCGATTGGCCTTGATGACTACATCGGGGTAAGCCACCGCATAGAGCAGCATTAGGGTAAGATCTTGGCCTCTGGTACGAGCGGAATTGGTATAGCAGAGCAAGTCACCCTGCGCTTCCTGTAAACCGCGCCTGACGGCCAAGCCCCAGCCCCCGGCTTTCTCATTAATTACGCGCACCTCCGCATATTTTTTGGTTAATTCGTCGCAGACTTCTAACGAATTATCGCGGGAACCATTTACTACCAGAAGCAGTTCATGGGGTACAGGAATCTTAGCAAGGGCTGTTTCGTACTCTTCTATCACACTAGCAATGTGGTTGGCCTGGTTGTAAACAGGAAGGATAATTGAAATTAGCTGGTAGCTCAACTTCGTACCTCAGATAACGCCAGAAGGGCGGTCTCCACTAGAGCCTCATGGTTTAGTCCGTGCTTCTGGTAATAAAATTTCTCACTGCCACTAACTCCATCGGGCGTAGTTTTAACGCCACAACGTATTATACGACAGTTTAGTCCCTGTTCTGCTACCACCTCCGAGACTAGGGAACCCACTCCTCCTACTACATAGTGAGCCTCTATCGTCAGGGCTAAGCGGAATTGGCTAAGTGTCGCCTTCAGGTCTTCCAACGGGCTTGGATTTAAACTAGCTACTACTAGTACTGTACAATTTACGCCTTGACTAGCTAGTTCTTCAGCAGCTAAAACTACCTGCTGGCTAATATTCCCCATAGCGATGAGCAATAAATCTTTACCTTCGCGAATAGTCTGAGTACGCCCCAGTTCAAAACGCCCCTCCAGACTAGGTATAACGGTCTTATCATCTTTCCCTAGCCGATAATAGACGGGGCCGGGCAAATCCCAAGTCGCCAAGAGTGCAGTGCGAGCCTGCGGGTAATCTGCTGGAGCAACTACCGTAAGACCAGGCTGAAGGCGCATTACTCCCACGTCTTCTAAACCATGGTGGGTTGGTCCAGCCGAGCCATATTCAAAGCCACCTCCCATCCCGATGATGCGTACTGGTAGTTGGTGCAACACAGGCCCATTGCGGATAAATTCGTAGGGACGAAGTGCGGCAAAAGTCACAATCGAGTAAAGGAAGGGTAAAAAGCCTGCCTCCGCCAGCCCTGTAGCCAAACCGACCATATTTTGCTCGGCTACTCCCACATTCAAAAAGCGCCCCGGCCATTTTTCACTGAAAGGCTCAAGTGCCATATATCCAAGATCGCCAGTTAAGAGCAGGATTCTGGGATCATGTTCGGCCAGTTCAGCTAAGGTTCGGGCAAAAGTATTTCTCACAATGTTATGCTCCTACTTCGTCCAAGGCTTGCTGGTATTCTGCATCAGACATCGGCCAATAATGCCACTTAATTTGCCTTTCCATATAGGAGACACCTTTGCCAAAAACAGTGTGGGCAATCAGCACATGAGGTGGACCACTTGTAGTATCAAGGTGGGCAATCGTAGCCTTCATTTCAGCTACATTATGTCCATCCACTTCATAAACTCGCCAGCCAAAAGCTCGCCACCGTTCAGCCATAGGCGAAAGGGAGAGAATCTCTTCCGTATAGCCTAGGGCTTGTTGACCGTTTAAGTCTATAATCGCAATCAGTTTAGAAAGGCGATGGTGTGCGGCAAACATTATCGCTTCCCAAGAGGAACCTTCATTACATTCGGCATCACTAAGTAAGGCAAAGGTACGCCTCGGTGAACCTTGAAAACGGGCGGCCAGTGCTGCGCCCGTTGCCATTGACAAACCTTGCCCAAGCGATCCGGTCGAAAAGTCTATTCCAGCGAGACAATGTTCGGGGTGAACACCTAGCAAGCTACCATCGCTACAATAAGTATTGAGTTCCTCTTTAGTCAACCAGCCTTTGAGGTAAAAGGCAGCATAAACCGCCAGTGACGCATGTCCCTTGGAAAGTATAAAGCGTTCTCGTTCAGGGTCGCCCGGATGGGGTATTTGTAGCACCTCACCATAGAGTGTGGCTATAATATCAGCAATGGAGAGAGCCGAACCGATATGTCCCACGTTTGCACGTTTGGACTGGTTCAGAATGATTCTTCTGATCTGGTTACTCGAAAGTGTAAGGTTATCTCCTGACATAGCTTAATCCTATTTATACTACTAATTAATGAAATTGCTCTTATCTTTGATAAAAGCGCGTGAGTTGGGATTGAGCTTTAAACCAGCTTGCCATTTGATGAAAACCTTCCTCAAAGGTGTAACGTGGTTGCCAGTTCAGAGCCTCTTTGATTTTACGATTATCTGAGACCCAGACTTCACTATCCCATTGGCGATTCGGCATTGAGCCCCAATCTGGTTCTACGGTAACTCCAAGTTCGTGACGGGTTATCTCTAATACCTCGTGTAACGTAGTCTGAAGACCTGTTCCTACATTGTAAACCGCACCTAACTCTTGATTAGGTGTCGTTGCTGCTAGAAGATAAGCCTCATTTACATCTTCGATATAAACATAATCGCGGGCGATTCTAGGATTAACCAAAGGTGGTAGTTTACCTTGCAGTCCATACCAGAGTAGGGTTGGTATTAAGCGGGTGGGTTCTTCGTAGGGTCCATAAACTGAATAAAGCCTAAGTGTAGCTAATTGTACTCCAAAACGCTGAGCAGTATAGCGACAAAAGAGCGTAGCAGAAGACTTGGTCACGGCATAATAACTATTTGGCTCCAACCACTCACGCTCTGATGGTGGATACTCCTTGAAGCCATATTCCGAAGAGGAACCAGTATTAATAAAGGTTTCAAAGCCAGTTTTCAGACAAGCTTCCACCAAATTAACCGTACCCAGAATATTAGTTTGTACCGCCTGATATGCGTCGGCTTGGTTGGAATAAGCTCCATAGGTAGCCAAATGGAAGACCCACTCAGGCCGAATTTGTGAAACCACTCGGCTTAAACCTTCCGAGTCGGTAAGTTCTACCTCGTGCAAACTCACCTGTGCCTTGATTTCCTCGATTCGCCAAGTTTTATAACCCGGACGTACCAAAAGGTGAAGGTCATGCCCGTCTTGCAACAAGCGCCGGGCCAAGTTAGCACCCACAAAACCAGTAGCTCCGGTGAGAAGTATACGCTTCATCTTGCTAAATAAAACCTTTATAATCAAAAACTTCTAGGTATTGCCAAGTACGCGCCCGAATTTCATCCCGCTCTGGTTTGGAAAGTTCTTCGGCGGTGGCCCGGTTAGCCGCCGGGGTAGCTTTGCGAATAGTACCCCAAGGATAAATTTCTTCCAATGGGTTGCTATTCCAAGTAGCTGTTTTAAGAGATAAAGCCGCTTCCAGACCCAATTTTTCACAGATCGGGCCAAGCGTATTAAGCGAATCGGCCATTACATCTTCGGCCCGTACAAGGTGTATTCGTTCTGGAAATTGCTCTTTGAAGAGCAGAGCATGATACTGATTGAGAGTCCAACCCAACATATAAGAGGCGAGAGACATTGGAACGGGCCGCTTCCTAGTATCAGCGTAGGCAGACCAAGGATTTCGCACGACGTGTAACACATGAGCTTGGGGTAAATCATTCAAAATCTTATCGGCATCAATTACCATAGCTGGACTATAGCCCACATAAACCGCCTCTTCACCGCTACGTTTATAATCTTTCCAAGCATCAAAGGTAGCTTGAAAGAAAGCGGCTATGTTATTGGCACGTGAACGCCCGGTCTCCTTAATATAACCTTGATAAATTTCACAGCGGTTATCGTCTGAAAAATCAAAAGGCATATGGCGAAACTTACTAACATCAGGAGTGCGCGACCTAACTTTCCCTTCTTCGTCAATGATCGCCTTATAATCTTGGTAAGGAGTGGCCTCTAGTGCAAAGACAGGCCAGCGGTACTTAACTGGAAAAGTTGAAGATAAGTGATCTTGTACCATCCTAGTGCCTAGCTGTGACTCAAAGGGGTAAACAAACATTTGAGGATGTCCATCTAAAAAGCGGTGGGTAGTGTTGCCACCATTCTCATACATTGCACCCAGCATCAACAGCCGGAAATCGTTAGGCATACATTCTTCTCCCAAGTAAAAAATATTTTGACATTTTGAACCCATTTATTAGAGTTAATAACTGTTAGCTAGTCTCAATCACTATATTTGATTATCAATACTAACGATGATTCTCAAATTGTAACACGTTACGCTCCTAGAAAGCAGACTCACGGGGTGAGTTTAAAAACTATAATGCCATAAAATAGGCCATTATGCAAGTTTTCCAACCTCCCTAGGTCTCTCCGCATAGTTCCGACCGACCGTATCCCTACGGCGGAAGATTGTAAGGAGTTCTCCTCTTTTAGACTTTCACATTACCCTAAGAATGTGTTATTATTCTTCCACTTTTAGGAAGAGTTCGTGGTCTTTTGGCAGTCAATCTAGTAAGCGAAGGAGCAGCTATGCAACCAGAAAATTTCGATGATGTTAGTCCGGCCACTTTGCGGGCGCAAAAACAGGCCAAGATTGAACCGGGTAGAATGCCTCCTATAGACGAAATTAAATTCTCAACCCGTGCTAAAGTTTGGACAGTGGTAATCCTAGTCGGGCTAAGTGTAGCACTCATCTTGCGAATTGGAGAGGTCTTGCCTCCCTTTATTTGGGCCTTGGTAACTGCTTTTGTCTTTAACGACCTACTGAGCGGTTTAACCCAACGTACCGGACGACCTCGTTGGCTCTGGGTAACAGCGGTTTTTGTGGGCTTCTTCAGCTTGATACTCTTGCTTGTCCTGACCGTAGTACCTAGCACTAGCCGTCAAGCTCAGCAGCTTATCAGAGACGTGCCATCAATGCAGCGCGACTTAAATACCTATCTTGCCAACAATGAAAGTGTGGATATTGGGGGCATCAAAATTTCCTCTGAAACCGTACAAGGAACTTTAACCAGTTTGCTGGACAAACTGCCCGAAGAATTGAATCTGATCGGCCCTGAATTACTCAAAGGCACTTTTCGGTTTGCGATTGATTTTGTGGTTTACCTTATCGCTACACTCTACCTGATGCTAATCGGTAGCAGGTCAGTTTTTAGCTTTATCAATACTCTACCACTGCGCTATCGCGGTGAAATCCGAAATCTGGTGCTTAGGATAGATACGGTGTTGGGAGCTTACATCAAGGGGCAATTCCTTCTAATTGGAATTATGAGTGTGGCCTCGTTTGTGATACTCACCATTATGGAGGTACGCTATGCCCTAGTCTTGGCAATAATGGTAGGGGTATTGGAGTTAGTGCCTTTTGTAGGGCCGTATCTGGCGATTAGCATTTGCTCGGCGGTAGCGTTCTTCCAAGATAAACATGCTTTCGGCTTGCCCCCGTTAATAGTGGTGGTTATTCTGGCTGCTGCCCTCTTTATCCTGCGCCAGCTTGAGGATTACATCGTAATTCCTAACGTGATTGGGCGCATTGTAGAACTACCTCCTTTAATGGTAATCTTTACCGTGATTGCTGGAGCCGCTCTACTTGGTCCGATGGGACTTTTGCTGGGTGTTCCAGTCGTAGCGGCCCTCAAAATTATTGTGGGCTACCTCTATTATAAATTGGTAGATGCCGACCGAGAAAAAGTTATACTGCCAAGGGGTGCAGATTTTCCTGACTTACTAGCGATAGTAGAAAAGGAATCAAACCGCCGCTTGCTAATAGGAATAGAGTCTGAGGCTCCCTACCTCGAAAACCCGGAAAACCTGTTGCGGCTACAACAAGCCAGTACGACCAAGCGGGTTGATTTGGCGTTTAACTGTGGGAATGAACACCTCTGTCGCCGCTTGCGCGATTATGGCTTTTCTGTGGTAGAATTACCTCAAGAACATTTTGCAACTAATGTGGGAAGATAAGACAAGGAATGTTAAATTTTAAGTTAAGAACCGCCGAATTACCTGATTTGGCACATTGCCTAGAAATAGACGCTTCCTACATTACTACCCATGTTTGGCAGATGGAAGAACGCTTTGAGCGAGTCACTCCAGAGGAACCCTCACCTCGTCGAGCTAACCTTACCCACAAAAGCCGCTCTAAAATTGTGGGTAAACCCCCCTCACCTAGGCCAGAGGAATTTCGCATTTCACTTCGGCCTAGCCGCCTACCGCATCCACTGGCCGTACCCGCTCCCTTGGATGAGCAGCAACTTCTGACCGAGTGGAAAAAAACCGACTTTCTCTTGGTCGCTGAAACTGCAGCAGAAGAGGCTCCTAGCGAAACCGGCGCGGATATGCAGCCTGAAATTATCGGTTATATCGGCCTCTCCGTAGATGTTCCTCGCCACCTAGCTTGGATCTCCAGTCAAGCAGTTCAACTGGATTATCGAAGGCAGGGCGTGGGCCGGGCCTTGCTAATCGAGGCTCTACATTGGGCTGACCGCAATCGCTTGCGCTCCATAATGATCGAGCTTCAGACCAAAAACTACCCGGCCATTCAGTTTATCCAAAAAAATAGCTTCTTCTTTTGCGGCTATAATAGTGTCTACTATCCTACCCGTGAAATAGCTCTTTTCTTTGGCTTGCGCCTCGAACGGTTGACTTAAAATCAATGCTTTATAAATATGAGCCGTAAATCGGTGTGTATGTAAATCGGTGTGTATGTAAATCGGGATTAGAAATCCCTCCTACAGTAAATCGGTGAGTATGTAAATCGGGATTAGAAATCCCTCCTACAGTAAATCGGTGAGTATGTAAAT
>JACAUC010000093.1 GCA_013390945.1 Candidatus Chloroheliaceae bacterium
GAGTACCATCCTAAAGACCAGTCTGCGTGTAAAGCCGGTATGAACCTTGCCTAAGAACTGTACTAGGAGAAAGCTCTACTATTTTATGCCTATTCCAACCAGAAAAATTAATCAGATCACTTCGACCAAAACCACTGAAACGCCAGATTACTTTGATAGGTTAGGTCAAGAGTATTATGTAAACTTCTATGACTTATTCGAGCCGCCTTTCCAAGTAACGGGTACCGATCCACGCTTTGTCTATTTAACGGAACAATATAAGAAAGTAATTTCAATCTGCTTGCAGGTAGTACGCGACCAAATGGAGCTGGCAATGGTTTTGGGTACAGTTGGTACAGGCAAAAGTTCAATTTGTAGTATTATTCGGAGTCGGTTGGCGGCTCGTAACGATTACCGGGTAGCCTATCTAGACGACTTGACCGCTACCCCTTCCCAACTTATGGTCAACATCCTACTAGAGTTTGGTCAAGACCCTACTTCAAGGCAGGTAGAAGCTTTAAAGTGCCAATTCAAAGGATTATTAACCCAAAAAGCCGTAACTCCGCTAGTGATATTGGTAGATGAAGCCCAAACTACCACCAAATATAATCTTGAATTGCTCAGGCAACTTTTGGATTTGGAGACGAACAACGGGAAACTGGTACAGATTATACTCTTCGGCCAAGAGGATTTGGCTCGTAAGGTAGCAGCCCGTCCCAATTTTTTAAATCGGGTTGTCTCTCAGGTAAAGTTGGAAAGGCTAGGCGGAGAGGAAACCCTTAAATTAATAAGACACCGCCTAAGCGTAGCCGGAGCCGAATATGAGCTTTTTAGCCCACAAGCACTTCAGGCGATGGTCTCCTATAGCAAAGGTATTCCGGGTGAAGTTTGCAAACTTGGTTATCATACACTCTTGCTAGGTTCCCGCCGAAATGAAAGAATAATTTCGGCGGCGACCGTGACAGAAGCCCGCATTTTAGTTCAGGGTGAAATTGAAGCCTAAGTGCCATAAGGTCAGCCGTGACCTCTTCCGCTTTTAGCCCGTACCAATAGGTAGTATGTAATGAATCGCTCTGATATACCAAGTGTAAGAACCTGCCACCAGAAACCAACTAACTACGATTGCCAGAGTCAGTCCTCCTAGCCAAAGAACGGCTTTGGGCCATCGCGGGAGAGTCCCTCTCCCTTCGACTCGATAACGCAAATAGTCGAGTAACAGAGCAAGTGCCAAACCCACACCTAGCGCAAAGAATGGCAACGCAAAGAGCATATGCTTTTGTAGCAGGTTGATGCGACTAGCTACAAGCGAGAAGACTAAGAACGTCATTAGCCAAGAGAGGTAAAATAGTAGACTTGGTCGGTTAATTTCAGCATGGACTTGAGTATTATAAGACCCTGAGACCCATGACCATTTTTGGTGGAAGACCTCCAGAAGTAATAACCTTCCTACTACTAGTAGCGTAAGCAGGAAGGGTAAAAGATGAAAATGGGCTGTTAGGGTAGACCAAAAACCACGTACCGTCAGGGTGTGTTCCCCGATATTCTTGCCTTGACTTATTTCATTGAAAAGCGTAGGCAAGGTATTGGTCAGCAGGGAGGCAGCATAAAAACTATAATAAAGGATAAAAGAGATTCCTACTCCTAGGCCGAACATTACGCCAAAGCGTTTCAATAAGTAGCGATATTCTCGTCCTCTCCAGCCTCGTAGCAAGATTAGATAGATGATGCCCATTGGAACTAGCATAACAAACGAGCCAGTATGAGCTAGTAGGGCTAGGGCCAGTAAGCCACCTACTCTGATTACTGACCACCAACTAGGTATTACCACTTTAACTTCATTAGCTTCAGCATTATTAGGAGGCGAGGAAGAAGAAATAAACCACCCCGTTAAAGCGACGAACCAAGCTAACATAAGCCAAGTAGATAGCATATTGTTATAGCCACCATCTGAAGCCATTAGATAGGAAAGGGGGAAGAAGCAAAAGAGTAGGCTACCTACTAACCCGGCTATTTGCCCATAACGACCGAGGGTTTGGCGGGCAACGATATAGAGGAAGAAGAGGGCCGAAACATCGAACCAAGTAGCGAAATTATTAGTCCAGTGTAGGAAGAGGCTCTCCTTCTGTGAAGTTAGCCAAGCGACTGGCAGATCTATTATATAGAAAAGAGGGGTGTAAGGCATGGTTACCTTTAGGTTCCACTGACCTAATTCTACAGCCCTACCTTCCTCCCCAACCCCTTGAAAACTGGTGATGTTATAGTAACGCGAGAAAATCAGCGAAGGGTCTTGTTTGATGGCAGCTACCTCGTGGATACGGAATCCATGGTCAAGGGTTTGGAAAGAGGGGTGGTTGAGGCCAACTACCCGGATTACAAAGGCTAGTACAAAAATGACCGCCAGCCAACGCCCAGCTTTATTGTCAAAATTTAATGTTTTAGCTTTTAGCCATTTGCCGGTAAAGTATAAAGCTAACAGCGTCAGAGGATAACTTAAGAGTACCGCTTCAAGCAAAAGTGGAATGGCAAGTCCAGTGGTGGGCCTATCCAGAATCAAACCAAGTGTTATTATTATGCCTAATCCAGCTATTCCTGCTCCAGCTAAGTGCAGAGACCAACCGACTCTTAATGCTAGTACAAATAAGACGGCTAACATTGTCAATATTTGTAACAGTAAATTCCAGTCGGGAATAGTAAACCGTCCATTTTGGAAGAAACCTTCGCCCTCCACTTCTATCTTGGAGACTACAATACCAAGTGGTCGGACATCGCCTTTTACGAACAAGGTCTCCATATTCATCCAAGTATTCAGTTCGGTTTCTTGAAGGGAGAAGAGAGGACGTTGCGCGGCATTATATTCAAATTCATAACTCTTTTGTGATTCTGTAACGCTGAAAGTGGCAAGCGGGTTAGAATTAACCGCCAACCGGATATTGGCAGTCTCTGTTCCGGCAGGTCGTTTTGAAAGCTCTAAGCGGATTTTTGCTTTGGGAACCTGCCCAACTCCCAATAAAACTATATTACTACTCGGATGAGTCCAACGGTATACAAAACCTTCGTAGCGTTGCGTAGCATAAAAATCTACTAAGTAAGGCTGATCGCGGGTGCTATCTAGGTCAAAAACTTTAGTAAAAGAGCATTGATAGGCTAACATTAGGACGAGAGCAATCACTATCAAATCTCCCCAGAACCAAGTTGATTTTAGACTTCGTCCAAGTGGCCCTAATTCTCTTTTGATAAAGCCATAAACCCACCTAGATTTAGTGACAGGTAACTGTACCGGAGGAAAAGCGGTTTGGTTTGAGGTCTGATTTAAAATATGCTGTTGTTTTAAATACATAGTGATATATTTGTTTATATTGGAAACTTTAAAATCCAAAAAGTTTTAGCTCCTTGATCTAGCCTAAATGGTAGTGTAAAAACGGCATCTTCTAATACTGAACTTAGGGCTATTTTAGTCGGGAAGTAGCCCGGTTTGCAAGTCTATTTTGGTTAAAGGGCTAACTTTACTGACTTACTCACGTTTGGTTCAGTTTTATACACAGCTTGCGATCAGCGGGCGTTCCCCTAAATATTTCCAGAGGGTACAACTTGAACCCACCTTCAATGTTGCATCGGGTGGTTTCAAAATCAGCCCTTAGCTCAGGCTCACTTAGATCCAAGTCAATTGTTTCAAGCTCAAAGCTATCTTGAGTTACCGTCACTACTTGAAAACTCTGGCAGTTCAACGGCGCACCAACCTGAAGATAGTGCCATCCCAAAGAATCTGGACCAAAAATACTATTGCTATGATTATGACCAGAGAAGTAGATACCATGCCCCCGTACCAAGGTGGCGAAAATATCTTGGACAGCTTGACTGTTGGTAATATTCAGCCCTTCTTTGATGCTGCGGTGCGTGGTATCATAGAGGGGGTGGTGACCCAGCACTATAAAATTTTTTGATTCTGTTTCGGCGTTAAATCGGGCGATCTCTTCTTTTAACCAAGTTAGTTGGTCGTCAGATACAAAACCACTCCAATCCACTTCGCTCACCTTCACGCGGGAGGTATCGAGCAGCACAAAATGGGTCGCTCCGTGGTCAAAGCTGGTATAAAGCTCAGAAGGGGATGCGGAGGGATGGTCTCCTAGAAAAAAACTGGCTATTTCAGGTTTTTCCAAACTGTCGGTATCATGGTTGCCTGTAATTCGGCTAAGACGTAGATCAGACTTCGCTGCAAGTTCATCCTGCTCACTCAATTCCTCGATAGTTCCTCGATTAGTGGTATCTCCGAGGGCGAAGATCAAGTCAGGCTGTAGCTTTACTACTTGCGTGAAAAGTGCCTTAAAAAACCGATTGCGAGCCATACGATGAGTTGGGCTAGAATAACTAGAAAAATGTAAATCACCCAAAACCACAAAACGCATTTGAATCTTGTTCCTTTATAAAAGATAATACAAGTGGTCTTACGAGGCCACTTGTATTTATTCTAGCGTCTCTAGCCGCCATAGTGGTGAGTGCTATGGATGGGACTACACCGATATTTTCCATCTACCTCATTACACACACTTTGCGGTTCAATATGGATTTGGAGGATTACTCCGTTTATCACTTTAGCGATAGCTTCTTCTAGGTTATCACAAAGCTGATGGGATTTTTGGGCGGTCATCTCATCGGGTACGACCAGATGGAAATTTATGTGTCGCTCCGGGCCAGCTTGTCGGGTGCGTAAATCATGATAGTTGACATAAGAAGCGGAAAAACTTTCAATTACTTGACTGATCTGCTTTTCTTCTTCGCTTGGTAAGCTACTATCTAGCAAACCGCTGACCGAGTGTATTAAAATTTCCCAACCAGCGTGAATAATTAGGAGTGCGACCGCGATGGCTGTAACCGGATCGAGCCATGACCAACCAGTTATCCAGACCAAGCCCAACCCGACGAGAACACCGAGCGAGGTTATTACATCGGTGTAGAGGTGGGCGGCATCGGCTTTCAAGGCTACCGAATCGGTTTCACGGGCGACGCGATAGAGGTAGCGCGAGACCCAAAAATTAACGGTGGCCGAGAGTGCCATCACTAGCACACCCCAAATGGCAGTGTTGGTTTCACTTTTATATTCAATTTTCTCCACTGCCTCGAAAATAATCACTCCTGCGCCTACAAATATCAGCAATGACTCGACCGTGCCACTTAAATTTTCGAACTTGCCATGTCCGTAGGGGTGGCTTTTGTCGGCGGGGCGGGCCGCAATTCTTATAGCCACCAGCGCGATAATCGCCGCTAGTAAGTCTACGCTACTGTGAATCGCCTCCGAAATCACACTGATTGAGCCAATTGCCAAACCTACCGTTAGTTTGGAGGCGATTAGGCAGCTATTGGAAATAACGCTAACTCGGGCGGCTCGCTTGCGTTCTTCTGCTAACTTATCCCGATTAGCCTGTGGCATCCTTGCCGGTGCTTCTGCCTTGATCAAAGTTGTACCTTTCTTACTCTTCTAATTATATATTTACCCAACTTAACTCCAAACTAAATCACCGATCTACTTGGAGCAAGAATTTAAACCGCTTACTTCATTATACACAATTTGTAAAGATAGAATGAAAGAAATTTGTTGATGTTAGCTTCGGCACAAAGTTTTAGCTAAACTGGAGACCAAACCTCTCTTTATTTAAGTTATGTGGTAGCACCAAGAAAAATAATTAGCCCACACTGAATTAGTCTCATTTCACTTGGTCAGAATATAGTGGAAGATCAACTGGCGGCACAGCCAGTTGACCCAGTTGGCGCAGCATCCCACCAAGCCGGGCATCTAGTCTTGAGAGATGACCTCTATTCGTTGGATATGGCTCCGCCCATTGATCTTCCTTCTCGTCCGGTCTTGAAAGATGACATAAACTACTTTAGCGGTTGAGCATCTGGGAGGCATACCAACTTTGGTCACGCTTTATTATCTATCTCTCAAGAATTGGTAGCTACTTCGGGCTTTGCTCAAAGCGGGAGCTTAATTCTTTATCCGAACAACTCAGGAAAGAAGCGGGAGTCAAGGTGGCAAGGTTGGGGCGAGTGGTTTGGCCTTCGTTCCAAGCGGCTTCAAAAGAAGTGACATCAAGTTCGGCGCGGGTGAGGGCTAGAGTACGTTCATAGAGGGTTTGGTAAATCGGATCAAGCAAGGTGCGGGTTTGATCTAGCAACGTTTGAGCTACCCCACTCAGACTAACCGCTTGCCAAGCCCTACCCAATAATACCGCTACACTTGCCAATCCCACTAGAGCATGGGCGATTCCGTTCTGATTACCCAATTCTTGATAGAGGCTTAAACTTTGGCAAAACCAGTGGGAGGCCTCCTGATAATTTGACTGTTGGCAGGCTATCGTACCCAAATTATTTTTAACCGCCGCTATCCCTTGTTTGTAGCCGATCTCCTGCCAAATTTCCAGCCCTTCTAGGTAGAGACCCTCGGCTTTCTGCCATTGATCTTGACGGCAGGCCACGATACCAAGGTTATTCAAGGCGTTGGCAATGCCCTGTTTGTCGCCCATTTCGCGCCCGATAGCTAAGCGAGCCTCCAACAGACGAGTGGCCCGGTTGTAGTCGCCTTGCTTTTGGGCAATTAGCCCTAAGTTGCTAAGGGGTTGAGCTAAAGTTTCCCGGTCGCCTACCTCTTCCAATAATTTGAGGCTTTCTTCATAGAGGCTAATTGCTAGAGTATAATCACCCCGGCTAACCGCTAGGCTCCCCAAGTTGTTTAGGTTGGCACTTAGCCGGGGCTTATCGCCCAACTCACGGGCGATGACTAGACTCTCTTCCAACAAAGCCCTCGCCTGCTCATAGTGACCCTCCACATTCTCTACTATCGCGACATTGTTCAAAACCGCCAAGAGGTTGCGTTTATCCCCGGTTTGTCGCCAAACCTCCATGGCCTCGCCATACATAGTTCTAGCCCGTGAATAATCCCCTTGAATATAGGCGATGGTTCCAGCTCCTCGCGCCAATTCTGCCCGAAATTGGATCAATTCAGGCCGGGTATTTACGAGGGTATAGCGGGAGAGAAGTGCCTCCAGCCATTGACGGCCTTCGCTTAAATGACCGTGTTTAATCCAAAAAGAGCTAAGCGCCCGGCCCAACCGCAAACCGATCTCCCCTTGCTCGTTTTTTGTTTCGGTGGTAGCGTTCTGGTCTGGATTTAGGGCAAAGGTCAATCCGGCTCGCAGATTATTATGCTCCCGCTCCAGCCGATTGAGCCAAAAGCCCTGATCTGGCCCATTCTGTTGTAAACTGGTAAGGGCAAGCTCGGCAAATTCTACAAAATAGAGTGCGTGTTTACGCTTTAGGCTTGCGCTCTCGCCCTTTTCCACCAACCGTTCTAGGGCATAGTCCCGAATTATATCTAACATAATAAATTCCGGCTCGTCTTCTAGGTCGTCTTGTCTTCGTAGCAGGCTCTTATCCAAAAGCGAGGTTAATCCGGTCAACACATCCAGCGTCATAATCCTATCGGCGTTGCAAACGCGCTCCACCGCTTCCGCGCTACAGCCACCCGCAAAGACCGCCAAGCGTCGGAAGAGTAGCTTTTCATCCTCACCTAGCAAGTTATAGCTCCACGCAATCGCCGTCCTCAAACTCTGCTGACGGAGCGGCAAATCTTGGGAACTACCTGCTAATTCCTGAAGGGAATTAACCAAACGGCTTAGGATTTTGGAGGGGGTGAATAATTTAATGCGGGCGGCGGCAAGCTCGATTGCCAAAGGTAATCCTTCCAAACGGGTACAAATTTCCGCTACCGCCAACGCATTATTACTATCAAGGGCAAAGTTATGCTTGACGGTAGTGGCCCGTTGGACAAAGAGGTTTACAGCCGCCACTTGCCCCAATACCTCCAGTGGCGGCAAATGCTTGGGGTCGGGTAGGGCCAAAGGTGATACGCTAAATTCATATTCACCATAGAGATGCAGAATCGCCCGACTCGTGACTAGGATTTTCAAGCGCGGCGCAATCATCAGCAATTCTTTAACCAGACTAGCTCCGGCTAAAAGATGCTCAAAATTATCGAGAGTCAGTAACATTTGCTTGGCTTGCAAATAATCTTTGAGAATTTCCAGCAGGGTTTGTTTGCCCGTCTCCTTGATACCCAACGCCCGTGCAATGGCAAAAGGCATCACTTCGGGAGTGGCTACACCATCCAGCGAAATAAAACAGACCCCACTTTCAAAATATCCATGTAAATGGGAGACCACCTCCAAAGCCAAGCGGGTCTTGCCCACCCCACCCGGCCCGGTCAGGGTTAGCAACCGCACTTCCGGTTTTTGAAGTAGGTTTTGTACTAACCGCACCTCTTCTTCACGCCCGATAAAATTGGTAAGCTGGGCCGGGAGACTAGGCAGTGCTTTGGTAGTAGTAGCGGCACTCTCCACCTTATTTAAGGCTATGGTCGGTTGGTCAGTTTGTAGCTGAAGGTCAGAAAGGGGAAGACTCTTCCATTCCTCTGGTTTAAAGCTCTGCTCACTCAAGCCAGCCAGTTCTAATAGTTCTATCGCCTCGACTTTTTGATTGAGGACTCTCCATTCGGTCAGTATTTTGATAATACCCTTTATTTCAGGGTCGCTGATAAATTTCCCATCGGTATTATTTAGCTTGCGACTAAGAATACCGGCACTCAGCCCAAGTTTTTCCGCTAAGCTTTGTTGCTGGTAGCCTGCCTGCCGTAAATATTCACGTAATTTGTGACGAAAAGCCTCTTTATTCATTCTACTTTCTCTAACGCCTGCTATTACTCCATTTCGGAAACTATCGGGAAAGTACCGGACAACTATCGGGAAATTAAAGTGTTGAGTAAATCTCTTAATACAGTTATACCTTATTTGACAGGTAAGATCAACCGACTGAGCGGTTTCCCATATCTTCTCAATAAGTAGGGGTTTATTGAATAAACCCATCCCACTTTGGGCGTATGCAATACACATCGTACTCCTCTAAAAGGCTGAAAATGTCATTGAGGAATAAACCCATCCCGCTTTGGGCGTATGCAATACACCCCTACCACGAAATTTTGAGAGGATACCGGTTTCCCATATCTGTGTTACTTTTCTCTATTTTGAATCAAGAAGGGAGAAAGCTATGAAGCTGCTTTGCAGCCATTGTCACCAGGGCCGGATAACTGCCCACTTTAGTTGTGATAGCTGCCATCACCCCGTAGACCTTGAAACGGTGCTGCATTACGAACGATTAACTTTCCTCTTGGAGGAGACTAGCCGCCCAAACTGGCAGGCATGGCAACCAACGGGCGAAAATTCGGAAGTGCTAAGACCCTATCGTCAGGCCCAACGTGAAGTGGCCTATCGCTTGAACTTGCTTCACCTAACCGACCCACAGCTACTCCAAGTGCGTTGCCTGGCAACCGAACACTTATTGAAAGAATTGGCCGCCCTTGAATCGCCCACTTCAGACCAACTACGCGGGTTTATCAATGAAAAGCGCGATAAGGTTATAGCCGAATATATTTACCAAAACAAGCTTGTACCCATTTTTAACGAGACACTCGGCCTAAACTTACGCAAGGCGGTTTGGCAAACCTGCTTGCGTCTTTTGCAGAAAGGCCAACACTTGATAGCTCCGTCCACTTGGCAAAAGCTGGTGGAAAATTATGAGTTCAGGCTCCATCAGGTAGAAATAGCCATCCAAGCCGAAGCCAACGAGAGAACCGCACAGCAGGCTCTCCTCCTCCGCCAGCAAGAAGAAGCGCGGCAAACCCAAATCGCGCGACAAGAAGAAGCGCGACAACGGCAGCAGTTGGCTGAAGCAAAGCCTTTACCCACGCCAACCGTGACTAAACCCCAGCCTGCGCCACGCCTCAAATTTAATGGGGAAAAGGTTTGGAACGCCCTGCTATCAGATGTACTTCTGCGTACCCTTCTCTATATGGGTGCGCTCTTTGTGGTGTTGGGAGCCTGCCTCTTTACCACACTCAATTGGAACCAGTTCCCACCGCTCACTCAAATCAATATGCTGCTGGGTGTAGACCTCGCTTTTTTTGGCGCAAGCATCTTTACGGTTAAAAAATTACAGTTGCGGAAATCCGGGCTGACCTTCTTGGCAATTAGTGCCGCCATTTTACCGGTGGCTATCTATGGCTATAGCCGTCCTGAATTGCTCAACCTCGATAGCCGGGGAACATGGAGTTGGGTGGCACTGCTAACTCTGCCAGTCTATTTGGCCCTTACTTGGGTCGTGGTAGACAAACTCTTTAGTTTTATGAGTAGTTTGGCAATACTTAACGCTTGGTTTGCCCTACTCTTCCAGCTTGGCGTTGCTCCAGAGTGGTTAGCCCCAGCCAGTATTCCGGTTGCCGCACTTCTGGTTTGGCTAGACGGACAATTCCGCGCCAAGACCTCCACCGAAGAATTAGCCGATGCGCCTTTTTGGATAGGACAACTCACCGTGATTGTGACCACGTTGGCTCTCTTCAGCTACTATTTAAGAACACCAAAACCGGGTGAAATGCTACAGTGGGCCTTGGGGTTGCATTGGTGGCTAGTAGTGGCCTTCTACGGGTGGTGTGTTAAGCGAACCAACCCGGAGCAACTGGTTTATCGCTATGGGCTGGGCTTGAGTGGATTAGTAGCACTTTACTTTACGCTGCAAAAGCTGCCCTTACCTCACGCTTGGCAAGGTTTTTGTCTAGGGCTATTGGGATTGGGCTATCTGGCTTGGCAGAATTTTAGCGATTTGGTCAATTACCTCAATTTTGCTAATGACGATCACCGCCAGCACCAACCTTGGCCGCTGAGCGAAATACTGGCGGCTCGCAAACCTTTTAGCACCTTGGGCTGGATCATTCTGGCGGTAAGCCTAAGCCTCTCGTGGGTTTCTGGCTCGACCCTCGCCCTCGCCGCTAGTGGTGGTTTATTGGCTCTAGCCTTGAGTGCGGCCTCCCTAATTTATCGTTGGCCTCTTCTGGCCTATTTTGGGGTAGGTGGTGGCCTAATCAGCTATTTCTTGGTATGTAAAGCCGGACGAGCCGAAGTAGGGGTAGCTCTACTTGGAGCCGCCAGCCTAAGTTTTGGACTGTGGCTTTTGATCCGGCGCAATCCGCTCTTGAACTACTTCAGGCTACCCTTGCAAATAGCCGGACACCTGACCGCCCTACTTATTCTGGTTAATTTCGGCCTCGCCAATTCTTCTTTATTCCTGTCTCAACCGCTTAAAGCACTAAACCACTTGGTAATATGGGAATGGCTAGGAGTGGCAGCGATTTATGCCGGGCTAAGCGCGGTTTACCGAAAACGGATAAGCTTGGATTTTGCGCTGGTACTGGTCACGCTGGTGTTGACAGGTAAGTCGTTCAACGACGCATCGCTTAGGTTGGTGGTATTGGGTTTTGGGCTGGTCGTAGTTGGCTTTGGGGCTACACAACGTCAGCTACGTAATTTGTTGCAACAGTGGGGCTACGGGTTGGCTACGGTCGGATTACTCCTAAACCTGACCTTCGATTACAATCACTTTAATTTCTTAGTATGTAGCGGGTTGTACATCCTTCTAGCACTAGGTTCGGCTTTGGCGGCTTACCATGGAAAGCTCTTTTTCTACAATGCTTGGCTCTTGGCAGATTTTTCTAAAGAGGAACCCCTCTGGCATCTTGCCATCAGTTTGTGGCTCTACCCAGCTTTTAGTTTACTACCCTTCTGGTTACAAGAGGTCTTTGGCTCGGATCATTCCGGTTTGGGAATGGCCGAATTAGCCATTCTCTATTTTCTAGCAGGTTGGGGCTTAGCCCGTTTTGGGGTTAGTTCCGCCAAAACTAAATACTTTGGCCCCTATAGCTACCCGGCCTTGCTGGGCTGGCTAGTGCTAGGTCTTGGGTCGCTCTATCAATTGAATGACGTTTCCAATAATATTGGCAGCGTCTTAGTCAGTCTAGCCCTAACCACTACCGCGATTATAGCGGCCCTCGTTTTCAAAGAGCCCCGCTTTAACTGGCTGGTCGTCAATCTCTTGCCTTGGGCTAATTGGAAAATTTACCAGTGGTCGGAGCTTCCCTTATTCTGGGAACCGCTCTTTATTGCTGGATTAGCTACCTTAATGCTGGCTTGCGGTGAAATTTTGGGTCAACGCGCTGGCAAGTCCTATCGTTGGACGGCTCACCAGCAAACCGCCACTTGTATCTTGGTGAGCCTACTAATGTATACCAGCACTTTTACCAGTATTAATAGTGTGGTTACTATAAAAATTGCGCTATCTGCTTTGTTGGTCTTGTTGGTTCCCTACACCGCTCTAGCACTTTTGCGCCGCAAACCTAGCTATGTCTATATGGTAAGCCTGATTATCAGTCTGGTAATAATAATCTGGGGCAAGTGCAGTTGGCTTTGGCTGGGATGGGCGGTACTGGAAACTATCGTGTGGGGCTATCTGGGACTTACCATTTTGGCGGCGGCACTCTATCCTGCCAGCCTGAGATTCTTCCGTCAACTGGCGGAGCAGCATCCAACAGGGCGGAAATCGGCTTTTCCGCCGAGGGCGGTGCTGTCGCAAATGTCTCATTTTTGGGCAGGGTCAACCCTCCTATTCGCGCAGGTTTCGCCGGAGACATTGAATCTGGTGTTGGTAGTATTGGCATTGCTCTATCTGCTTCGCAGCTACTATCAACAACAGGCTCGCTTTTTAGCGATAGCGGCAGGTTTAAGTGGATGGGCCTTCTGGCACATTTTAGGATCGTTTGGTATCTCTACCAGTTTGAAAGGAGTAATCTTGGTCGGTCTGGCGGCGTTTTATCTAGTGAGTGGCCTCTTGCTCAAGCTGAATAACTCGAATGAAGATAAACGGTTCCACTACAACCGTCGTGCTTGGCAAGTGTGCTACAGTGCTGGTGTAGCCTTCTATCTGACAGGTCTGCTTCTTTCTTCGACTAACAATTTTTACGCCGCTCTAAGTTTGGGGCTGATGACCGTGATTTTCGGGCTAATGGCTTGGTTAGAGCAACGTGAATGGTTCTATCTAGCGTTCGGTAATTTCCTAGCGGCCTACACCCTAAGCTTTAGTCTACTTGGTCTAACTTGGTCATGGTTTGGTCTAGCCCTGCTCCTTCCTGCGGCGGTGTCGCTAGGCTTGGGTTTGCGTCTGGCTCCGCCGATTGGACTGGTCTTTAAGTGGGGAGCGTTAGGTCTGCTCCTAGCCGGGTTCCCTTTTGCCCTAGCCAACGAACGGTTGTTGTTGGCGCAGAATCTCCTTGTGACAATAGTCTCTCTGATTGCGTTAAGAATCACCCGACAAGTGGCTTGGCTCTCCGGGACACTGGTAGCTAGTACTGCGGCTGGTTTTCTGGCTATCTCTCTGGTCGGAGTCAGTTGGGCCGATTTTGGGTTGGCAGGACTAACTTTAGTTGTCCTACAACTGGTGGGCTTACTCTATATCGCCCACCGCGCTACTTGGTTGACCGAGGCTGACCGGGCTTATGCTATCACGCTCTTGGCAATTAGTATGCAGGCACTTGCGCTCTTTGGGCTAGGTTTCAGCCAAACTAGCTTCTATCGGCTGGCTTGGAATCTAACGGCACTTAGTGGCATTTACCTCTTTAATTTGCTAATCACCCGCCAATTAATTTGGCTCTCTGCCGCCTTAGCCGCCAGCCACCTAACCTATCTGGCAACCTTAGCCGCTATAACTAAACCAAGTTTGACCCTTTCACAATTGGCCTTTGCGCTTTTAGTGGCCGGAGTGCTATTGGCGATAATAGCGGTAAGGTTGGGTCATAAGACCGAAAATTTGCAGCAGTTGACGGCGCGGTTCAGGTCAATGGATGTTATTCTGATAAAGCTGGGCGACTTCAAAAGTTGGTCGTTACCTTTTTATCTGGCAACTGCGCTTGATTTAGGAATAGCTTTGTTCCTAGCGAGCGGAGAGAGTTTTAACGTCAAGCTGGCAATCGGAGGCAGTGTGGCTCTCTGTCTAGGAGTGGTCGCGCTGTGTGAACAGAACAAGGCTGTAGGCTGGCTCAGTCTTGGTTTGGTGGTAATGGGCGCGTTTTATCTCTGCACCAAGGTACCCCTGACGCAAGCAACGGTTGCCCTAGCACTAATGGCCCTAAGTTTAACCAGCTTGGGCTATGGTATGATCTGTAATGCTACCACCAAATTATTAGCTGAACCCACCCGCCAAGTGGCCCACCTAATGGCAGGAAGTGCCGCTTTGGTCTGGAGTTACAGTTTGCTGACGCGCTACCGTTCGGCAAGCCACTTTGAGGGATGGGAGAGTCTTAGTTGGTTGCTTGGTATAATCGGCCTAAACTATCTAATTGTTAGTCGCCTAGAAGACCGCCGCCAAGTAGCCACCACCGACGAGAGCCGTTGGCGTTACCTTAGCTACGGTGCGGTAATGTTTATAGAGGCTTGGTTCAGTTTGCGGTTGGGTCTGAACAGCGTCAACCAACTTCAGTTCTATGTCATTCCGTTGGGCCTAGTTTGTCTGGTCTTTGGTTGGCAGGAACGGAATGGGCGCAGTCCTCGCACCGCCAATCTACTCGAAGGGTTGGGCCTGACTATTTTGCTCTCTACTACACTAATGCAGGCGTTTGGCTGGCAGACCTTCGGCCTTGGCAAAACTTGGTACGGAATTTGGCTCTTGCTAGAAGGTTTACTGGTGCTAGGTTTCGGCGCAGCCCGCCGCTTGCGCTACTACTTCTTTGGTGGTTTAGCCGCGCTTCTACTGGATTTAGCCGCGCTTTCGGTAGACCCAATACGGGCGACGGATAAGTGGGTGGTACTAGGTCTGACCGGGCTAGTACTGATCGGTCTAGCCCTCTTCCTAGAGCGCAAGCGCGAATCGGTTATACTAATTTCAAAAAATTGGTTTGGGCAATTGCATCAGTGGGAATAATAAAGGAATACTCAACTGACCAACAGCCAGACCAGTTCAAACCAAAGGTTTAGTGCTATCGCCAACTCTAAAGGCTACGTATCAATTATCCAATCCTAACTGAGCGCATTGACAACGAGCCTAAATCAATCTTCTCATTGAAGAAACTAACCTGCTCTTGTTCACTTTGTAAGGCCAAAATATAAAGTAAGGGCAGGTAGTGTTCATTGGTGGGAATCGAAAGCAGCGCGACTCTTCCCAGCTTTTCATAATGGATGATGGCTTCATGGTCGCCCAATAAAATCAACTGCTTGATGGTCTCATCAAATTCTAAGGCCCAATCCTCTGCTTGAGCAGCCTGCCGAAAGGAGATCAAACCTAGATTATGTACAATGTTCCCACTTCCCACGATCAAGATACCCTTATTCCGCAGCGGAGCCAACTCTTTTCCCAGCGCATAATGGTAGGCTGGTTCTTGGGTTCGATCCAGACTAAGTTGCACTACCGGAATATCCGCCGCTGGATACATACGGGCCAAAACCGACCAAGTGCCATGATCTAACCCCCAGCGTTGATCCAAACTCACCTGCGTCTGCGGCACTGTCTCCTGTACCAACTGGGCCAAAGCAGGTAAACCTGCTGCTGGGTATTGATACTCGAAAAGTTCGCGGGGAAAGCCTCCAAAATCGTGAATAGTTCGAGGTTGTTCCATCGCGGTAACCTGTGTACCTTTGGTCTCCCAATGGGCGGAGATACAGAGAATAGCCTTTGGTCTAGGCAAACTTTGACCTAGTTCGGCCCAACTACGGCTATATGTATTATCTTCTAGCGTATTCATCGGGCTACCATGTCCTACAAACAAGACGGGTAGCTTTGTAGCAGTCTCCTCAAAAGTAAGGGCTGCTTTATCAGGATTAAGATTCATATATGTTCCTTTTATATTAAATTTAATCACACAGTCAATTGACAGAGCAATTTCCTACAATCCACTCATGAGTCAAATTCAATTGATTACACCATCTGGTGATACATTTTCTACGCTCGTGGAGGGTTCAGAATTTGATTTAGGCAAAGGCTCCGTAACCTTCGAGACAGGTTGCAAATCTGCTTGTGGGTTGATAACAGAAGTATTTTGATTTAACTTTGCCAAAACTGTACCATCTTGAAGAGGACGCGAAAAATGCAGGTATTGGTATAGATGGTAAAAGAGGTCTTCAGGCTTTTCAATGGTCTCGGTCTCCATATCTACTTTACGCCAGTGACGCAGATACGCCATCCAATCATCATCATAGAGCGAATCCATAATGGCACGTAAACGCGGAACTTGCTGCGACTCAACCGACACTGAAAAGCCCAATAGCCCTAAAAAGGCTTTCTTTTGGGTCGAAATCTTGTAAGCGCGTTCCAAATCGGTAGCGGTGCGAATACCATATCGGCGTAAAATCTCCTTTGGCTTGTTATCTTTTGAGCCAACACTAGGTGAAGGTGGCTCGCTTCGAGGGACGCTACTTGGCGTAGCACTATTTGAGGTAACACCACTTGAGGTAGTACTCCCGGTGGTAACATCGCTTAGAGTAATATCACTTTCCAAGTGTAGATATAAAATAGCTTGGTCAAACAAATCTACAAGACGCATCATAGAAATACGGGTGCGAAGCCGTAATTCTATCAGATTAGCATGGGCCAGATTTTCGACATTTTCAATGCCTTCTTCAAGCAGACGGGCTTGGTCATAAAGGGTAACACCCTCCAAATCACTGAGGGGATGAGCCTCCGCTAAGGAGGGCATTAAACTCCCAACGGATTTCTTCAAAACTTCTTGGATCAGAGCTACACCAGTTTCAGGAACAACCCCAATGATAAAAGAGAGGGGGAATAAAACTGCGTTCCAAGTATTAGATTCGGATTGAGAAAGCGTCCAGATCAAAATAGTAGTGGTCAAAATTCGGACAATAATATGGGTATAAGCCTTTGAGGTTAAATCAGCGTTCAAGTAGCGTCGAAAGAGCATATTGAGCGCAAAGAAATAGGTACCAAGAAAGCCAAAATTAAACGCACTTGCTTGGGCGATGAGAAGGTCTTTTAATTCCACATTTTCAATCAAGCCCAGCGGTTGCATAGTAAGCAACCAACCGAGGGTAATCAGTAGAGTACAAAGTATTACCGAAAGGTCTTTATCCAAAACCATCCCTGAACTACCGGAACTATAGACTTGATTTATCATTGGAGTGTACTTGGTTTTAGCTTCGTCAGTGGTCAGGAGTTCGGGGTCAAGCAGCATCATTTCGTGGAAAAAATTTTCCTGTAAATTTTCAAAATGTTGCCGCTTGAATAGAAAATAGAGCATAGCCGGGAAAGTGGAGGCTATTGCAATTAAAACAAATTGAACTCCTCGTCCAAATAGCGTATACAATCCAGAGCTGTTTTCTAGAACACCTATTCCTCCTATAGAGATATAAATAATAAAGCCGGGTATTCCAATTCCAATCCAGAGAACCAATACCAAGTTAATCGCTTCTTTCAGCCGATCACCTATGATACCAACCATTTCCATTTTGGAAATACCGTTGGTTTTTTTTGCAAAGAAGTACCAAGCAAAGACCAATCCGATCAGCCCCACTATCAAGCTAACAAAACCCAGACTAGTCTGATTAGCAAATAAGGACCATAAGGCTATAATAAGAAAAACCACTGTGACAAGCACGGCTCCTACCAGAGTCAAAGTACGGAGGTAAGCTTTAAATTCGTCTTGGTGTATGTTCCCTTCCTCTTTTTGCAAATTCTCAGATCTAACCGCAATTAATCCATGCTTTTCCCAAGCGTCATATTTAAATTTACTGAGCAATTCAGAATTAACACAACGTATACCGAGCGGGGGTAAGATGAGCGGCGGTTCTTCTTTGGTGGTGGAGGCGATAGCGAGCCGCTTGGCTGTCTTGTTTTGTATTCTAGTATGGTTCTCTTTAATATTTGGCATAATTTAACTCTATTTACCTTATCATTTCAAAAAATTCCTTCAAGGGAGAATTTAGCACACTTACTGACGACTTTGCAACTGGTCTCCGCTTTTAGCCAAAGTAATCCGAAACCAAGCTAAAATAAATCAGTCCGGGGTATCTACAGGCAACCCCTCCAAACGCATTATCTTGAGGGCGTTGGTGGTGGGACAGGGGCCGGGTCGCAGTTTATAATCAAAGACCATTCGGCCCTCCAGTACCGTCTCCTTAAAGTGAAAATTCTGGATGCGTGGGATTTCTTCTGCCAGTTTGACTAGTTCTAAATCGTGGGTAGAGACTATCCCAACTCCATTTCTACCTACCAAAGCACGTAAGTAGGAGCGGCTACCTATAAGCCGTTCCCGGTTGTTGGTTCCCCGAAAAATTTCGTCAATCAAGAAGAAGAGCGGAAGTGGGTCAGGGCGTTCTAGTTCGTCCAGCAGAGCCTTTAGCCGCTTTACTTCAGCATAAAAATAGGAGAAACCATCGGTTACAGAGTCGCTGACTTTGATGCAGGTAAAGAGACGAAATAGGGAGGTTTGAAAAGAACCTGCATTTACTGGTCCACCCGCGTAAGTAAGGCAGAGGTTAGTGCCCAGCGTCCTCAAAAACGAACTCTTACCCGCCATATTTGAGCCAGTGATAATCACGATTTCGCCCGACTGATTTAGGGTAAAGTCGTTGCAAATCTTCTGCTCTTGGAGAATAAGGGGATGTCCCAAAGCGGCAGCCTGAAAGACTAGCGGTTTATCATCTGGAACAACTTCGGGGAAGATATAATCAGGGTTCAAATAGCTAAACTCGGCCAATGAGTTTAGTGCTTCTAGTTCAAACCAAACTTCTAACCAACCCGGCAAGAGCGTGGCTACCTGAGCTTTACAAAAATTGAGGCGATGGGCCAAATAGAAGCGGAGTGGTACGATAGCGTTAATCACGATCC
Source organism: Candidatus Chloroheliaceae bacterium (assembly GCA_013390945.1). GTDB lineage: Bacteria > Chloroflexota > Chloroflexia > Chloroheliales > Chloroheliaceae > L227-5C. Next base: position 18,739 of record JACAUC010000093.1, read on the forward strand.
AGAGTGGGGCGTTTTTTTGTAGAATGGCTCCATCTGCCACTCGACTGATGCGTTTAAGTTGGGCGGAGGGTCGCTTGGTACGATCCAGAAAAGGTTCGCACAACTTTTTCAGGTTAGAATGTCGCCCATAATGATATGTTTCAAGGTATTTCAGGACGGCTCTAAGCCGGATTAAACCATCTCGCAAGGTGTAAGCTTCCTCTAGTAATGCCGCCGTAGAAGAGGCTTGTACCTGAAAAACCCCAACATAAACTACAAAGGAGAGCAACCAAAAATAATTTGGGAAGATTCCTGAAAAACTCAACAAAAAGAGGACTATATCAACTAGTGCTAATCCTGATAATAACCGAAGAGTCTGTAAGAGGGATTTATTGGGGATATGTTTACTAAGCCAGTCCAACAATTTCTTTCCCTCCCACTGCTCGGCTACCTGCCCAGAGGCAAGAGTGGCATTAAGCCGTAATTTATCCCGAAAAAGGGTAAGTGGAGCCAGTTCTTGCACCAAAATTTGCCGATGTTGAATAAGCGGCAGGTTTGGATGAATATCTAGCAACCAATCCTTGAGGCGTTGGCTACCCTCTTGGGTAAGCGCGGTATCTATCAGCCGATGTAAAGAGCGTTCCCCGGTTAAATCAAGATCAGTTTCAAACGGGTGGTCAGATTTAGAGGGAGCCAAGATCGGCATAGCAGGAAGAGCTATCCAATCCAGTTTCAGGCGAGCTACTTGAGTAGTCTTTAGTTTCAACCAAATTTTGTGTCGGGTAATGCTCTGGTCAACCCGACGATGATAGTAAGCCACCACATTAAAGACCACTAAGCTTACTACAATGCCCAAACTACCGATCCAAGAACCACCAAAGTAGAAAGCGGCTATAGTCAGCCCCACCTCTACCAAAAAGAGACCCAACCGCGTCCAAGAATAGCGATTACTGGTGGCACTCAAGCGAGTCAGCCGTTTTTCCAGTCGGTTGATCTGGTTTTCAAGAACATGTAGCCGTACCGATTGTTTGTTCAAGCCGATATTTCCTTTTAGATCCTTTTTAGATCCTTTAAATTTAACTCCATCATTCTCTATTTTAGTGTATTATACAGCAGGAGAATAAGAAGTTGGTTATAGACACCTAAATGTAGGAGGGATTTCCAATCCCGATTGTCCAATCCCGTTTGTAGGAGGGATTTCC
>JACAUC010000094.1 GCA_013390945.1 Candidatus Chloroheliaceae bacterium
TTTTTAGCCATTCTGTCAACCTCTTTTTTCTAAAAACAAACCTGAAAATCTATAGCACCCATTTGAACGTGGATGAAACTGGCTGGAAAATGGGAAAGGTACGGCAATGGTTGTGGGTGGCGGTGAGTAGCATAGCGACGGTCTTTCTATTAAATAGTAAGCGTGATAAAGCGGCGTTTAGGAAGTTGGTAAAAGAGAGCTATAAGGGAATAATCAGCAGTGATCGGTTGCGAAGCTACAATGGTTTAGAGGCGGCGTTGCACCAGTGGTGTTGGGCCCATTTGCTGAGAGATTTCCGCCGTCTGAGTGAGTGTCCTGGTGAGGGTGGTATCTGGGGCGGTGAAGCCCTAGAGTTAAGCCGTCAGGTCTTCGAGGAATGGCAAGCCTACCGTGAGGGTGAGGGAAAAATAAGCCTAGCTCAATTGCGGGAGGCGTTAAAACCAATCCGTGAAGATTTTGAGCAATTGCTTAAAGAGGGAAAAGAGCATAAAGATGGTGGTGTACGTAGTCTAAGTGGCGAGTTATCGAAAGCCACCGCGAGTATGTGGGTCTTCAGTGAGGTGGAGGGAGTAGAACCGACCAACAATGCGGCGGAACGTGCGCTGCGCCCTGCGGTAATCTGGAGAAAGACGAGCTTTGGCAGCCAGAGTGAGGGTGGTTTACGTTTTGTAGAGCGAATGTTAACGGTGTCGTCCACGCTAAAGCAGCAGGGACGAAGTTTGATCAAGTTTGTAGTATCAGCTATTCGTGCGAAATGGCATGGTGAAGCCGTGCCGAGCCTTTTATCATCCCCGTCACCGTGAAGAGTAAGTCCTGTTCCTTGTAAAGAGCGTGTAACTATTCATAGACCAGTGTACGCTATTTTGTATCTTCTCAATAACAATAGAATGGTTTAAGGTGCTAAAGAGTACCATGAGTTAGCATTAAAAAGCCTGTTTAACAAGCTGATTAGTTAGATATATTGAGGAGAAGCCATTACATTTAAGTCTAGGTTATTTTTAGATTTTAATTTGTCAAAATTAAAATGGTCTTAATAGTTAACATAATACAAACTAAAATACATTTTATAAATGCTAGTTTATTCGTTAAGGACTATAATATAGCCATTATAGTAATATTCGATTTAAGATTATTTTGGTATTATGGACTATTTTGTTGTGTCTATTTAGTTTGGAAAGCCCGTGAACGGTTACTAAAAAGAAGCTCTTTACAACAACAACCTTAAACCGGAATATATGGCATTCTTTCACCGCAATTTACAGGAAAGGCATACTACCCTACGAACGAACTAGCGGCCACGATAACCAGCATAAGAATAGTCGGTGGTTTCGGGTTCTTTACCTAGATCCACCGCTAACCCGACAGCCATAATCACTAAACCTAGTAGCACCATCCAAAAACCATAGCCAATTTTGGCATCGCCCGCTGCTGCCGCCGCTGCTACTAGGGTATTGTCATCGTTACCCATACATAATACGGTTGGAATGTTAAGTATTAGTAGAGTTAGTAGTATCCCGTTGAATCCTGCCAAACCAAAGCCTATTTGTGCAGAAAGACCATTCCCGCTTGCCACTTCGTAAATCGAGGCGATCAGACCGATTAACCCGGCTATTAAGGCTCCAAAAATCAAGATTCGTAACAAGCCACTGGTAAACGGTGAGGCGGACAATTGCCAACCAGTGGGTGTTAATAACCCAGAGATTATCGAACCTATAACAGGGATACCCTTGAGCAGTTTAGCACCTTCATCTAAACGATTTAGTACTACCCAAGGAATAAACATTGAACCAACTAAAACCAAAACTGCACCAACTAAACTGATAATACCGGGCTTTTCAGTCATCTTTTTCCTCCTTAACTATAAAAAACGTAGACTGGTCGCAGGCTGGCCTCTGCTATTACTGCGGTGGCGCGACAGTGCCATGCCGAATCAGATAAATCAAGTCTTCTGGATAAGTAGGCTTTTCCATATACCTTAGAGTGATCTCCTTATCATAATCATCCACCCGGTAAAAGCGTACAGTCCTCGCTACATTATCCAGAATGGCATAACTAGGGCGGGTGTCTCCATCGCGGCTTTGTCCCACACTTCCGGGGTTGATTAGGCTTAATCCGGGGCCAAGCGGTAACGGTTCACCATAAAACTCATCCAGTGGCCTAAAGCTTTGGGGTGGTGTAAGGGAAGCGTCGTCAAAGATTTTGACTGTACAGTATTGTGCCGCCAGAGAATAATCACTTCGATCATGCGGTTCTTCGGTAAAGGGTTCTAGGCAACCCAAGTATTGCCAATGAGTGTGTCCACTTACCAGCGTAGTTTTTTGCACGGCCAGCTGAAAAGCTGGTAACAATTTTGGGTTGATAACCCTCGCTTTAAGTTCCTCTTTTACTAAGTTGTAGGCTGCAACCATCCCTAGGAATTGTGAAAAATGGGCGTGAGGATAGAGGTAAGCCGAGAGTGGCCCGGTGGGTGAACCATGTACCACTACATAGGGCCAGCTATCCACAGTCAATGGATCAGAGGGCTGTTCAGCCCTCTGAACAGCTTCTAAGTTGGAGGGTTTTTGCCAAATTATCTTTGGTTCGCGGGGAAGTGATTTAAATTCTCCTTTGCACCACTCTTGAACCAACCGATAATCCTCCGGGCTTAGCTCTTCTTTTAGTTCTTTATAGTTATTGTCTAGGTGAAGTTGATTAAGTTCAATGGCACGTAAGGCACTCTTTTTAAATAATTTGGAGGCTAACCTATCCAAGCCTAAAAATGCAGCATCATGATTGCCCATAATCCAGACTGGTAATTGCCCGTTAGCTTTTAACTCCAACATCTTATGCAGGCAACGAGCGGGTTGTGGCCCGTAACCTACCACATCTCCTAAGCACCAGTAGACCTCGACCTGCTGCTGTTTGGCATGTCTCAGCACTGCTTCCAAAGCGGCATAATTAGAGTGAATGTCCGAAATTAGGCCGATTAGTGCCATAACTTTCTCCTTCCAAGACCAGTAGTTGTTAGTTATTAGTGCTTAGTCTTTAGTTATTAGTGCGTTGGTAAACTGGTTTCCAAAATATGCTAACTAATAACCAATAACTAACAACTATTAATGTTCCTTACATCCGTAAAACTTAACATTAACGCCATAGTTTTGACAGCGACCAGAAACAGGCTTGTAACGATCTATCAAATCCTTGTAGCCACCACAGGAACCAAATTCACCAAAACGCTCGATTAAGTAGCGAATACGGTCGCAGTCTCCTTTACTAACGGCTCTTTTATTATACAGGCTGTTGATGAGATCATTGACCTCCTCCCACAATTTGTCTTTGTTAACCTCAAATTCCTTTAAGGCACTTTCCAAATCCTGTTTCAAACGCTTCAATTCTTTCAGGTAACCGCCGGTTCTGGTTCTAACACCTCTAGTATCTATTGCCAGATATACGGCTTTCAGGCTCAAGACAGAACTATTTTCAATCTCTAGGTATTTGCTAAGTGTCTCATCCAACTGGGTAATCGAGTTGGCTAGGCCAATTTCATAGCTCTTAAGACATAAGCCGAAGCGACGTTCTAATACCTGCTCCTTCTCCAAAAATATAGCATCGTCTTTGACACCTTGGTCGGTTTCAACATTGCTGCGGAAATTACGCAGATTTGCTTCAGCTTGGTTCTTTTTCTCCCGTAAGCCTAAATAGTTTTGAAGCTTGTCATCATAGTACTTTTTGTGATCCTCGCGCGTCTTCAGTTGCTTATTCACCCTAGTTCCACGGTGATCCGTAAAACCGATGGTTACCTCTAGGGCCGTTAACTCTAACTGATTAATCCGGGCTTCTTGCTCTTTAAAGAGATGCCTATATCTGTTATCCAGCCTCTCCAGTTCGTTGCAAGCGATTGTCACCTCCTTACGTGTTTCTGGGGAGTCAAAATTCTCATGGTGTTGAGCTTGGCGAATTTTGCGGAAATTTTGTTCAAGACCGCGCCGATATTGCTTGGCGTTCCCTAACCGCGTGTGGGCTTCTCCAATATCAGAAACCTGAATGGCACTGCTGGTAAGGTTGGCTAGATCAACCTGCCGAAAAAGTTGCTCCAATTCGCTTTCTAAATCGGCTTCGTTAATCTCATCATGTTCTAGGGTTAGCTCTTTGAAGAGGTTTCCTATATTCCGGTTAAAATCTTTAAAACCTTTGTTAAGCTTTGCCAATTCTTTAGAAATGTCGTCCAACTTTTTGGACGAATCATTAATCTCATTCCGAATTCGGCTCAGATCACCACCAGCCGAACCACCAGTGGAAGTGGTAGGAGCATATTTCTCCAAATTGGTGGTACAATTCTCGGTAGTTCGTTGGAGGCGATTGCACTTCTCTAAAGCCTTTTCATAGCTGAGAGGTTGTTTAGAGCCACGTTGGAGTTGACTTTCAAAAACCTTAAGCTGTTCTCCAAGTTGCAGAACTATGCCATCCAGACTCTCAAGCAGGAATCTCAAACCCTCGAGATCATTCGGTTTTATTCTTAGAATGGAGCTATAAATTTGTAATTGCTCCGTTCTACGCTGCTGCTCGGCTTTTTGCAACTCTTCTTCAGAGAGATTACTTCTGGCACTTCGGCTGGTCGTTCTAGCAGAAGAAGTGGAGCCAAGCTTGTTGGCAAGGTCAAACATCTGGCGAACTAGTTTATCTTCCAGCGTATCACAGATAGGTTTGGTAAGAAGATGCCGCCTAGACCCGTCCGGTTCAAGCTCTTCCCGTAATTTCAGCATAAAATCGGCCACTTCAGAATAAACTTCGAATTTCAGCCGCCGATTACAGTGGTTCTCTACTATTTTTTTGGACTCCTCGATGGTAAATTCGATGATTTCCTGATCTTTCAGAGCCTCGTCTTCCCAGAGCAGTGCGACTGTTTTAAGCGCGTCCCAGGGACGATTAGCATCTAGGTTCTCGTTGACCTTTCGGATACAAATTTGTTTAACCCTCCGCAAAGTTAGCCTTGCCCGGGCCTTGTCTACTTGGCCTTTGAGTTTGTCACGATCCTTGTCATTCAAAAAGCCGTGATCTGGATTAGCAAAAATGTTATCCGCATCTTTGATGAAGGTAAAAGCATCTTCGTGTAGCTCACTATCCTGCTCAAAAGCTTGGATAATCTCCACCAGCAGATAGAGGTTCTTGGCGTATTCATCTTGCTTGAGTAATTCGCGAAGCCTCTCAATCCGACGTAACTGACCAGCGCTGGATGGAACCTCGTCTCGAATACGCTTCAACTCTTTATCGGCTTTAGCGCGAGCCAACAGTTCTTTCAGGCGTGGATAATATTTATCTTCTTTTAGAGCCTCATTGTATTTCCCGATTCTCTCGTCCAGATTTGCCGTATCACGTGCTTCGGACATCAGTAAGCGCACTTTAGCTAGAGTCTTAGCCCGCCTTTCTATTGCGCCTTGCAGCCCACCCATCTGAGTTTCAACCTTTTCGATGAATTGGACGATTTGCTCATACTTGCCAGTCAGTCCACTGACCCTAATTGTTGAAGGATTGTCTTCTTGCTTAGCAAGTCTTTGGAGTTGTTTATATATCTGATCAAAGCCCTTTCTAATTTCTTGCTCGATCTCTCCTTTTTTCTCCAGAATAGTCTTTTGCAAATCTGAGGGATCTTTTGCTAGTTTTTGAAGACCCGTGTAAGTATCGAGAATAGAAATCATTCTATCGAGTAGTAATCTAATTTTAGTGAAGCGCCCATAGTTTAACATGAGTTGATCAAAATCGTGTTTGATTCTCTCTTGCTTAATTAAGCTCTCTTCCACCTCCCGCAGCTTGTCTTGGGCTCTTTGCTTCTGAGTACCGTTCTTGGAAATGATATAGAGTAAATCGCTTTTAGCAGCGGCGTAATGGTTAGTTTGAATTAGCCGCTCTATATCTGCCATTGCCGACCGTTCCACCGCCTCGGCAATACCTAGGTCTGCTAGGATACTATTGCCCCTTTTATCCTTATATTCATTAAAGCGTTTAATGGCGAGTTCGTACATCCCTGCTTTCAGGTTTTCTTGGGCCAAGTTGAAAATCTCTTGGGCGGAACGTTGCCCATCTAGACGAGAACTAGCCGTCTGTACTTCTGAGTTAGCGCGGTCTTCCGGGCCGATGGCATCTAGGGCTTGCGCGGCGGCACTGTAATTACTTTGCTGCATCGCGGCTTCAAATAACCCTAACTGCTTGTTAGTGTTACGTCGTTGGGTTTCACGCTGGCTCAGGTTTCCTATAAATTCGGTATAGGCACTCTCCAATTTGCGGTATTCTGGTTTTTGTCGTCCGGTCTGGCTCAGTTGGCCTAGCGTCTCTTCCTGCGCGGCCTGAATCTCCTCCTGAAGCTGAGTAATCATCTCCAGATTCAGGGCCACTCCATTCTCTTTGGCTCGCAGCAGGATCAAGCGTTCTTGGGCTGAATCCAGCAGAGAGGAGTCAGACTCTTGTTCACTCAGGGCTAAAAGCTGATCTATATCAGGATGACCTGCGTAAATATCACGGGCGCGACGATATTGTTTTAGCTTTTCCAGTATGGGCGGTGGAGTGTTGCGTACCTCTTGGATCAGTTTATCGGCCTCTTCCCAGTGCTTCTCCTTATCTTTGGCATCTTCCAACATCTCTTTGGCTCGCCATTCAGTGGCACTATTAGCTTGGTCAAAGAGTTCCAAGCCTTGCTGCAACTGGGTTACCGCTTTCTGGGGATATTTGGGCAAGTTCTCCTTGGCTTGCATCATATATTCTTCCAGCTCCAAATCGCAGAACTCGCGATATCGTGTTTCGTATTCCTTCTTTACTTCAATAATATCTTGCTCGCCTGAGCCGTCGTCGAAATAGCGATGACCCGCTGTGATTAACGTCTGAAGTTTTACCAGCGCACCCTTCAGGTCATTGCTGGCTGCTAAGTTAGCGGCACCGCCCGATAACTCGATTAACTCGTAGCGGTATTTTTCAGCTTCTTCAACTTTTTTCTCCAGCACCGGGTTACCCCAGCCAGAATCGATCAGCTCTTGACCGCGCCGGATCAATTTAAGCAGAAGGCTAGGAGCTTGCTTGTCTCGAATGGCTTGCTCAATTTCCCGGATTATTTGGGTAGCTTCGTTAAGACGAGCTGTTCGTTCCGCCGATTTGTCCTCTTCCTGTGCAATTAAGCTCAAGCGTTCCCGAATAACCTGCTGCTCCCCCGGATCGCTACTCAGTTTTTCGGCCCGACTATAGGCTCGTCGGGCTTCATCGTACTTTTCGTCCCTAAATGCCTGCTCTCCTTGAGTCAAGAGGTCGCTAATCTCTCTCTTCAGGCTGTTGCGAACGTTATCCAGTTCCAACCGATAGCCACTATTATCAGGGTCTTTCTCGATAACCTCTTCCCAAAGTTTGATCGCGGTCAAAAGGTCAGAAGTTTGGCGGGCATTACCAGCTAGTCTCTGAACGTTAGAGAGGCGTTGCAGCTCGGTCTCCCTTATCCTCTCCAACTGTGTAAGTTCTTGCTCAGTTTCACTTAACTCATGAAAAATTTTGGTGAGTTCCGCATTTTTTTCCTCTTGTAATGCTTCAAGCTGAACCAGAGTAACAGGATTGGTTTCTATAGCCAGTTTAATGCTTATTCTCTTAACTATTTTCTGTAGAGTTAAACATTCCTTATTGAGTTTTTCGAGTTTATTCTTCAACTCTCTTGACTTAGCTGAAGGTTGAGGTTCCGAGGGCGGCTGATTTTGAGCTTGGTTATTGTTTTGCATATTGTGTAAGCTTTACCTAATTCAGTTGTTTTTTGACTTCGATCAAACGTGCTTCAAGCGGAGCCAGTCTGTGTTTCCATTCCTCAAGTTGCATCTCAAGTTAGTGGCCTTCTGCTGTAAATCCCCGATAGCCCCAACAGCATCAACTACGTGATAATTCGTCAAGGCCAACGTAGGGGCTACTAAAAAACCAGTGCCTAATTCGCCACCATAATCCTGAGCCTCCACTAAGCACACGGCTTGACCGAGACGGGTTGCTTGCTCGGTATCTACAGCATCGCCGTAATTACCACTAATTGCCCGATCAGAACGAATTTTTTCCAATTTGGGAGAACCTTTCTACGACCAGTATTTATTAATTTTTAGTGCATAGTTGTTAGTTTTTAGTTCGTTTTCTAAGATATGCTGACTAATAACTAATAACCAACAACTAACAACTACTACTGCTCCTTACATTCGTAAGACTTAACATTAACGCCATAGGTTTTACAGCGATCCGAAACTGGGTTATAACGTTCTATCAACTCCTTGTAGCCACCACAGGGATCAAATTCGCCAAAACGTTCGATTAAGTAGCGAATACGGTCGCAGGTCTCTTTACCAACGGCTCTTTTATTCCACAGGTTGTTAATAAGGTCATTCGCTTCATCCCACCATTTGTCGGCGTTAGCTTTAAATTCGTTTACGGCACGTTGTAACCGCTCCAGTTCTTCCAGATCATGTTCGGCTTTAGTTCTAGCACCTCTAGCACTTCTAGCCAGATCTACGGCTTTCAGGCTCAAGGCAGGACTATTTTCAATCTCTAGGTATTTGTTAATCGCCTCCTCCAACTGAGCTATCGAATTGGCTAGGCCAGTTTCATAGCGCCTCCGCCCAATGCCAAGGCGACGTTCTAATACCTTCTCATACTCCCGAAATATAGCACCGTCATTGGCCCTTTGGTCGGTTTCAACATTACTACGGAATTTACGCAGATTTGCTTCAGCTTGGTTCTTTTTCTCTAGTAAGTCCAAATAGTTTTGAAGCTTGGCATCATATTCTTTTTTGTGATCCCCGCGCGTATTCAGTTGTTTATCCACCCTAGTTCCCCGGTGATCCGTAAAACCGATGGTTACCTCTAGGGCCGTTGCTTCTAACTGATTAATCCGAGCTTCTTGATCTTTAAAGAGACGCTGGAAGCGTCTCTCCAGTCTCTCCAGATCACTGCAAGCGAGTGTCACCTCCTCACGTGTTTCTAGGGAGTCAAACTTCTCCTGACGTTGAGCTTGGCGAATTTTGCGGAAATTTTGTTCAAGGCCGCGCCGATATTGCTTGGCGTTCCCTAACCGCGTGTTGGCTTCTCCAATATCAGAAACCTGAATGGCACTACTGGTAAGGCTGGCTGGATTAACCTGCCGGAAAAGTTGCTCCAATTCGCTTTCTAAATCGGCTTCGTTAATCTCATCATATTCTAGGGTTAGCTCTTTGAAGAGGTTTCCTAGATCCCGGTTAAAGGCTTCCAAACCTTTATTAATCTTTGCCAAGTCTCTCGAAATGTCGTCCAACTTTATGGACGAATCATTAATTTCATTCCGAATCCGGCTCAGATCACTGGTAGGAGCATATTTCTCAAAATTGGTGGCGAGTTGCTTACAGTCTTCGGTAGCCCGCTGAAGGAGATTACACTCCTCCAAAGCTTGCTGATAGTTGAGAAGTTGGTTAGAGCCACGCTGGATATGACTGCTAAAAGTCTCCAGTCGCTCTTGCAGTCGCTCCACCATTCCCTTCGGTTCTGGTTCCAAGCCACTCAGAATATTACGCAGGACTCTCAAACCCTCTATCGCACTAGAATCATTGGGCTTTATTCTTAAAATGGCACTATAAATTTGTAATTGCTCGGTTATAGCAGAAGAAGTGGAGCCAAGCTCGTTGGCAAGGTCAACCATCTGGCGAATTAGGTTATCTTGCAGCGTTTCACAGATAGGCTTGGTAAGAATATGCCGCCTAGACCCGTCCGGTCGAGACCCGTCCGGTTCAAACACCCCCAGTAATTTCAGCATAAAATCGGCCACTTCAGAATAAACTCTGGATTTCAACAGCTGATTATAGTGAGTCTGTACTATTTTTTTGGACTCCTCGATGGTAAATTCGGTAATTTCCTGATCTTTCAGAGCATCGTCTTCCCAGAGCAAGGCGACGGCTTCAAGTGCGTCCCAAGGGCGATTAGCTTTTAGGTTCTCGTTGACCTTTCGGATACAAGTTTGTTTAACCCGTCGTAAAGTTAGCCTTGCCCGGGCCTTGTCCACTTGGCCTTTAAGCCTCTCACGATCCCTTTCGTTTAAAAAGCCGTGATCGGGATTGGCAAAAATGTCCTCCGCATCTTTGATGAAGGTAAAAGCATCTTCGTGTAGCTCACTATCCTGCTCAAAAGCTTGGATAATCTCCACCAGCAGATAGAGGTTTTTGGCGTATTCATCCTGCTTGAGTAATTCGCGAAGCCTCTCAATTCGGCGAGATTGATCGGCACCCTCGTCTCGAATACGCTTCAACTCTTTATCGGCTTTAGCGCGAGCCAGTCGCTCCCTTAGGCGCGGATAATTTTTATCTTCTGCTAGGGCCAGATTGTATTTCCCGATTCTCTCGTCCAGATTTGCCGTATCACGTGCTTCGGACATCAGTAAGCGCACGTTAGCTAGAGTCTTAGCCCTAATTTCTATTGCGCCTTGCAACCCACCCATCTGAGTTTCGACCTTTTGGATGAATTGGCTGATTTGTTCATACCTGCCCGTCAGTCCCCCACTTTGGTTAGCTTTAGTTGGTGAAGGATTATCTTCTTGCTCTGCAAGCTCTTGGAGGTGTTTATATACCTGATCAAAGCCCGCTCTAATTTCTTGCTCGATCTCTCGTTTTTTCTCCAGAAGAGTCTTTTGCAAGTCTGAGGGGTCTTTGGCAAGCCTCTGAAGATTAGTGTGAATACCCAGAATAGAAATCATTCTATCGAGTAATTCATAATTAGAGTAGCGGTCATAGTTTAACTTGAGTTGATCAAATTCCTGTTTGATTTCCCCTTGCCTAATTAGCCTCTCTTCCACCTCCCGCAGCTTTTCTAAAGCTTTTTGCTTCTGAGTACCGTTCATAGCGATGACGGAGAGTAAATCTTCTTTGGCATCGGCGTAGCGGTTAGTTTGAATTAACCGCTCTATATCTGCCATTGCCGCCAATTCTATCACCTCTTTAATACCCCGGTCTGCTAGGGTATTATTGCCCCCTTTGACCTTATATTCATTAAAGCGGTCAATGGCGAGTTCGTACATTCCTGCTTTCAGGTTTTCTTGGGCCAGATTGAAAATCTCTTGGGCGGAACGTTGCCCATCTAGGCGAGAACTAGCCGTCTGCACTTCCGTATTGGCGCGGTCTTCTGGGCCGATGGCATCTAGGGCTTGCGCGGCGGCACTGTAATTACTTTGCTGCATCGCCGCTTCAAATAACCCTAACTGCTTGTTAGTGTTACGTCGCCGGGTTTCACGTTGGCTCAGGCTTCCTATAAATTCGGTATAGGCATTATCCAGTTTGCGGTATTCTGGTTTTTGTCGTCCGGCTTGGCTCAGTTGGCCTAGCGTCTCTTCCCGCGCGGCCTGAATCTCCTCCTGAAGCTGAGTAATCATCTCCAGATTCAGGGTCACCCTTTCATCCCCCTTGGCTCGCAGCAGGGTCAAGCGTCCTTGGGCTAAATCCAGCAGATAGGAGTCAGACTCTTGTTCACTCAGAGCTAAAAGTTGATCTATATCAGGATGACCTGCATAAATATCACGGGCGCGACGATATTGTTTTAGCTTTTCCAGTATGGGCGGTTGAGTGTTGCGTACCTCTTGGATCAGTTTATCAGCCTCTTCCCAGCGCTTCCCCTTATCTTTGGCATCTTCCAACATCTTTTTGGCTCGCCATTCAGTGGCAGTATTAGCTTGGTCAAAGAGTTCCAAGCCTTGCTGCAACTGGGTTACTGCTTTCTGGGGATATTTGGGCAGGCTCTCCTCGGCCCGCATTATATATTCTTCCAGCTTCAAATCGCAGAACTCGCGATACCGTGTTTCGTATTCCTTCTTTACTAATATAATATCTTGCTCGCCTGAGCCGTCGTCGAAATAGCGATGACCCGCTGTGATTAACGTCTGAAGCTTTACCAGCGCACCTTTCAGGTCATTGCTGGCAGCTAAGGTAGCGGCACCGCCTGATAGCTCTATTAACTCGTAGCGGTATTTTTCGGCTTCTTCAACCTTTTTCTCCAGCACCGGGTTACCCCGACCAGAATCGATCAGTTCTTGACCGCGCCCAATCAATTTAAGCAGATGGCTAGGGGCTTGCTTTTCTCGGATGGCCTTCTCAATTTCCCGGATTATTTGAGTAGCATCAATAAGACGGGACGATTTGGCCTGTTCCTGTGCAATCAAGCTCAAGCGTTCCCGAATAACCTGTTGCTCCCCCGGATCGCTACTCAGGTTTTCGGCCCGATTATAGGCCCGTTGCGCCTCGTTATAGTTTTCGGCCTTAAATGCCTGCTCTCCTTGCGTTAAGAGACCGCTAATCTCTCTCTTCAGGTTGTCGCGAACTCTATCCAGTTCCAACTGATAGTTGAAATTAGCGGGGTCTTTCTCGATGACCTCTTCCCAGAGTTTGATCGCGGTCAAAAGGTCAGAAGTTTGGCGGGCATTATCAGCTAGTCTCTGCACGTCAAAAAGGCGTTGCCGTTCGGTCTCCTTTATTTTTAGTTCTTCGCGGTCAGCCGAGCGGCCAGCCGAGGTTCTTGGCTCCTCTTTCCCAACAACTCGGCTGCTCCCTTTATCCACGTAACTAGCAGTTTCTCCCACAGGTGTCGACCCGCCGACAGATGGGACAGGGGGTGTAGGATTACTCTCAAGTGAACGGCCTAAAAAGGAGGCTAACATCTCACGTACTTCGGCGGAGAGTCCTTCGAATCCGCCAACTTGACCAGAATCAAACCATTCCTGTAAGGGCGTTCTAAGAGTGCTAAGCCGCCGCGCCTCCTTCAGCTCACCTCGATTGAAAAAGCTATCGCGCTCTTTGACTAACCGATTCATCGCTTCACGAAATTCTTCGGCACTTATCTTAGCCATAGCACAGTTCCTTTCAAAATCCTTAAAATCCTAAAGTTCGACGCGGCCAGCCGAGGCCTCCCGGATGGAGTTAGGTTGTAGATTGCTACGGGCCTGTTCAATCCAACTCTCTATATGTTCCAAGTATTTGCCTAGTTGACGTACCTGCTCAAAGCTTTCTAGGGCTTGATTATAGTCCTGCTGCCTAAAAAAATCTTTGCCCTTTGTCATTAAAATATCGGCAGCTAACACTTCTGTCGGAGGTAAAACAACTGCTAAATCGGGATGAGAGGGATAAATATCGCGGGCGCGATAATAATCCTTTAATCTCTCCATTACTGGTTTCTTTTGAGCTTTTTGAATAATGTGACCGGCTTTGTAGTAATCACGTACTCCTAAAATGTCCCATTCGCCGTACTCATCATAAAAATAAGGCTCTCCCTGCTTGATTAACTCCTCCAAAAGTTCCAGAAGGGTTTCAAAATCTTTCAGGCTGGTGACTCTATTTGTTTTTTCTAACAGCCCCCGTCGCCGCTCCTCGGCCTCCTCTACCGCCTGCTTTAGTTCCTGATTAGAGGTGGTTTCTAGCAACAACTTAGCCTCCTTCGTTAACTTCGCTAAGCGACTGAGCGGTTGCCGGGTTGAGATAGCCGTTCTGATTTTCAAGACTAGTGCCGTACCATCAGTGGGTTGGTTGGTCGTGTTGGTAACAGAAGGTAATTTTATAACGTTCGGCGGGGCAACCAGTTGACGATCAAGACCTTGAGCTGGCTCCTTCGGCTGGCCGATCCACTGGTGGTCGGGCTGACCGTTTAGCATTGTGGCCGTCTGCTCTAGTAAAACTAAGCAAGTTTGAGTCTCTCCGGTTATAAGAGCTTGCTGGGCTTGAGCAAGTAACAATAGAGCTTGAAGCTGAAGGCCAGCCGAAAGGGGGTCATCAAGCTTAGCTTGGATAGGCGATTCTAACGGTTCGTTACGTGATTTTGGAGGGGCCGGAATTTCATCGGTGTCCGAAATTTTCTCGTTTCGGCTGGCCGTAGTTTCCACTTTTTTTACTTTGACCAAACTTACCGCTTTAACGTTACTAACAACTTTTATTTCTGATTGCTCCTCGTCTATTTGAGGAGTTGGCTCATTAATGTAGGAGGTTTCGGTTAGCTTTTCGGCTGGCTGTACCTCTGGAGGGGTGTCAGATGTAGGGTGTTGGGTGTCAGAGACTCCACCGTCCTCCGATACCAGATACCCGATACTTGAGCCAGCTCTCGAGCTGGCTCCTTCAGAAGCCCCTATAATATAGGTTAGCTTTACCTCCGGAGCCAGCTCAAGTTTTATTTCCGGTTGCGCTGCGTCTATATTAGGATTTACTTTGACTTGATCCTTAATATAGGAGGTTTCGGTTAGCTTTTCGGCTGGCCGTACCTCTGGAGGGGTGTCAGGTGTAGGGTGTTGGGTGTCAGAGACTCCACCGTCACCCGATACCCGATACCCGATACCCGATAGGGCTCCTTCAGAAATTGGGCTGTCTGTGGTTTCCTCCAGAAAAAGTGTATCGGCAAAGGCACTTAGTTCCGGCGGCAATTGTTCTAAGACCTGACCGCTATCAATCCAGTCGCTTAACTTGTTACGCAGTTCCGTAAGCCTTCGGGCTTCTTGCAAGTTGCCCTCTTTAAAAGCATTATCACGGCTAAGCAGCAGTTTTCGTTTAATTATTTCGCTATCTAAATTTTTGTTTGTCATTATTTCGTGCTTTTGTTTCTATTTTTCTAAGGTAGACTGGTCTCGGCTGATTGCCTGCTTTAAGCCCGACTGGAAGGCCAAATGTTAACTGATTGCTTGGCTTCGGGTTTCAAGGTGCCACTTGGCGGCTGTAAGCGAGGGCGGCCAAGACCCGCCTACAGATGGGTTGGACGATTGGCTTTGGCTGTAGCGGTAGATGGCCTGTTCCAATATTTTACCTGCCACTTCTATTCTGCCCACCTCTAGCTCCTTTTGAAATCTCGCCAACCAGATTTCTAGTTCTCTAAGTGCCAGTTCGGTCTGTTCTAGCTCGGTGCTGATTTGGATCAGCTTCTCGCTCCATTCCTCTAGTGTTAGACTACTCTGAGATTCCAAGAGCAGAGTTAAATTAAGATGAGCTTTCAACAAATATTCCCAGATAGGGCCACACTGCTCCACCGCTATTAGGGAACCCAAGCGCATCCTAGCAAAGCCAAGTAACCCTTTTAGCTCGGCTAAGAGCGTACGGCCAGCCGTAGTGTTATCTTTGTAACGAGCAGTTCCAATAACCAGACCAGAAACGGATGAGTCCGAAACAGGTGGGGAGGTCACGCTTACGGAAGAGTTAGTGGTTAAACTGCTCGTTACATTGTTCGTGTTAGTTACAGGCGGGAGGGGTTCTACCGGAAGATTCAGCCTCTCCCTCAAGAGGGTACGTAACTGGTCATTAATCTTATCCTCGCGACCCTTGTCTTGTTTCCACCACTGTTCTAGCAGTGTTAATTGTTCCTCATATACCTTAAATTTCTTTAGGTCGGCGCGTCTAAGAGACTCTTCTTTCTGGTCATCCAAGAACTGAACCATTTGAATATATTGGCTGCGCGTAATAAAAGTTTCCGGAGCCAGCTCAAGCTGCTCGTTACGTAGTGAATTATCTATGGGCATACTAATGGAGGGTGTCTTATAGCCCCCAGCAGGTGGCGTTTCCGGTTGATAGGGCTTAAACTGCTCGTTACGAGGTGTTACCGCTTTGAGGGGTGAGGAAATTATCGGCGGTGGCGTAACCATCACCGGGGGAGGTGGCGGAGTAGTCGGTAGAAGCACCTCCTCGACCACGCTTGCTAAGTCCTGCCCCTGTAAAACGGCCTCCACATAGGGTTTCACCGTAGCCGGAACAGGCGTTTCGGGGGCGAACTTCAGCTTCTCGAACCAGCGACCTAGATCACCCTGCTTATTCTTCTCTTGCCCTGCCAAACGTGCTTGGTCAGCTTTTTTTAGCTCAAATTCCTTCTTTTTCAAAAAACTTTGTATCAGGTCAATTTGTGCTTGAGTTATATCCATAACAGCGCATAGCTTTCTTAATTAATATTTTTAATACTTTAAAATAAAAGTTGCCTCTTTTTTTCGATCAATTCGCCCAGCAAACTGCTTAGCCTTGACCACTCTGCCATCTTATCTGATCCGATTACTTCTATTATAATCTTTTCTAGCTCTGCTAGGCTATTATACATCTCTTGGCTCTCTTGGCTCTTTCGACTATTTGCGGTAAGCTCATCTAAGAGTATCACACCTTGACACAACGCTTCCTCACCCAAGTATTTTGCTGCCCCTGCCTTACCATGGAAGAGTTCTAGCCTCCTTCTCAGATGGGTGTAAACTTGGTTAAAATTAACAAGCCCCTTAATTTCATCTATCAGTTCTAGGTCTACTTCACGGACTACCGCTGCTTCGGCAATAGCAATCCATTGCCCAAGTAGTTGTTGCCGGGCGGCCTCATCCCCTTCTGACCCTAGTCTTTCTAACTCATTCAAAGCCTGACTGAAAGCGTTTAGCATCGCTAGGTGATAGTTCAAAGGGGGTTCCGCCTTACTACCCTGACTCTTATAAGAGGCAAAGACCTGCTCTTCCAGCACCTTTTCCATCTCCTTCAGGAGCGAATCCTCCGGCAATATGGGATACTGGCTCAACTCCTGCTGGAAACGCTTCGACGGCTGACACTTCTCTCGATAGACTCTTATCCAGTCTTCATAACAGTAGCCCACCGTAGGAGGCGTAATCAAGGCTATCTCCCGCTTCAACGTAACGAGCAGTTCGTTAAGCTCTAGCTCCTCACCGTAGCCTTCCAGCACTTTTTTGGCCTCGGCTTCGTTTTCGGGCTGCGTATTAGAGGCTAGATAACTGCTCGTTATGATGCTGAGCTTTCCTAGCCAATCCTCTACTTCTAATGGATTTTTTAATCCACCTATTTCTTCGGGCGCGATTTCTTCGAGCCATTGTATCATTTGTTTAGCCGCGCTTAGTTCCAAACTGCTCGTTACGTCGGTTGTTTGGAGTTTTGCTTGGCACTCTTTTAAGCGGGGTAGATATTTTAGCTTCTCCTGCAAGTTTTGGGAGAGGCGCGTCTTATATTCGGTCAAATCAGCTAGATTAGCCAAATACTCCTGACCGTAACTGATCTGCTCCAAATAGTCGAGCAGGTAAGGTGGTTTAAGGTAATCGCGGAGCAGACCGGGAAGCAGACTGACGTGATTCAAGGCTTCATCTAGGTCTCCGGCCTGTTTGAGACCTTGCAGCCCATTGTTCTTCATCTGAGTAAGTCTTTGTTTGGCCTTGATCCATTCCCCCTCGGCAAAGGCTTGGCAATAGAGGGGGTAGCCTACTTCCCATGTGCCTAGCTGTCCGATATTGGCTTCTAACACTTGGGCTAGGGTTTTATTAAGTTGACTCTCTTTTCGCCACTTGGCAGGTAATTTAAAGACGTTATCAGTCCAAACCAGATATTCAGATTTGCTACAAAACTGGTCTAGTTGTTTCAGCGTCCAATCTTGAGGGAAGCGGCTAAGAGCCTGAATAAAGTCTCGTTGCCATTTCTGGCGTTGCTGGTAGACGAGGGGCTGGTGGAAGGCTTTCTGTAAGTCTTCGTGTAGTTCCTTGCAATTAACAGTCAAAAGCTCGGTGTAGCCTTGCAGAAGAGCTTCATCGTCCGGGGAAAATTGCTTGCTATGCAATTCTTCCAAGAGATTAATCGCTTTCAACCAGTCTTTTTCAAGGCTTTCGCTTTGCCAAATCGCTTTAAAGGCTTGATTGGCCTGCTCCCACTCTGTTTTGCGCTTGGTGGCCTCTCGATAGAGAATGTAGCTCTGGTCGTACTTAGCTTTTCCAATGATGGTACTAATTTTATCCTCAAGGGAGGGGTCACTTGGTATAACCTGCTCAAGCTCAAGAAGAACTTGGGAATAGTTGTTAGCTCTTTGAGCGGTTAGGGCCAGATTGAAGTGGTTGTTTAGATAGCCATGCAACACCTTTTCTAGTTCCTGCCCACTTTCCTCTAATAATCTGCTTTGTTGATTGATCTGCCGATCAAAGTCGGTTTTGGTGAAGAGAAAGAGGGAGTTGCTACCCGTTACGTAGTCTAAAAAGCCCTCTACTTCTTGGCGCAGGTAGGGGTAGCGGTCTTTCCATAACAGATAACTAGTCAGACCTTCTTCGAATGACAGGCTGGGTTGTGGTGGGTCTAACCGAGAAAGAGTAGTCTCAAGCTCTTTGGTCAGGTTTTCCAGTTTGGCTTGGAGCGGTATAAACGTCTGAATTAAACGTCCTTGCTCCTCAAAACGTTCCTGTTTGATTTGTAGTTGGGCCTGAAGCCTCTCCTCCAACGCCACTTGCTCTTCGGCCTTTGGTGTAGTCTGACTTTCTGATGCTAACCAGCGTTCTAGGCTTAGGTATAGCTCCAAACCATCGTTATGATGGAACAAATCTTCACTTCGGCTGGGGGTCCAGACCCTTCGGCTGGTCGTCAGAAACTCGGCAATCTCGTATTTTTCCAACCTGTTTTGGAGCCGCCCAACTCGTTTCGCTTGGGCAACCAGTTGAGGGTTCAGACCTTCCGGCTGACCGTGAAATTGTGCCGCCAAATTTGTCAGACCTTGCAAGCTAGAATAAGCGGCCTCAATTTGTCTGGCTTGTTGTAGTTCGGCCTCGCTCAGTTCGGTGGATAGTTCGCCTAGTGTTTCTGCCTGTGCTTGGATCAGTGCTGCCTGAAGCTGAGTAATTTGCTCTAAGGTGAAAACCTCTGTTTCGGTTCGGCTGGTCGTGACTTTGGTTTCGGCTGGTCGGTTCACTGGTGGTCGGGCTAGAAGTAGAATCAAGCGTTCTTGGGCCAACTTCAGCCGATAAGAATTGGATTCTTGTTCACTCAGGGCTAAAAGCTGATCTATCTCAGGGTGATCCGCGTAATTATCACGGGCGCGACGATATTGTTTTAGCTTTTCCAGTATGGGCGGTTGAGTCTTGCGTACCTCCTGAATTAGCCTATCGGCCTCTTCCCAGTGCTTCTCCTTATCTTTGGCATAGTCCAACATCTGTTCGGCTTGCCCTTTAGTGGCAGTATTAGCTTGGTCAAGCTCTTCCAAGCCTTGCTGTAATAGGACTACCGCTTTCTGAGGATATTTGGGCAGGCTCTCCTCGGCCAGCCTCATATATTCTTCCAGCTTCACATCGCAGAACTCTTGATATTTTGTTTCGTATTCCTTCTTTACTTCAAATATATCTCGCTCACCTGAATCGTCATAGAAGTAGCGATAGCCCTTTGCGATTAGCTTTTGAAGTTCTACTAATGCTTTTTTCAGATCATTGGTGACACGACCAGCCGAAGCAAAATGGGAGACCTCACCCGATAAATCCATTAACTCGTAGTGGTAATTTTCGGCTTCTTCCAACTTTTTTTCCAGCACCGGGTTACCCCAACCAGAACCGATCAGTTCTTGACCACGCCGGATCAATTTAAGCAGAAGGCTAGGAGCTTGCTTGTCTCGAATGGCTTGCTCAATTTCCCGGATTATTTGGGTAGCCTCACTAAGACGAACTGCTCGTTCCGATGATTTGGCCTCTTCCTGTGCGATCAAGCTCAAGCGTTCCCGAATAACTTGCTGCTCTCCCGGATCACTACTTCGGTTTTCGGCCTGACTATAGGACTGTTGCGCCTCGCTATATTTTTTGGCCTTAAATGCCTGCTCCCCTTGAGCTAAGAGGTCGCTAATCTCTTTTTTCAGTTTCAGGTGGTCGCGAACTTTATCCAGTTCCAACTGATAGTTGGAGTTAGTGGGGTCTCTCTTGATAACCTCTTCCCAAAGTTTGATCGCGGTCAAAAGGTCAGAAGTTTGGCGGGCTTTGTCAGCTAGTCTCTGAGCTTCAGACCTGCTCGTTACGAGGCGTTGCCGTTCGGCCTCTCTTTTTAAGTCTTCGGCGTGTTGCCGTTCGGCCTCTCTTTTAAGTTCCTCGGCGTGTTGTCGTTCGGCCTCTCTTTTAAGTTCCTCGGCGTGTTGTCGTTCGGCCTCTCTTTTTA
>JACAUC010000095.1 GCA_013390945.1 Candidatus Chloroheliaceae bacterium
ATACGCCCAACACCTTGAGAGCGGGCGTATGCAATACGCCCCTACCATCGAGAAGTGCTATTCCATCATCATCGCGGGCTGTTTTTCACCCGGTTTACCCGGCGTACCGGAGTGGGAATCAGAGTATTTAAGCTGCTTAGGTAGAATAAAGGCGAAGAGTACCAACACCACCATAGCAATTAAGACGATGACAAAGACATCGTACATGGCCGGAACACCCGCAGTCGAAACGATTTTCGCGCTCATCGCCGTTTTGATCTGCACCTGTAAGGCCGGGAAATCGGGCGAAGTGGTAAGCGTCGCTTGGGTCAAGTCGGGATGAGCGACCAAGAAAGCCGGGATGTATTGTTGCTGTACTTGGGTCTGAATTTGGGCAATTTCAGTTTGATCGGGTAAATGCAGGGTAGTCTGCTGCACAAAGAGCGTAGCCAAAACCGCAATGCCAATGGAACTAAAGATTTGGGCCGTAACATTGTAGAGGGAACTAGCTTTGGGCAAGGCTCGTCCATTAATACCGGAGAGGGCGAGAGTTTGCAAAGGAATACCAGTTGCGCCAAAGCCGAGGCCGCGCAAAATCATAGCCGGAATCAAGGACCAAGCATCGGTCTCGTTGGTAATACCCAAGAGCAGAAGATTACTAAAGGCCAATAAGACCATCCCGATCACAACCACGATACGGGGGCCAAGTCGGTTGTAAAATCGGCTCACCAGCACCACCGAGACTGCCGCCGCCAAGCCCATCGGCATTGTTGCCAAGCCTGCGATAGTGGCACTCAGCTGCGGGTCACGGATGCTTTGCAGGAAGACGGGCAAGAGGAAGAAGGAACCAAAGATAAAACCACGCAACATCCACGTCATTATATTGGAAGTAACAAAGTCGCGCTTCTTAAAGAGGCGCAGATCCATGACCGGATCTTTAGCTCGCAATTCATAGACCGTAAAAGCCACCAATAAGGTTACACCAGCACCAACCAACAACCAAACTAGACCGTAGCCCCAACCGTAAATATCGCCCTGTGGATTGGTCAGAGTTTTGGTATCTGGATTGCGCTGGCTAACCACCGCAAAGCCGTAGACTAACGAAATTACCCCGGCCATCGAGAGGAGTAGGCCAATCACATCAAAGCGGGTTTTGTCTGCTGGGTGTCCATCCGCCTCTGGCCGGTAAATCCGCCACATTAAAAAGATAGCCAACAGGCCGACCGGGAAATTGATAAAGAAGATCCACTGCCAGCCCAAACCATCAATCAAAAGTCCACCGACCGCCGGGCCAAAAGCCGGGGCCATCAACACAGGTACACCGATGATAGCCGAAGAACTAGCCCGTTCCGCCCCCGGAAAGACACTGAAAGAGATCGCGGTTGCCAGTGGGAAGAGTGCGCCACCACCGATACCTTGCACAACCCTAAAAAAAATCAATAAACCGACATAAGGATGGCCGCTATCATCTTGAACTACATCGCTGAGACCACACAAGAGTGAACCGAAGGTGAAAAGGGCGAGGCAGGTAACAAAAACCTGTTTCATACCCAACCGATTAGCCAAATAACCCGCCGCCGGGATAACCGCTGCTTGCGCCAAGAAGTAGGCGGTCACGACCCATTGTACCGAATTGAGATCGGTATTAAACGCTTTAACCATGGGCGAGAGGGCGACATTAACAATAGTATTATCTAAAACGGCCATGAAGAGGCCGAGGGCGGCAGTTAAAGCTACCGCATATTTATAAGGTATTTTCACCTAAATAAAATCCTTCCGTTTACTTCCGTTTAATTGAAATGGCTTTAGAATTGTCATGTGAGCTTAGCAGAAAATCGTTGCTACGTCAATATTTTTATTGTCAAACTTTGATAACAAAAAGATTGGCTTTTGATTTCTGGACCCTAGTAGGTTATAATTGCTAAAATTCCTCAGAACAGAGGAAGTTCGTTAGGATATAAAAAAAGCAAGAGGGGTAAGAGAAAAGCCACAAAACTTGCTAAGCGATAATCTTTTTCCAAAAGGGCTAAATTTATAGCTAAGTGCGTTGAGTAGCGCCAAGGAGAGGTTTTTATGGGCGAGCAGAACGAGACCACCGAAGCGCTGGTAATGGATGGACGAGCGCTGGCCGAAGAGTTACGGAACGAATTGCGCGAAGAAGTGGCAGACTTCAGCGAACAATACGGGCGACCACCAGGGCTGGCGATGATTTTACTAGGAGGAGACCGGAGAACCTTAGACCGGGCCGACCAAGTAGCGACGGAGGCTCGCAATTTAGGTTTGGAATTTATGGCCTATCTGTGGCCGGAGGAGACCGGCGACCGCGAGTTACAATTTCTTATTCGAGAGCTAAACAGTCACTTGGCCTTTGATGGTATTTCGATCCAAGCTCCGCTACCACCTCATATTAGCCATGAGGAGATGATTGCCGTGATAGACCCGGCTAAAGATGTGGAGGGCTATCACCCCCTAAATGTCGGGCGGCTCTTTTCCAACTTGGATACGATGGTACCACCACCGGCGGCGGCAGGTATGGAGTTATTGCTCCGCTACAATATCAATCCTGCCGGGATGCGAGCCGTAATCGTCGGGCGCAATAAAGTGGTGGGCAAGCCTATGTCTGGTCTCTTGGTTATTGCCGATGCAACGGTCACGGTTTGCCATAGCGGCACCCGCAACCTAGCCGACCATACCCGCGAGGCCGACCTAGTCATTACCTGTGCCGGACAACCCAATTTGATTACAGGCGCAATGCTAAAGCCGGGCGTAGTAGTGCTAGATTATGGCCTAACCTACGAAAATGGCCTGCTAGTGGGCGATGTCCATTGGGAGAGTGTGCGCCACGTGGCTAGTATCCTCGGTTCTAGCCCAGATGGAATCGCTCCCATTACTAATTTGGCATTAATGGCTAATACGATGCGAGCCGCCGAACGTCGGGTTTTGAACCTGAAATATTAAATATTAGCCGAGATTAAAACTCTTCCAGAAAACAAAAAGGGGTGGTAATTAAATTACCACCCTTTCGGTTGATAAAGAATTTAGCTAAAAACTGCTCAAGTTCTTCTGAACGACCATATCGCCATCTATAACGGTTTGACAGGCTAGTTTTACTTTTTGTGCTGCTGCCGCACGACGGCCTTTGTATTGAGCAAGGGCGAACTGTTCAAGGCGACTGATCTTAGAAGAACGCTCTCCCCCTGTGATGAGCGTAAAAGCACAGGAGGTACATTGCGCTCGGCCTCCACAAGTGTAGGGCCAAAAAACCCCGCTATCAAGCACGGCTTTAAGAAGAGTCTTACCCGGTTCCACTTCCAGCTTAATGCCGGAAGGCAAAATAGTGATTGTAGCCATGATTGCATCCTCTAACTGTCTCTTAATTTATTTGGAAAGAGGTGATAAAGCACCCACTCTAGCACCTACCTTATATAATCAATTTAGCTTCTGATCTATTATAGCAAGGCTTGTACAAGGTATGCAACAGAAAATCTAACACAGCGCAAGCTTTAACAAAGGTTTAACAAAGTCTTCTTACAAAGGAAGCGGTACTTGGCGAAAGGAAAGTTAGTAGAAATCTAACAGAAATCTAACATATCACTGTTGCGGCAAGAGCCTTTCTAGTGCTAGACTCAAAATGTTATAATAGAGTTGAAAGGTGATAGGGTTTTTATAAACGTCGTAGAGAACAAGACGAGACACAAGAAGAGATGAGTATTAAGATGGCTAGAGATTATTATAAAATTCTGGAAATAGAGCGTAGTGCCACCGAAAAAGATGTTAAATCCGCTTACCGTCGGTTAGCCCGGAAATATCACCCCGATATGAATCAGGGCAATAAACAAGCGGAGGAGCGATTTAAAGAATTAGGCGAAGCCTATGAGGTGCTAAGTGATGCCGACAAACGCCGTAAGTATGACCAGTTTGGACCAGACTGGGAAAAATATGATAAATTAGGGGGTAGTTACGGTAGTCGCGCCAACAACGATTATGGCTTCGATTATAGAAAAAATAATACGGGTAGCACTAATGCTAATTCAGGGTTTAATGATATTTTTGATAATATTTTTGGTAGTAAGCCCAAAGGTGGTACCCGCGCTCATCCCGGCACCACCAGTGGAACCACCAGTGGAACCACCAGCAACAACGACTTTGGCTTTGTACGCGGTGGCGGAAATGCGCCTCACCCCACCCGCGGAGATGACCGGGAGCAAAATATAGAACTTTCGCTGGAAGAAGTCTTTAGCGGAACCACCCGCCAACTCCAGATACAATCCAGTGATTCTTGCCATCTCTGCAACGGAACGGGTTTACGTGCAGGTCAACGCTGTAATACCTGTCTGGGCTTAGGTGTAGTACCCCGTTCCAAGCGGTTAGAAGTGCGAATCCCGGCAGGTGTAGAAGAGGGAAGCCGAGTCAGAGTGGCCGGTGAAGGTGGCAGCGGATTAGGCGGCGGTAATCGTGGCGATCTTAATTTAAAAGTACGAATCTTGCCCCACCAAGTCTTTGAACGTAAAGGAGCCGATTTATATACCACCGTCCCCATCCCCCTTTACAATGCTATTTTGGGAGGCGAGGTTATTGTGACATCGCTAAAAGGAAGTAAGATTGGCTTAAGTGTCCCACCGGATACCCAGAATGGCAAAGTCTTTCGTCTTACTTCTCAGGGAATGCCGCTACTCAATCAACCGGGCGTGAGAGGTGATATGTACGTCAAAGTCGAGATTGTCTTACCCAGTAACCTTTCCAACGATGAAAAAGTGCTTTTTAAGCAGTTGCGCGATTTAAGACCTCAATAAGCCTGAAATGTCCAGTTTTAACCCCTCAAATAAGCAAGCGAGGCTGATTGGGTGGACGGTCGAGTCCGCCCAGTTAATTTCTAGGAAGAAATGTTAGAATTGCGTTTGTAAAAGCGAAAAATTGAAACTAGTAAACCAATGTAGCGTAGAGATAAGCAGAGAAATGACATAAATAAAAATGATCTCTGAACTTTTAAATTAATTTCTAAATTTCCTAATTTTCTTAAAGAAGGAGACTCGAACCTAAATGGCAATGAATCCTTTTGATAAATTCACCGAACGCGCCCAAGAGGTACTAACCAATTCCTATCAGATTTTGATGGAACAACGCCATAGCCAACTGGATGTAGAACATATCTTGATGGCAATGCTTCAACAAAAGGATGGTGTTACCACCCAAGTACTGGAACGCTTGGCCGTAGATATGAATTTGGTGAAGCGGTCGGTACAGGAAAAACTGGACGTTACGCCTAAACTGCAAACTCCGCTAGGTGGTATGCAAGGTATTCAAGTAAGTATGTACATTACGCCACGCTTGCAAAGGCTTTTCCAAGCGGCAGACCAAGAACGGCAACGGCTACAAGATGAATTTATCAGCACGGAACATCTGCTGCTGGCAATCGTCTCGGATAGCAGTGACCCGGCCGCGATGTTGTTGCGCCGCTTTGGGATTGATAAAGAGCGCATTTATCAGGCTTTGCAGGATATTCGGGGCAATCAGCGCGTTACCGATCAGCAAGCCGAAAGTAAATACCAAATTCTAGCCAAGTATAGTATTGATTTAACCAAAGCGGCCCGTGAAGGTAAGCTCGATCCGGTTATCGGGCGAGATGAAGAAATTCGACGAGTAATGCAGGTACTTTCACGCCGTACAAAAAACAACCCGGTCTTGATTGGGGAGCCGGGCGTAGGTAAAACCGCCATTGCCGAGGGACTGGCCCAGAAAATTGTGCTAGGCGATATACCCGACAACCTGCGAGATAAACGGGTGGTAGCCCTCGATATAGCCGGATTGGTGGCAGGTTCCAAATTCCGAGGTGAATTTGAAGAACGGCTCAAGGCGGTAATGGACGAAATACGCCGCGCTCAAGGTGAGATTATTACGTTTATTGATGAGTTACACACGGTAGTTGGGGCAGGTGGGGCAGAAGGAGCGATTGATGCCAGCAATATGCTTAAACCCGCCCTCTCCAGAGGTGAGATGCAGGTGGTTGGAGCAACCACGCTAGACGAGTACCGCAAACATATTGAGAAAGATGCCGCTCTGGAGCGGCGCTTTGCGCCCGTGCTAGTGGGCGAGCCAAGCGTCGAAGATACCATTAAGATGTTGCGCGGTCTGCGGCCCAAGTACGAAGCCCACCACAACCTGAAGATTACCGATCAAGCCCTGATAGCCGCCGCCCAATTGAGCGAACGTTATATTACCGACCGCTTTTTGCCCGACAAGGCCATTGATCTAGTAGACGAAGCCGCTTCCAAAGTGCGGATTGATATGTTCAGCGCACCTAAACCGATCAAGGAGATGGAAGCGCGGCTACGGGAATTGGCGGTAGAAATGGAAGCCGCTGGACAGAAACAGGATTACGAAAGAGCCGCCCGGCTTAAATATGAGCATGATACTCTAATGCGTAAGTATGAGTTGGAGCGCGAAGAGTGGTTGAAAGATAAACAGATTGACGACGTGGTGGACGAAGAGGATATTGCCGAGATAATCAGCAAGAGTACTGGTATTCCTGTCAGCCGAATGTTAGAGGGCGAGATGAAAAAGCTGCTGGAGATGGAGGAGCGGTTGCACGACCGGGTGATTGGACAGGAGGAGGCCATTGCTGCCGTTTCCGATGCGATCCGTCGTTCCCGCAGTGGCTTGCGCGATCCAAATCGGCCCATTGGCTCGTTTATCTTCTTGGGGCCGACCGGAGTGGGTAAAACCGAATTGGTCAAAGCTCTGGCCGAGTTTCTGTTTGATAGCGAGGAGGCGATGGTTCGGATTGATATGTCCGAGTATATGGAAAAGCATACCGTCAGTCGCTTGATTGGTTCACCTCCCGGTTATGTCGGCTACGACGAAGGGGGACAACTGACCGAGGCCGTTCGGCGACGGGCTTACCAGATTGTCCTTTTTGACGAAATCGAGAAGGCTCATCCCGAAGTCTTTAATGTCTTGCTCCAGTTGCTAGATGATGGTCGCCTGACCGATGGGCATGGTCGCACCGTAGATTTCAAAAATACGGTGATTATTATGACCTCGAACGTGGGTACAGATCATATCCGGCAAAGAGCCTTGGGGTTTGGTGCCAGAAACAATCAGGAAGCCGAAGAAAAGCGCGAAGAACAGGCTATGCGGGATCGAGTAATGACTGATCTGCGGGATCGGTTCCGGCCTGAATTTTTGAACCGCATTGACGAGATTATTATCTTCAGCAGCCTAACGTTGGAAGAGATCAAGCAAATCGTGCGATTGATGATGAAGGATGTCGTCAAACGGATGGCAGCGCAGGGCATGGAATTGCAACTGACCGATGCGGCCCAAGACTTCTTTGCCCGTGAAGGTTATGATCGGGTCTATGGGGCGAGACCTTTGCGCCGGGTGATCCAACGCAAACTGGAGAATCCACTCTCCAAGTCGTTGCTGGACGGCAAGTTCCGTGAGGGCGACGTTGTAATCGTAGATATGAACCCGGAGAATAAGAACGAATTGACCTTTGTGAAGGGGGAAGGAGTTGCCAAACTTCCTAAAGCGAACGAGGAAACCAGCGAGGAGGGGGTGGAACGTGGTCGCGACAAAACCACTGTCCTGCCGGTCACACCGCGTACTGCCGTAGGCGGTAGCAACTATCCGGTAGGTGCTAGTGCCTAGCCCTTTCTGAGATTGAGCCTCTATAGCGGGGTGGAAGTAATTTCAGCCCGCTCAAAAAATCAATAGGGTTAGGTCTAATATTATTTTTTCCACATCTTTGTGAAAAAGTTTTAGATTAACAACGGACAGATTAGGATAATCGTCCTATTTACAGGCAAAGGCCAAGGGAGCGGTTGGAACCGAACAGGAGTTCAGAGCAGCTTCGGCAAGCCAAAGCTCTTCACCTAGCCGATAATATTCGGCGGCATCCTCGTCGTTACGGGCTTTCTGCATCAACTGGCGAAAAGTTGTAACTAACGATTCTAATTGAGTGACGCTCATTTTCATACTCCTAGACGTTTTTCGATCTCGTGCTTGTTTGAACTGCACGAAGCTAACAATATTAGTGTGGTTTAGGGCATTCATAAATTCCTCTTTCTACTAAGAACTTTGCGTATACCAAAAGAAGGGATTTAGGTGTTGCGCGTGTTTGTCATAGCCCCTGCTCTGGCTAATTTTTCTTATTATAGCACCCTATTAAGTAGAGTAAAGGGGAAAAAGAGGCCAATTTTTGTGTGATTTTTTTTATTATCATTATTCGCTTTTCTATAGATTATTCTAATGAGCCTAAGCGGGTGGGGATTAGGGAAAAAGCCGGGCCATTTGCTCCTCTACGCTCAGGAGGCGCGTTTGCAAAAGGCTCTGCGTGAAGGTCACATCGAGGCTGTTATCGCGCGGACTGTTAGCCATGGCAAGCGACGCGGCAATACTCTCGGTTTGGACGAGGCTTTCATCCAAACCTAAGCGACGAGCGAGGCAACAACCATAGGTGTAATCGCTTATCCGCTCACTTCCGGTCAAATGCAAAATACCCCGGTAGCCAAAGGTGGGCGCGATAGTTTCCAGCAGTGCTTCCACCAAATTATCTACCAGCGTGGGAGAAATATAGCGATCATGGAAGCGAACTAACGGTTGTCCCGCCTGCAAAGCTTCCACCATCGCCGCAACACGCGGGTAGAGTACCCCCCTTACATCAAGCCCATAGACCACGCAAGTACGCGCTATAATAGAGTTAGTCCAAGTCTCCCGTGTAACTTTTTCACCGTCGGCTTTGGTCAGGGCGTAGGTGCGGTAGGGGTCCTCGCGCAATTCCGGGTCAGGTATTTCATCCTCACGGTAGAGACCACGTCCGCCGCCAAAAACGGTATTCGTCGAAAGGTAGACAAAGAGGGCGGTTTGATCCAAAGCCGCGAGGGTACGGCGAACGCCCTCCACACTTACCTGCTGGTGGATGGAATCACCGTTGGCATAGACAAAAGGTGACACAGCGCAATAGATCACAATCTGAGGTTGGTAGGTAGCAAGGCAAGCTTCCAGAGAACCATCGGCTTTGTCGAGGGTTACTTGATAAGCTTCAGCCTGCAACGAGAGCGGGTGGTTTAAGTAGGTATAAGCTACAGGATAACCTCTATCGGCGGCCCCGGCTACCAAACGCGCCCCGATAAAACCGCTACCACCAATTACCAGCAATCGAGTAGGCTTTGTCATAACAACCCTCAAGGTTTCTATTTGAGCGGATACCGTTCCAATATCCCGTTTTAGCTATAAATTAGCTCGCGCTTGCTCAGGTTGAGCCGAGCCGAGAGAAAACGCCAAGCCGCTTTTCGTGGGGTTAACCACGCAATTCGTTTCCCATGTTGGTGATTAGCCAACATCTGTTTCACCAGATAGGGTGCTACTGTCTCCACTCGATCAGCTAAAATGTTGAAGATCCGCTTAGAACGCTCCGCATCGTCAATGCCCTTCAAGGTGGCGGTGAGCATCTCCGTCGCTACCATACCGGGACTTAAAAAATTGACCTGTACCTTAGTATCTTTAGCCTCTTTAATCAAACCTTTGGTGTAATAGGTCAGGGCGGACTTGGTGGTACCGTAGAGAATCAGACCGGGCGTGACACTTCCAGTACTGCCCAAACCTTCCATATTGTAAATTTGCCCATAGCCCTGCCGCAGCATACCCTGCATCGCCACTTTCGAGCCATACATCATACCCAGCAAATTGGTTTGAATTATGCGGTTAATAGACTCTACCGACAGTTCCCAGAAAGATTGACGGTCATTGCTGATTCCAGCGTTGTTAATCCAAATGGCAACGCTGCCAAAAGAGTCCACCGCCGCATCCCAGAGCTTTTGCACCTGAGCGTAATCCGCTACGTCACAAACCTGCCCCTGAATACGCTTGCTCTCATATTTCGCACCTAAAGTGGCAACAGCCTGATTAATACTTTCGAGGCTACGTCCGCAGATTGTAACCTGATGACCGCGCTTCAAAAATTCTTCCGCCAGCCCATAACCAATCCCCCGGCTGGCTCCCGTAATAACAATGCTTTTCATAACTCCTCGCCTATTTAAACCAGATAGCGGTTGGATATTTTTGGTGTAGCTTTTGGTCTAGGCCCAACCATTGCCCGGTTGGAAGGGCCATCAAAATCACCGATTCGGTAATAAAGGGCGCGATACTCGGATTACCAAAGCCCCCGGCCACAAAATTTGAGAGCATAAATAAGCCTAATGCCGCATTGGGACGTACCCCCATTCCAAGCACCATACTTACGCTGATACTCAACTGACCTAGCGTAACAAACCAAGCCACCGGGCGATAAAAGGGAATCGCAAAGCGGGTTAGATAGCTCGAATGGAACGATTCTGGATCGAGGTCAGCTAGGCGGATGCGAAAATGTTGTTGCAGAATATCCGTCCACATCCATTGATGCCGCGCCTTGTGGGAAAAGGCATAGATAAACATACCCGCATAGAGATAACGCCCGGTGAGTGCCGTTACCACTCCGGCAGTTTTGAAAGGATGTTGCTGACGATAAGTTTTGCTCCAGCAAAATTCCTCGGTTTGGGCTTGAGGATGGTTGGACGCAGATTGCTCTTTGCGAAAGAGATTGGTTAAATTGATAAATCCTTGGTTCAAAATCAGATACCTTTACTTTAGAATCTGGGTTTGGATAGACCGGAAAGCCCGCCTACATAAATTTCCGGTCTCTTGGCATTAGATCTTGTTGGAAGCAGCTCCGTCCGGTGAGGCTCCCTCCGACGATTTTTCCTGACCAGCAATCCAGAAGAAGGGAACGGCAGTAGCCACCATCGAGCCTTTTTCGTGCATCATCTGGTATTCGGCACTAACTGGCACACCGGAACCTGTACCACTCACCTGCGGCCCGGTCATTACCCACTGGAAATCTTGCAAGACCAAAAATTCCATAATGCGTTGAGTATTGGCAACGCTGGCCTTATCGAACGCCTCATCCAAGGCCAAGAGGCGCGGACAACCCGGCTCCGCCGAACTATCATACAACGCCGCCAAAGCCGCAAAGAGTGGCACATAAAGGGCAAAGAGTTGTTCCGCACCACTTCTACTTCCGGCATTGCGGTCGTTTAGGCGAATCCGATTGCCCCCGGTGGGCGTGATAAAGACGGAGAAGCGGAACCACTCGCGATAGTCAAAGATTTGCACCAACGCATCCATAAAGTTAAGACCCGGCTCCTCTTTCTGGCGCAACCGCAAACCCTCGATTTCGCGCCGGAAAGCATCCATCAGGATTTGGGTCTCCTCGATGCTCAGCGTTTGGGCAGGCTTACGCAATAGTTTTTGTTGGCGAGCAACATGGCTCCCTAGGCCATCCTTAAAATCGCTCTCCTCGGTCGGTTTCCACTCCAACGAATAGTGTTCGCCCACCATCGGCAAATCCTGAAGCAAGCGGTTGATTGTTCGCACCCAAGTCTCGGTTTGGCCGATATGATAGCGAATGGCCTCCGCCATCTCCTGCAAGAGAAAATCTTCAAAGAGCGTCCGCTCCTCGTTATCTAGCAGCGTCTTTTGAATCTCAATCTGGCCGGAAAGCAATTCCAAAAGACCGGGTGGCTCAATCCGATTCTCCACAATAAAGGTCACACGGCCTTCGTCGTCTAGTTCCGGGCCATACTCCGCCAAAGTAGGACGTTCTTGGTTAAACTCTATGCTGAGCCGATTGAAGGTGCGCTTATATTCACCTTCCAACTGCTCCTCGTCCGGGTTAGGAGCGTTGCTACCACTAGGAGGCGTAAGGAGACGAGCGGCAGCTTTGGCATAATCCTCGCGCTCCGCTAAGACTCGCGCCTCACTCAGACGAGCCATCGGATAGAAAGCCAAGCGCAACGAAAAACTGGTTTGAGCAGCAGCGCGTTGCTGCTGATACTCCTGTAAAGTCTGCTGAGCCTGAGCCAAATTTTCGGTCAAGTTCCGGGAGCGTTCATCGGCGCGGCCCCGTTCCACCGAAGCATCTAGCCGAATTTCGGGCAACTCCTTGCGCCGAGCGCGTAACCGAGCCAACCGTTCAATCAATTCTTGCAAGTCCGCCGATTGCATGGTGCGTTCCAGTTCGTCTAATTCGGCTTGCGTCTGGGTGTAGCGTCCTTGACTTTCGGCCTGAAGTTGTCGGGCCAATTCCTCGCTACGTCTGGCTCCCTCCAAACCTGTGAGAGCCTCCTGATATTCCAGCCAACGTTCCCCGGCTCCTTGCAAGGTTTGTAAGAGCAAAGCGCACTCGCTCCGAAAATGGCTCGTCGCATTCAACAAATTTCGCAAGCGGCGCGGATCACCCGCCGCCCCCGGTAGGTCACTGCTCTCCTGCAAAATTCGAGAAGTGAGGCCATTCAAAAGTTGGCGCACTTCTCGCGCCCGGTTTTGGCTTTCTGCCAAGAGCTTTTCGGCTCGGTCGCGCTCTACTTCGGAGCGGTTGCGCTCCACTTCTGCTGCTGCTACCGCCGTCGCTCGGCCCAATTCCAGCAATTGAGCTTGCTCCCCGGCTAACTCCCGCTGCTGGGCTGTATTCTGCCCAATCTGCTCTTCTAACCGGGCCAATTCTGCTTGGGCCGCTTCCAACCGGGCTTGTAGCGCATCCAACTCTTGACGACGCAACCGCCGCCGATTAGCTGTTCCAATAAAGCCCGTAGCCGGGCCAGCACCCGCCTGCCCTACCAATAGGCCGTGCCACCAACGTCCCTCTTCGGCCAGTAGCCCGGCCTCGCCATCCTGATCGCCCGTCACCACTGAGCGTAGGATCAGTTCCACCGCCCTGCGCCAACCTTCGGTATCGCCGCCCTCTTCCACCGAAAGCGGATCAAATTCTAGCCAATCTGCCAAAGTTGAGCCAGAAGCTACCTCCGCCCCGGCCTGCAAAAAGCAATCGCTCAGCCCTTCCGCCGAATCTGAGAGCAGGTTATCCGCCGCCTCTACCTGATCGGGCCGCACCACCAGCGCATCCAGTAGCCCTGCATCCTCTAGCATCCGCTCAATTTGCCCGGCCTGCTCCCCCTCTATTCCAGCCTTAAAATCCACGAGGGCATAGAAGGGCAGTGTAGCAATCCCACTTTCAGCCAACCGCTTGCGGGCCTGCTGCCGCCGACCAGAGCGCGACGGAACCAGATCAGCCTCCGCCAACTTTTGTTGATAAAGGGTCTCCAAATCGGCCTTCTGACGCTGCCCGGCTCCTTTAGCCTGAAACAGACGAGCCTGCTCCTCGCGTAGCCGGGTAGTAGAGCGTTCCAACTCGCGCCCAAAATCTTGAACCGCCGTCCGATATTCATCTAGGTCAGCCCGTAAAGCCGCCGTCACTACTTGGGCCAGCCGATATTCGGGCAATTCTGCTACCCAGCGTCCCTCGCGGTAAAGCTGACGCAACCGGGTTGCCATATTCTCGCGAGCCTCAGTAGCCGCCGCCTGAGCCGCATCTCTCTTCTGACGGGCCGCATCATATTCGGCCAACCGCTCCGCCTCGCGTTCTTGGGCCACCCGGTCTTCGGCAGCGCGAGCCTCACGTTCGCGGTGCAACTCTTCCAAATGGAGTAGCCGAGTCACCCGCTCTGCTGTAGTCTCTCCGGCTAATCCGGTTAGGGCTAGGGGCAAGACCGGAGCCTCCTCCCCTTCCAACGAGAAAGCGGTCACTTGCCGAGCGGTCTCTTCCAACTGCATTGCCGCCAAAGGCCACTCCACCTGCTCCTCGGCCTCTTTTTGGAGCCGATACAAAGTACCCAAACTATCGCTATGCAGCTTGCGCCAGCCATTGAGCAACCGTTCCTGTCGAGCGCGATTGGCCTGTACCGCTGCTCTTGCCCCGTTCAACTGTGCCGTCTGCTGTTCCAGTTGCGCCGCCGCTATGCGGGCTACCTCGCGCACTTGGGCCAACCTCTCCGCCACCTGCATCCCTTCACTGCTCTCCAGTGCCGAAATCTGGCCGTTCACTTGGCCTTCCTCGGTGGTCAGTTCATCGTAACGGGCTTGGGCTAAATCCCGTTCGGCTTCGGCTGCCGCCAACTCCTTGCGAAAGAAAGTCACCCGGCCTAGTGCCGAAATTTCCAAGTTCCGCGCCTTGGTAAAAGCCAACGCCGCGCGACGTGCGCCTGCCAACGCCAACTTCTGCGCGGCACTATCCAGCCGGGCGGTAGCTTCATAGGCTTCCTGAAGTCGCTCTACCTGCCCCTGAATACTATCAATCCGTTCGATAGTGCCAGTTACTCGCCGGGTAGTCTCCTCTGGGATCTTGCGGAGTGACTGTTTGAGGTAATCATGCACCTTTGAAAAATTTAATTCGCTACCTAAGTTGGGCTTGCGTAACACCAGCATCATCTGGATAATATTCTGAAACTCTTTTACCTCTTGAATCCCAAAGAGGTAACGGGCCACAAAACTCTGATATTCGGAGACGGTATCGCAAATCACCCCATGCGGGCCAAGCAATCGCTTAAAGCCGGGATGGTCAAGGGCCACCCCTTTTGAATCGACCATGTGCAAATCGTGACCAAAACGGGAGCCGTCCGTCACCAAAAAACGCACCGCCCGAATCCGTTCGGTGGCGTTGACATTCCCAGCCAAACTAACCCCCACCGTCAGCCAACGGGTACGCTCGCGCTTTTCGCCTTCCTCCTCCAACCATTGCTGACGCAAATCGGGAGCAAAGGGAGGCTGGCCGGGATTGCACCACTCAAATTCTAGGGCAATATAGGTAGTGCGCCGCTCAAAAGTGTAAGAAGTGGAAGATTCCGCGCCGCCTAGCACATAATAATCAATGCGCCGATCACGCCCGCCAAAAGTATCTAGGCGATTGGGTCGCAAGTCGCCATCCAGAGCCAAAGGTAAAGCTGCTGCCAAAACACTCGATTTGCCACTAGCATTTTCACCCGCCAAAAATAAGCGGCCATGTCCAATCTCGAACTCTTGTAAGCCGTAGAGCCAGAAATTGCAGAGGATAATGCGGCGCAACCGATAGCCCAGCGGTCCACCTTCGACACCTTGCAGATAATCTACTTTAGCCGCAAGCCGCGCATCCTCATCATCTTCAAAGTGGGCTAATTCCGGCCCAAAAATATCTAGTCTGAGTTGGTCAACCAAACCTATTTAGCTCCGTTCCTATCTTCTTTCATCTCAAAAATTGGTGGTAGAACATATGCAATACGTCCCAAGATGGGTTTATGCAATAAACCCCTACTTATCTTCTTATTCTTACCCGTTCGATTTCATCCGCCGAAATAAACCAGCCTCGGCCCTGTTGTTCGGCTTTAAGATGGCCTGCCTTAATCCAATTCAAAACTGAAGTGTTGCTGATACCCAGTAACCGCCCTGCTTCTGCGGCAGTGTAGCCTTTCACCTTCCCGGTCTTCGCGGCGGAGTCTGTGGCAGGAGTCTCCCCTTCGCCCATCTCAAGATTAAGCTGACTGGCAAGTTCCGGTTGCCCTAGCGTAGCCGTCTCCTCTTCATCTTCCCGACTATAGGCCACCGTAAAACGGGCGGCAGTGGGGAGAATCAAAATGTTGCCGTTGCGATCCGGACCACGCATCAAACCCGCTTGCCTAAGCGTGTCGTAAACCTCGCGGAGTAGGGTGGGAAAGTGGGCTTTACGGGCAGTATTGCCCCAACGTTCCCCGTAGCGTTCGCGCACCTGCCTAAAAATTTCGGCCATCTCACCTTTGGCAATCAGGATACAGCCGTCCGGGTCGGGCTGCAAGGTTCGGTCGCCCGACGTAACCTTGTGCCGAATTACATCGCAGCAGAGTAGAGCAGCTTGATCTGCCGCACCCTGTAAGTTCAAGAGTGTCACTGGCCCTAATGCTGTTCCACTAGCCCGAATGACACAACCATACTCGCGCCGCAAGTCTAACTGCCAGCCAAAAGTTTCACCAAGCTCATGCCGGATATTGGGAGCGTGTTCTTTCAGAGCGGCAAAAGCTGCAGGGTCATCATAATTCAACAGAGATGGCCCCAAAAGCAAAGCTCGCCAAGCTCTTTGGAGCGGCTCTATTTTTTCCAAACCCTGCAACAAAGCCGGTTTGAGGGTATTGGGATCACCATCCAGACGTTGACCTGCTACCTGGACTCGGTGTGGCTCTAGGGCCAACATCAAAGAGCGGGTAACTTCGGTAAACTCCCACAAAGCGTCCGACTCACCAGTTTGCGAAACCCAATCATCCGCGCCACCATCCACCAGTTGCAACCCACCTAAATCTTGCAAAGCTTTTAGGGCGCGTGACAAGCTGTAACGGTCGGCCTGTTTCTTGAAATCTAACGTCGCCACATGCTCAGCCAAGTTACCCAACCGCGACTGTTCTTCCAACTGTTCGGCTAACTGAGACATCAAAAATTGCTGATCGTTGCCGCGCCCGGCCAATTGGCGGCTTTCGGCATACCAGAGTGTCCAAGTAAAACAGGCAAAGTCGCGCGGCTCGCGCAAGGCACGAAACATATAGCCGGGAACCAGTGCCGACGGTACACGCACCAACCGGAGTACCGTCGGACTACGCCGAATCCGCCAGCCAGTATGTTGGTCGTGCCAACTTTGCAAGGCGGCAAACTGGTTATTAACCAAGCGAAAAAGATCGGGCGATTGGCTGCGGGTAAGCACCTCGTTTTCCATCAGCACCACGTGAGCCAAGGTCAAGGCATCGGCTTGGACGTTGGTGCGGCTCCGGGCCGGACGAGAAAAGGCCACCTTTGCCCGAGCATCCGCCTCAATTATTTCACCTGTCTCTAAATCTAAGATTTCTTCAGTCATTCACTTCCCAAACGCTCGATGCTAATCACGTAAGGCATACGCTCCTCCTCGTAACAGATTACTTCTATTATAAGCTATAACCTATTTATTAACCACCCTTTTCAACTGGTAACGCGGCATCAAGAGCGAACCATCCGGGGCGCGGAGCAGACCGTACCTTGTCTCTTTAGGGTTGAGCATAATGATAAGTGAACCATCTGGCGCATGGTACTCGAAACGACTATCCCGTAGACAACCCCGCACTACCGCCAGCAGTGCCGCCCGTTCTGCCGGACTATTGACCCAAACCTCACCCACGTTTAAGGATCCAGTGGCGAAAAGAGTAGCAAAGCGTTCCCGCTCTTCGGCCCGTTCGAACAACCGACGCTGGATTAAAGCATATTGCGCCGCCCGATTATCGCTAATGGCTAGTTCAACCGTCTTATCAATTCGCACCGACCGTCCAAGTGAACGTAAAATCGGCGTGACACTCGGTAACTCTTGCCAAGCTCCTTGCGCTCCGGTGGTACTATTTGGCCCGGCTAAATTTTCGGGCAAGTGTCCGGGCAAACCATGGGCAAAAGCCACTAAGAGCAACTGGCGAGTCTCTTCGGGGTCAACCGCTTCTAGCAGACGACGGGCCAAAACATCCAAATCGGTGGCATAGTTGGCGTTAGGCCGGGCCGCTGCCGCAAACTGTTCGGCTCGGCGCACCACCTTTTCTACCTCCGCCGCTGCCGCCCGCCGAAAAGTATCGGCATTGGAACCGATAGCAAACCAACCCGACAACGCCCCCACTTGGTTAGCCGCTTCACGGGCTAGTTGGGCGGGTGTCTGGCGGCGTTCCTCCTCCAAGGAGGGGGGTTGCAAATGGGCGGCAATCGCCTCAATTAAAATGGTAGCCCGCCCATTCTTATACCAACCCGATAGCAACTCCCGAAAAGAGACGCTGTAGTGGGTTAGAGTTTGCCCAAAGTTAGTAACATACTCCACCACTGACCGTTTGTAACTTTGGTAGGATTCTAAGCTGGGTCGGGGTCGCCTTGCCACCGCGATCATATTGGCTAAATATTGGGCCGCCTCCCGCGCCATAGTGCCAAAAAGATCAAAAGCCCGCCGCCACTCCTCGGCCAATTCCAAACTCCGGGCAGGTAGCCCGGCTCCCGGCTCCAACTTTGCCAACCAACTGTCCAACCGCTCTAGCATCTCCCACAGATGAGCCAAATCCCCCTGCCGCAAGGCTCCCAGCGAACTACCCACCCGCCGTTGCTGTTCCAGAAATATCTCCACCGAAATTGCTAGGGGCGTAGCCTGATAGAGTAAAGCCGGAGAGCGAAAACTTTGAATTGAAGTATGGCGACTGGCATCGTAGGTAGTAATCAGATTGCCCCAATCTTCGAGGGAACGCAAATCATTTTGGCATTTATCTAGGGTATAAGCCGGATCGAATTGTTGGCGCACCGCCTCCCAGATTTCGTGCGCCGTCAGCTGATACTTATAAAATTCACGGTGTCGGGAAAGAAAGAAACGCATAATAGTGCGATACCAACCGACCCGCTCCGTTGTAACCAAATAGTTAAAGATGGGTATCTTATCGGTCAGCCCATAGCTGAGTTCAGCTTGAGTTAAAGGTGTTACCGCAGCGACCGGATTACTATTTACGTCTATTACTTGACTTTCCTCCACACACTCTCCCTTAGCTATCAATAGTCAGTTATCAGTGGTCAACGGCATCTATTTTAACATAACTGGCAAGTAGCGTAAGAAGAAAATGGGTCTCTCAAAGGGTAAAAGGAAAATTAACGTTGACGGTAATTTTGAAATATGGTATATTTATGTGGATAAACGGCAAAAAGCTTATCTACATGAATTAATTTTTGGCTATACGGCTGTTTAAAACAGGTACTACCCTCACCGAATCTCCTCTCATAGGCAAGGGTAGAAGAGATAGACAAAACCTGCAAAAATAGTACCAAAATTTTGTAAGTAAGTAGAATCAGTCTGCTACAGAGGCAGCATTAGATAAACTCTACCCGTTGGACGGGTCAGAGTGGTGTGGCACTATTCTTTGTACTACTAGATACTTTGAATAAGGTTACTTGAAAAAATTTGTTGAAAGGAGCTTAATTATTAGCAAGAACTTGCGTGTGAACGAACGCATTCGCGTTCCTGAAGTACGTGTAATTGATGAAAATGGCGAACAAGCTGGGGTTCTCAAAACTCGCGAAGCCCTTGCCCTTGCCCGACAACGCAACCTAGACTTAGTAGAAGTCGCACCCAACGCCCAACCACCCGTCTGCCGCCTGCTCGATTACGGTAAGTTCCGCTATGAGCAGACCAAGAAGGAACGCGACGCGCGTAAGACTCAGAAGGTGATTAGCATTAAAGAAGTGCGCTTGCGCCCAAAGATTGACGATCATGATCTTGAGACCAAGGGCAAACAGGCACGAGGCTTCCTTGAAGAGGGTCATAAAGTTAAAATGACCGTACTTTTCCGGGGCCGTGAACTGGCGCATACCGACATTGGTCGTGAATTGCTAAACCAGATGGGCGACCTGCTAAAAGATGCCGCCGTCATTGAACAACCGCCCAAAATGGAAGGCAAGAACATGACCATGATGCTGAGCAAGCAAGCTTCCAAAGGGCAATCTGGTGGACAATCTAATCGTAGCGAAAATCGCCCGCCGCGCCCGCCGCAACCTGATAGTGCCGCCAGTGGGACTTCTAATCCGCCCCCGGCAGCACCACCAGCAGAACGGGCCGAGGCATAGCAAGCAACCGCTAAAATTAGAAAAATGTGGTGGGCTTCAAACCAGCCCATCTTTTCTGGTTTTAAAATTATTTAGCAAAAGTTTGAATAACTACCATCTTCTTTCAGCTTGAATTGAACTGCTAAACTGAGGTATAATTTTAGCAAGGGAAGAAAGTTGCCACTCCGAACAAAGTGCTAGAAAGAAGCCTTCCCCCTAGCCCAAAGAAAGGACAAGCATGATTGACCATGATGCCCTATTTAAAGCAA
>JACAUC010000096.1 GCA_013390945.1 Candidatus Chloroheliaceae bacterium
GAAATCGGGTTAAATCGGGATTAGAAATCGGGTTAAATCGGGATTAGAAATCGGGTTAAATCGGGATTAGAAATCGGGATTAGAAATCCCTCCTACAGAGGTTTAGCCCGTATTCGATTAGGGCAGAATCTCCCTGCTGATTACCAAAGATGATGGGATACAAAGGCTGAAGTCGGGAGTAAAATTGGCGGCGTTCTTGCCAAGTGGGGTCAATTTTGCCCCGGTAATAGGGCAATAAACTCTCCCATACTTCATAGGCCGGATCACCAATCCCAACCTTGCCAAAATCTATAATGCCTGTAATTCGTTGGGTTTCGGGGTCAAGCAAGAGATGTTCTTGCGTCAAGTCGCCGTGAATAACCACAGGTTCAAACTCAAAGAAACGATCCTCGTCCAAAAAAGCTTCAAACTGGTCGGCAATGGTATCCTGCTGTTCGTCCGGTAGTAGGGGAAAAACTTCTGCTCGCGTCTCGCGGTATAAATTTTCTAAGCCCTCGCGCCAATTTTCAGAGGGTTCTTCTGCCTCGATAAAGGAAAAGTTTTGTACCCCTAAAGTGTAAGCTTTTGCTACCGGGAAGGCGTGGAGGGCGGTCAGAAACTCGGCTAGGGCCATTTGCCACCATTCCGCTTGCTGCACTTCCTCCGAGCAATCTTCCAATGGGATACCCGGTAGCATTGGATAACCCGCAAAGGCAAAAGGAAAGACCTTGCCGCCTGTCTCGGCTAGATAACTAGGTTGGGGGATGGGCAAGGGTAGCGCAAGGTGGGGCAAGAGGCGCATTTCCACTAGCATTTGGCCTTCTACTGCGGCCCGTTTGGGAAAGCGAAAGATTAATTCCCCGTTAACCCGGCAGACCACGCTATCCCAGCCTTCTGAAAGATAGTCAAAGCTCTTGACTACAAGCTGTGGAAATTTCTCATTAATCGCGGCCCGATAGGTGTTAATCTTTTTATCTAGCATTTTTTCTTGTTCTATCACTGATTCTTACAGCCATTTAGGTTTGTGCAGTTTAGGTTTGTGCAGTAAGAAATTGCCTAATTTTGCCCACGAAAAGCTCCGGCGCACTATTCATCGCCCCATGCCCTTGCCCCTCCAAGATTACCACCTGACTATTGGGAAGTGTTGCTGCCACCTTCTGGGTGGATGCCCACATATAACGAGGGCTTTCGCTACCGAATAGCAGCAAAGTAGGCTGCTGAAACGTTGCAAACGAAGCGGGATCAATCTTATAGTCGGCGAAAGAGCGCAACTCCGAGGGCAAGGTAGGAGCATTTGTGATCCACATCTGCCAAAGGTGATTCTTTTGCAACCGTTCTAAGGTTTCGGGCGGTGTCCGTACTATCTCATCCATAAAGGTGATAAAGAGGCCAACCGGGTCATGCTGGGCCTCATAATGATTAATCCGCTCCAAAATGGCCGGTGGTGGCAATTGGAGTGGCGGCGGCTCATATAGAACCAAACTGTGAACATTTGAAGTACGTAAAGCGGCAAAGAGGGCGTAGCAGGCTCCAGAGGAGTGACCCACTAGATAGACCGCTTCACCAAGTGTGTCAATAAATTCGGCCAGATCCTCAAACTCCCGCTCAAGGGTATAGTTAGGGAGGTAGGGGCCACTATTTCCATGTGAACGGCGGTCAAGCGCATAAACCGTAAAATGGTCTTCTAAGGCCGGAGAGACCTGTTGCCAAATGCGATGGTCAGAAATGGCTCCATGCACTAACACTAGTGGTGGCCCTGTACCACTACGTTTATAGGCGATAGCGGTACCATCCTTTAGCATTACGTATTCCAAGTTAAAACGTCCTCCTTATGTTAACAGCTATCTAAAGCCACTGGTACAGTATACAAAAGTTTAACCCTAAAGGTTGCCCTTAGGCAAGGTTCAAAATCGGGAACCTTCGCTTTACAATTCGGGTAGTCCAACCGGAAATAAATTTCCGGTCAAGCCACCAATGAGTACCATCCTAAAGACCAGTCTGCGTGTAAAGCCGGTATGAACCTTGCCTTAGTCCAAAAGCTTTACTTGGGCAAATCTGGTGGTGGCGTGATATTGCTGTTGGCTGTGTTTAGGTCGCTATAGTCGTAAATAGCCCGGTAAGCTAGGCTATTCTGCGGCCCATTGACGGTAAAGCTAACTTCACGGCGTACTATCACTCCATTTGCATCATTTATCACTAGTTTTACCTCCGTCTGAGCCGAACGATCCGGGCTGGCGATAAAAGGTTGGTAAATTCCGGTGGCACTCAAAATGCCCAAAATTTCCGGCCCGTTTACCTCCTTTTGGCTAAAAAGCTGGGCGGTGGGGAAGATGTAACGTAGTTGGGTTTGGCCCTGACCGATAGAAGAGACTTGAAAACCGACGGCCCCAAGGGGCAAAGTGGAGGTTAGCGTGGTGGAGACCGAAAATTCCGGGCCAAGCTTGCGCCAAACTGCCAGCGCGTTAAGACGTTGGTAGCCTGAAGTGCCAGTTAGGTAATATTCGAGGCTCTGGCTCTGGTCGCCCGAAGTTAAGTCCAGTTTTTGGTAAAAATTGGGGGTAGCGTAGCTGCCGCTTCCCTTGGCCTCGATGGTAGTAGTGGCTCCGCCGTTCTTGATTTCGGCACTTTGGTTTACCTTAAAAGTATAATTCCGGGTAGTGCTGGCAACTTTTGTTAAAGCTGTCTGAACCTTATCTCGCGTTGCCGCTTCACTCTGGCTAAGGGTTGGTGGTGCGGTGGGCGGTAGGGCGGTGAAGCTTGGGGACGGGGAGCTTGAGACCACCGAGGGCGAATATCCCGTTGGAAGAGCCGAGGTGGGCGACGATTCGGCACATCCTACCAGCAACGGGGTAGTTAGAACTAGGATAAGGTAAAATTTTAATAATTTTGGTAAATTTGGCATATAGCTCTTTT
Source organism: Candidatus Chloroheliaceae bacterium (assembly GCA_013390945.1). Lineage (GTDB taxonomy): Bacteria > Chloroflexota > Chloroflexia > Chloroheliales > Chloroheliaceae > L227-5C. Next base: position 2,893 of record JACAUC010000096.1, read on the forward strand.
CTTTGGAGGCTAGTATAATGTTTAAGAAGAAAGCAATAAATCTTGATCTGGGAATCATCGCTCCTTAGCGAGACTGGAAACTAGGCATAACATGATTCAGGCCGAAAGACCCAACGCCCCTCTCATTTTAACTGATATTCCGGTTTTTTGCTTCAGTGCCATCTTGATTTATCTTTGGTGCTGTTTGAGCTAGTTTTGTGGTAGAGGGTCAAATTTGAATTAAAAATAGCTTTATTCTGGGGCTGTCTAATTAATTTTGGGTCTCTTCTCTATGATTCGGAGTAGGGGCGTATGGTAGGGCCAAGTTGGGGCAGGTTTATGTGGCCTAGTTTCAATAAACCCTTGCCTCTGGAGAAGAGACAATTTTAGAATGGTTGGCATCGGGCAGGTAAAGAAAGAGACAAACAGGTATTTATGACGAAGACAAGATTTGATGGTGTAGCATTAATCGTGACCGACATAGAACGTGCCTTGAATTTTTATCGGGATAAGCTGGGTGTAGAGACTTACAATATGGATAACTACCCATACTATGTAGAATTTCTAGGCTTTTCCCTTTGGACTAGTTCGGCGGCGCAAGAGGCGGTTTTTGGCGAACTACACGAGGGCGATCCAGTTCAAGCGTGGTCTCAAATGCGCCGTTTCCCAACGGTGGATATGGCTTTTGAGGTAGGAGATGTGGATACTCTTTTTGCCAAGCTAAAAGAAGGGAACAATCTGGAGGTAATTCATGAACCAAAAACTGAAATGTGGGGCCAGCGTACCGCCCGCTTCTTTGACCCGGACGGTCATTTGGTTGAGATCGCTCATTGGATAGTCACAGAGGGCGAAACTCCGCCAAAAGATTTTGAAGAGGGGAATAATTAATGACAAGATCACTTATCACCGGGGGCGCAGGCTTTATCGGGTCACATCTGGCCGATAGGTTAATCGAGTTGGGCCACGAGGTCTATATTATTGATGACCTCTCCACTGGCTCGATCCAGAATGTGCTGCACCTCAAAGCCCACCCCAAATTTCATTACGAACTCGATACTATTATGAACGAGAAGCTGTTGGCTGAATTAGTGGACACTTGTGATAATGTTTATCACTTGGCCGCCACCGTTGGGGTGCAACTGGTGGTAGATTCGCCCGTTAACACTATCGAGAATATCACCAAAGGCACCGAATTGGTGTTGAAGTGGGCCAGCAAGAAGAGCAAAAAGGTGCTAATTACCTCTACCTCAGAGGTCTACGGCAAAAGCATCACTACCCCCTTTACCGAAACGGACGACCTAACCCTCGGCCCAACTTCCAAGGGGCGTTGGAGCTATGCCTGTTCCAAAATGCTGGATGAATTTTTGGCTTTGGCCTATTGGCGCGAGCGCAAGTTGCCCGTCGTTATTGTCCGACTCTTTAACACCGTTGGGCCACGCCAAACCGGACGTTATGGGATGGTAATACCGCGCTTTGTGAGCCAAGCCCTCGCGGGAGAGCCGCTAACGGTCTACGAGGACGGCAAAATGGTACGCTCCTTCGGCTACGTGGGCGATGTCGTGGGCGCAATCATTGACTTGATGCAGCACCCCAATACTGCCGGGGAGATTTATAATATTGGCAATCCCAGCAAAATCACCATCGAAGATTTGGCCTTGTTAGTAATTCGCCTGACGGAGAGTAACTCTACCCTCCACTATATACCCTACCGGGATGCCTATATGGAGGGCTTTGAAGATATTCGTAGCCGGGTGCCAAACATTAAGAAGATCAATGCGCTCACAGGCTACCAACCTAAAGTGGAATTAGACGAGATCATTCGTCAGGTGATTGCTTATACCCGCGATAATCCCAACTCAGCCTAAAGGCGTAGGCAAGTTTCGAGTGAAGCAACCACCAAATGAGCCTCTAACGCTCGTTTGATGGTTGCTCCACTCGAACCCATTATCAAGAAGCGAGAACCAAGTTATTAGTAGTCGAAGAGGGTCGTCTTGCGACTAGAGAAAAGGAGGGACCATTAGGATTATCATACAGTGCTTGTTGCTCATCCTCACGGATTTGAATATCCGTAAGACCGAAAAACCTAAGAGCGTTAAGAATATCATCCTTCGTCATCCAATAACTGTAAGGACTACTACCACCACAAAAACCTTCCCACTGAAGAGCAGCCTCATATTCATAGCGATAGAGCGTATGCTTAAAGCCGCCATAATCGGCTTCCAAATAGCTGGGGTATTTAAAGGCTAATTTAGGCCGATGTTGAAAAATTGCATCATGGTCATAAAAATGAGTCCAGAGAAAGACCTCGTCCGCCGTTTTAGCAAGTAAGGCTATCAATTCTACCGGGTTTTGCATATGGTAAAGTACGCCACTGGCAATGCCAACATCATATTTAGCTTGATTATTACGCAAATATTCGACGAAATCGCCATAGAGAAACTGTATCCGCTTTAGTTCTAACAATTCCTTGATAAGCAAGCACTTCAGATAAGCGTTGGAGTTAGCCTCTACCGATACAATGGAAGCGGCTCCCAAATTTTCCAGCATATAAGTATGACCGGCTTCCAACGGTCCCAATTCAAGTATCTTTTTATTTTGGACTCCGCCGATTTGCTCAACAGCCCAACTAATGCGAGGGTCTTCGAACAGTGCCGCATAACCCGCCTCAAGTTTGCCAAAAGTATCAGGTAATTTTGAAGACCATTGACCCTTGAATATATCAAGAGTACTCTGCATACTTGGTGCAGATTTAGTATATTGCTCTAATATAGACATAATAAATTACACCTGTCTAGTAACCTAAAAATTGAATTACATAAATTCTGCCAATAAATCAAAAAGCTGACTATAGCGTTAAAGCGGTGTTTATTATAACAACAATCAACTATATCAGCAAACCTTTGGATCAGGTCACCCGGACATAAATGTCCGGGTGGGACAAAATTTGACATACAACATCTAAAACCGCTAGAACCCCTTCTTTCTCAAAATAATGCTATTTATTTGGCTTTCTTATCATCCTTGGCTAACAACTCCAATAATTGCTGACGTTCTTCAGGTGTAATTCCAGCAAGGCGCTGCTCAGGTGTAATTCCAGCAAGGCGCTGCTCAGCCGTAAACTTAGCAAGGGTCTGACTCCACTCCTCTGGTGCTTCCTTGGCATAGTCTATTAGCTCGCAGGTAACCGCCGAAAACCAAGCCTTTAGGTAGTCCTTTCGCTCGTCCGGGGTATATTCCTCCAATAACTCTTTCAGTTCGATCAGCATAAATTCGTACTCCTTTGGTCTCATTTCTCGCGCCATATCTAACAATCTGGTATTACCTTCACGTGCTAACATTTTAACAAAATCCCGCCACTTTTGGCTATCGGATGGTGCGAATAGGAGCCACTCGTAATAAGGTTGCTCTAACGGTAAGTCGCGACAAACTATTACCACTACCTCCTGTAGACCTACTTGGCAACGCCACAACCAAGGTTGAGCCTTATCCTGCTCGAATTTGCATTGGTGCGCTTCCATATAATCAAAGAAACGTTGGGGGAAGCGGGACGACACTAGCAGGTTTAGCATGTTTTCAAATCGGGCCTCTTCATTGTAGAGGTAGAGTAGATTCGTCCTTACCTCATTTATAACGAAGCCCTCTTCCGTAAGTTGGTTATTTTGGCCTTTGAACTCGATGATGTTAAAGCGGCGAAAAAAGCGGAACATGGTCTCTTTCAGTACCAGCCCTTCCGGTACATTCAGAATCAAATCGGCTCGTACACTTTGGGGAAATTCGGTTTCGACGGTTTCAATCCCTAATTCTTTAGTAAACTCACGGGTTACGGCTTTGAACGCCGGGTCTGGTCGAAGTCGTGCTGGGTTCGGTTGAGTTGGGTCAGGTTTAATTTTTTCTTGTTTCATTCTGATCTTCCCTCTCTTTAAGATTTACCAGCTATTTTGTTGGTAATATTATTATACCTGAAAATAACCCTAAATACAACGCTATTTAGAATGAACAAGTTCTTAATTTGTTAATCTTAACCACCCATGAACGGCTACCCTTTTTAACGCTGCAATTATTAGTCCTCGCCCTAAACCGGAAGATATAGGTCAAAAAATTTGGGGTAGCCCGTAGCGGAGCAAGCGTAAACCCTCTAACCGGATTGCTTCGGGATAGAGTGCCTTATAAATCTGGCAGTTGGGGGATTTGGTATCATAGCGTCCAGTAGCCCGGAAAGTAGCCCAGCTACACCCTCCCGTACACCAATGCTTCCATTGGCAAGCCCTGCAGTCTTCTTTTTCTTCTACCAGCAGATTTTGAATACCGCTAGTCTCCGCCCGAATGACCGCTAAAGGGTCGGCGGTATAAATAGTGGTGATTGGGCGTTCGATTTCCATGTGGCACTTAGCGATTTGGCCCTGCGGGTCAATCACTAGGTAGTTTTCGCCTACCCCACAGGTTTTGTGGTGAGCAACGCTCAAATCGGAGCGGTCTATCAAAGAGCCAAGTAAGCTTCGAGGGGGTAAATTGGCCTCTATTACCCGAAACGCAGCCTTCATACCATTGATGATTTTGGTCTCGTCTAATTCCAGTTCTTTGTAGTTGGTAGAATATTTGCTTTCGCGATAAAAATTAAAGCTGAAGGGTAGGTCACGCTCTAATAGCCAGCCTACCAAATCCGCCAAACCTGCGGCGGTTTGCCCTGAGATTGTGACCGAAATATAAGGAGTGGTCCCCAAAGCTTGCGCCCGCTCGATAGTGTTTGAAACAGCCCGAAACGAACTTGCACCATTGGCAAAGGTGCGCTGTGCATCCTGCTCCTTTTCCATGCCGTCCAACGAAATCATCAACTCTATGCCAGAGGCTTGCATCTGGAGCAACTGTGGCTTGGTCAGACCCACGCCATTGCTCAAAACCACGCTCTCAAGGCGTATGCCACGCTGGGCGGCTTGGGTAGTGGCGTATTCCTGTAGCTCCAGAATCAGGGGGAAATTTAGCGAAGGTTCACCTCCGGCAAATTTCAGCTTAATCGCGGGATAGTGGTGTAGTTCCGCCGAACGCAGGAGAGCATCTATCGCGGCGCGTCCTACTTCGGCGGTCATCGCCTCCTCGGTTTTAGCTAGGTAGCAATATTTACAGCGCAGGTTACACGAGTTGGTTATATGCAACCATGCGACCAACACGTCGCTTTTCTGGACGGAAGGCTTAACCTGATCCAGCGTCAGTAAACCTAACTCCGTACAACGCGCCACCATAGGCCACAATTCGGGAGTCACCTTACTGATAAGTTGAGGAGTAGCAAAGGAATTTAGAATAGCGTATAAACTCTGATTAACCACACAAGGAGCATTTGTCGAAGAAGCCCACACCCCACACTGATGATCGGTTAGCGGCAGGGTCTGTAAATCTGAGGCAAGCTGCACCTCACCCTCTCCCAAGCGACTAAAAGATAACTCCGGTAAAACGGTGGTGCTAGGGCAGGCACAATCGCAATCATCTTGTAATTGTTTCACCTGATTCGGTGCTATAAGAGCAGGCCAGTCTATCAGGGATAGCTTATTCATATCTTATTTTGTCCCTAACTTAATCAATTGGAGGAGTTCCCCAAGAACTGATGCGCCACCATAACTCCGCTCCTTTTTCCTGTGCCTCCCACTCTTTCAGGATTGTTTGCCCTACTTTATAAACTAGGGTTGGATTGCTGCGTGGTAATACATTTTGCTCAAAAAAATCTAATTGCCAATCAAGGCTAAAAGGACATAATTTAGGCTGTTCTACCAATAATCCCAGTCCTTTATTTAAGTAAACACTCGCTTCTTCTGCTCGACCCTCCCGCAAAGCCAAATACCCTAAATAGGATAAAAACCTTCCATTGACAATCGTAAATTCTACTTCGGGATGCTTTCTATTATACGCGTCAAACTTAATTTCAAGGTTAGAGAAATTGTTGTCTGTTTCATAACCCAACACGGTCATTCGGGCTATTTGACATATACTATTCAGTTCGGTAAAGATGTCTCCTGTATCTTGGGAATCCTCATAGCTTTGTCGGTAAGTTTCGATGGCTAACTGTTCCTTACCTTCTTGTATCGAATAAATATTGCCAAGCCTATATCTAGCCTTTGGTAAGTCTGCCATAATCGCGACTCTGACCGCTTCTTTCAAATCTTTTTCGGCTAGAAGTAAATTCATCTGCTTTTCCTCCTCAGTCTTATCAGCCTGGTTCGCTAAAAGCCAGTAGGCTCTACCCCGCACCGAAAAGATCTTTCCTGCCCATTGATTATACTGTTTTTCACTGGAGTTACTTGCTATTTCATCTACTCCTCTTTGAATCTGGAAAATATCACTAGCAAGACCTAAATACTTCAAGGCTATCTCAGGCTTTTCAAGTTCAGTGTATACTTCACCTGCTGTAGCATAAGATTGGGCTAAAATTTTTGAATCTATGCCGTAAGCTTCTTGTCGAAGCTGAATAGCTCGATTGAGGTGAGCTATGGCAGATCGCCCATCATTTTTTATAGCCAATACATAAGAGATACCATTGTGCGCCCGGGCTTGCTCCAATTTCCACACTAGAGCCTGTTTAGGGTCATTATATCTAATATCAGTCATCTTTAAAACATCTTTATAAGACTTAATTGACTTATCAAGATCCCCAATTACTCGTGAGGCCCATGCCAATGAAGAAAGGGCTTTGATACGCAAGTCTTCCTTCTGAATCCCAAAGGCTAACTTTCCGGCATCGTCGTAATATTTACCAGCTTCTTCGGCGTGACTTGTTGCCATATTAACCGAACCTAGTCCCATAAGTAACTGAAACCTTAGTTCTGAAGGCTCTGTTAGAATTTCTTTTAATTCATCATAAATTTTAGCTACTTTGGGATATTCGCCCTCCCTAGTTAGCTGATTGGCATACACAAGCTGTACATCGGCATATGATATATAATCTACTTTTTTTAGAGCAGGCATATATTCTTGAATTGCACCAAACATCGCTTTTAGATCGGCTAGTACAACACCATATTCAGGGATACTTTTTAATTCAGCTTTTAAAGTCTTACTTCCTAGTAATGGATCTAGTCTAAAAATTAATTGTACCATTCTTACGCGACAGATATGATAATCACGTATGCGTGAATCGTTCTCCGTAGATAATTTAGTAAGGGATTTCCAATCCATCTCTTTACGTGCCAGTGCTAATTGTTGCTGAGCCTCTTTAATCTGTGGTTCCATCTCTTTCGAGCGTAAATCAAACATCTCAACGGCACGTTGCACATAGAACTTTTCGCGCTCTTGATCGGGATCAATCTTTCCTGATAAATATTTTTGCATAAACTCAGGATCGAATTTCTTTAATTCATTTTGAAAATCAAGATCAATTTCACCTATTATATATTTTTGCATAAGCTTACGAACAGCATCGTGCAATGAAAACTTGGTGTAACCCAAAAGAGGCTTATATTCCACAATAGGCTTGAAAGCAACGCGCTGTTCCGCATCTTTTAAGCGTTGCTCCGCATCTTCTATGGGTATATCAAGTATATATGAGACACTGTAGGCATCTAAGGGGTAAATATAGGCCAATAATATAGCTAACTCGTCTAGCTTGGTTCTTAGTCCAGCGATACTTGCAACCAGTTCATATTCAAACCTTGTTTTTATATGTTCAAGCTTCTCTTTATCCTCCGGTATCTCGCTATTTCTTAAGTACTGTATCTCTTCCAAATTAAGTTTTCGTAGCCATTGCGCCGAACTATCACGGCTACCTAACTCGATGGCAAGGTCAATTAGGATGGGATTACCAGCAGCCAGTTCTATTATCTTGTTTTTTTCAGCTTCCTCAAAATCCAAGAAGACATTAAGCTGCTTATCTTCAACATACTGTTTTGCCTCCTCTTTATTGAAAGGGTGCAGGTCAGTTTTAATTATATCCTCACCAATTTTGGATTTCAGATTTTGATATAAATCTTCTACTCCAGGTTTGGCTGCTCCGTACTCCTCTTTAAAAGGACGACCTGCTATTAACAAGGCTATATTACTATCCGAAGATTGCAGCATCATGTCCAAAATGCGTTGAAAATTAGCGGATTCTTGTATCTTCTCGGCGGTGTCAAATCTTATTACTAATCGTTTCTCCTGTGATGCTTTGTAGAAACATTCTGTAAATTTGTTATTTACTTCTTGCATTTGATGGGCTAACCCTAAAGGATCAGCCCCACTTTGTTCGGCCTGCTCTAACAGATATAAAGATAATAAATAAGGTTCAAATATATTCTCTTTTCCTTCTTCTTCAAATTCTTGTGCGAACATTCGTCCGAACATTTGAGGAATCTCTAAATAGGGTGTATCAAAATCTATAATCGTTAACATTTTTACCGAGCTAATAACTTGATATTTGATACCAACTTCTTGTAGAAGACGGGTTTTTCCAATCCCCCCCTCACCTGAGATTATGATAATCCTGCGCTTTCCGAAATCGGTGATTGCTTCATCAATGAGCTGTAGCTCTTTTCCACGACCTATAAAGGGTATAGTCATTATTTGTTCTCCGTCTCCAATTCTTTAGCTTTAGTCCTTATCAGCTTGATCCAGTCACTGTAAAGGTTCAGGCGTTTTTCATCTCTTAAAGTATAATTAAATAGAAACTCAAGCTCTTCATCTTTTTCTAATAACGATATGAGACTTATCAGCTTCTCAATTTGAATATCTTTAGATATTTTACTAGATAATTTATTTCTAATCAATTCTTCTATAAGGTCACCAGAGGTTTCCTCACAAGCCTTGGTTATATTATTATATACTCCTTCTCTCTCTTTGTCATCTTCAGCCAAGGCTTGTCGGCGATGTTTAATAAGTCTTGTATACACTAGCTCAATAAGAGATTCTTCATGGCGTTCTTTCAAGAATTTTTGTTTAAAATATTTTTCGGCTATTTCACATAGATCTCCCAACCGATTTGGATCATCTATGTACAATGAAATTAATATAACGGGGCGTAAAATACCATCGCTATACATACGTCCGTTTAAATCTACGAGTCTTGTTTGAGTAAGCTTATCGGCAAGTTTGAAAGGTGTAACTTGCCCATTCAATTGGTTTTCCTTTTGAAGATGTCTTAATAAAGATATATCAAATTTTCGGAAGATACACAATGTCTCCAATGCTGACCATATTTTAGGATCGAGTTCCCTCTTAATTTTTCTAAAATTTGGTTCAATTCTGCTGCGAATATGATTTAAATTTGAGCTTTTACAAAACCAACCATTAATACTCTCAATATTATTGAACGAGGTTTCCCCATAAGCAAATATATCACTTACTAGCTTAGGGTGCCCTCCTGAATAGATATAAAGATGCCTTGCTAACAAGGAATAAAAAAAATCCTCTCTTGGTAAATCCATTTTTATGTAGCGATGTTTAATTGCTTGTTTTATAACTTTAAGATTAAAAGGTTCTAAGCTTATAAGAGTAGGAATATCATTAGGAACAGAAAAAAACTCATACTGACTAAGATAGCGACCAGATAAAATTATTTTTAATTTGCTCCCACCGTATTTTTTGCTATTACTTCTAATCGAGGAGAGGAATACTTTAATCGAAGAGACTTGAAAATCATCTAATAGTATGTGTAAAGAATCGATAATTAATAATATGGTTCCTGTATTATTTAATTGTTGTTGTAATCTATCAGTTACCCTTACAGACAGTTCTTCTAGAGACTCAATATTAGTCGAATCTAATATGCCAAAGGAATGGGCTAATGATATAAGTATGTCCGGGCCGAATTTGTCACACTCAACAAGATATATTGCCCAACCTTCTTGCTCAAAATGGATTTTAACTTGTTCTAGCAAACGAGTCTTACCATAGCCTAGTGGAGCATCTATTATAAAATTTAAAATCTGAGGATTATCATATATGGTATCCAAGGCTTTGGTTTGATTAACAAATTCCAAAACATCTTCACTTTTGGAAGGTGCTTTGCCCTCTATGTTATCGGAAGGAAAAGAATCTACCAATAGCGCACTCCGAAAGGTTTCTAAAGCTTGAAATGCTTGGGTGCCGGAATCCTCCAGCCGCATAAAAGATATAAGTTCTTCTAAAACACCCGGATAATCCAGCAAAGTGTTAACGATATTCTGCACATCAATTTTATCAACGGCATTTCGGGCAACTTTTGCTACAAGTTTCCCGTTATGTACTCCGCTAATCAGGTTATCGCGACTGGCACGGTTTGCAATACTCGGACACGCTAACAGCAGCAAGATTAAATCCTGCTTCTTCAGGAAATTACCTCTTAACGTCTTTTCAAATTTGGATGGCTGATTCTGCGATTCATTCGTCATTGAGTGGTTTCCTTACTATGCAATAACGTTAGAAAAATAAAGCAAAGGCAAAACCCTGAACCCGTTAGTACGTGTGCCTAGTAGCCGAAAAATCGTGCTTGTGTTTGGAAATAAAATATCCGTTCTATTCCCTGTTGTGTAAAGCGATGGCACTATTATCTAGTATCTAGTAAGAAAATTATAATACTCTGTTCTGAATAAGTCAAGTCCTATCTTGGGTTTATTTTAGTAATTTTCATTTACGCTTCTATCAGAGCATGGGGAATAAGTGGGAAAATGTCCTAAATTAACCAATGTGATCCATATTTAATTTGCGCTTAACCAGTCAACAGCTTTTTGCTAAGAGGTGCGCGTCAATTTTTGCGTGGGAGATTCAAACTCAAGCGTTTGGAAGTATCCTTTTTCAGGTAGACGCAAAAAACTGAGGCACACCCTTTGCTAATCTTCACTTTTGGAAGAGACCTCACTCTTTAACGCCGTGAGTTCTAACTTATAATCTATTATCTGGTCTTGAACCACTTTCTTTTGATCCTGAAGTTCTCTTTTTTCCAGAGGATCATTTGTAATAAGTATTCTTTTCTGAATCAAGAACTGCGATTTATAAGCGGCGACTAGTAGCCGTTCAAGCTCGGAGTGTCTTTGATTCTGCAATTCATTCATCATAGGTCAGTCTCCTTCTTGTAGAATAAAATACAAAATAACAGAACATGGGTTTCGTTTTTTAATATTACAAGCGGCACTGCATCTATATAACTGTCTAAATAATACAACTTTATTTTTATGGAGTCAAGGCTTTACACTTGCCAAAACTCACCTTTAAATAGCTAGATGGTATGCGTCAAACAGGTTCAAACACAAGCTTTTGGAAACCTCCTTTTAAAGCTGACGCATACCCTAGCTAAATAGCTAGATTCTAACGTTGCAAGCGAGCCTTAAATCAGCTAAACTAGCAAGGTATCTTCTCAATATTTCAGGGTAGATGCGTATGTGATACGTCCAATCTAAGGCTGGTTTAATCAAGAAACCCCTACTTATTTGGAAAGATATAAAATTGCTCAGGGAGAGGTTTAGCACGTTGGGAGGAAAGATGGAATCTGACGAACCGAGTAAGCCGGAAGGTGTCACACCTGAAGGTGAAATTCAGGCTGTATCGGAGGCGGAGCGGTTGGTGGAGCAGGGCTACCGCACTTTGGTGGGAGTGGCGGGGGTACACGCCGAGACCGAGGCATTTGAGTTGTGCCAAACCGCGATAGAGATCTTTCGTAGTGCCTTAGAAGCCGCCGGGGATGATTTGGGGCAACGGGCCATGGTCAAGCAGGGTTTGGCTGCCGCTTATAGTCAGTTGGGCCACCAACAACGCTACATCGGTAATCATGTGGCAGCGATTACCGCCCTCACCGAGGCACTTAGATTCAATCCGACCCTCTCCGAGGATTATTATTATCGCGCCCAAAGTCAGCTTAAAGCAGGCGATGAGCAGGCGGCTCGTAAGGATTTCACTGAGTATCTAAGACGGGGTGAGGATGACTACCTCCGCAACCAAGCCAAGGAACAAATTGCGACGCTGGCACTTAAAGCCGAGGATGGGACGATTAGGGCTAAACACTGGCAAGATGAAGGTATTCGCTTTAATACCGAAGCCTCTAGCGCGATGTTGCCGCGTGGGGAAGCCCTCCCGGAACCTGCCAGAGCAGCGGCCCTTTACAACAAAGCCCAAGAAGCATTGGGCAAGGCGCGGGAACTCAATCCAAAAGATCCGCTGACCAAGTATGCACTACTGGCGGCCCTCTCGCAGCAAGCCGAGTGCTACCTTGCGATGAACGAATATGATCTAGCCATAGATAATTACAGCCGGGCCTATGCGGTGCAGCCCTTACTACAGCATCTCTTCAGTCGAGGGGAGGCGTATCGCGCTGCCGGACATTTGGAGCAGGCCCGTGCCGATTTTGAGCAGTATTTAATGGAAGGTAATGACTCGGCCCTGAAACTTCAGGCCAAAACCTACCTAGAGGAAAAGCCAAAGCAACCTGCCTTGGAGGTCTTGTGACCTTACCATCGCTCGCTATCGTGATTGTCAGCTATAATTCGGCTAAGTGGCTAGAACGTTGCCTAACCACTTTGCTAGAAAATATCCACCACTATCCCCAAAAGGTGGAATGGGGAGTGGTAGAGAATGGAGCGCAGGCGGAAACCATGCAATTAGCCCAACGTTTTGTCAAAGAGGGCTTGAAATGGTTGCCTACTCCGCAAAATTTGGGCTATGGTGGTGCGGCTAACTATGGTTGGGAAAATTTGGCGGGTGAGGTTTGTATTGTCTTCAATCCTGATATGAGTTTCCCGGCTGGCTGGTTGCTCAAATTTGTGGCTCCTTTTGCTAGAGACGTTCAAATTGGGGTGGTGGGCTGCAAATTGCTCTATGAGGACGGTTTGGTGCAACACGCTGGTGGGATTGTCAAATATGGCGCAGCCCTGATCGAAACTTTTGGGCAAGGTGAACCGGATGATGGTCGCTGGGATGAGGGTAGCGAGGTAGAGTTTGTGACCGGGGCGGCGTTGGCGGTGCGGCGCGAAATCGTGGCACAATTAGAAGGCTTTGATGCAGAATTTTTTCCCGGCTATTTTGAAGATGTGGATTTATGCTACCGGGTCAATCAGGCTGGTTGGCGAGTTTGGTACGAGGGTGCGGCAACCGCTTACCATTATGAGGGCCGTTCTTTTGGCCGTAGCACCGCCTATTACCAAGCGTTTCATCGCAACCGCTTGCGTTTTATTCTCAAACACTACTCAGCCCAACGGGTTTTTGGCGAGTTTTTACCTGCCGAACGCGCTAGGCTACGGAATACAACCGAACAGACTGACCGCCTAGCCGGAAGTGCGGTCTATCAGTCGCAAAAGATTACCAACTTAGGAGAAACTATGAGCGCAAATAACCCGCAAAGGGAAGACCAAACTATCGCGCGTTTGACCAAACGAATAGCCGAGGTCAAGCAACGGTGGTTGATCGAGGAAAAACCTTTTCATTCGCAGTTGCCTTTTGTGGCAACCATACGTGAACGGATCAACTCTCTTTCGACCAAATGGTACGTTAAACCCATTTTAGCTCAGCAAATAGAGTATAATGCGGCAGTTTCGCGGACACTGGAAGATTTGGGCAATCTGGTGACGGGTAAAGTGATCGCGGATGATCTGGAAACGGCGGCTCTAGCCTCGCGTTTGACCGCCTTAGAAGAACGGCTAACCCGGATTGAGAACTTGTTGGAAGTTTTGACCCATCAAACTAATCTAGCGCAAGGATAGAACCAACCATGGAAGAAGTAGAAGAGATAAGACTTAACCAGTATCAAGCCGCAGGTGGAGTGGTTCATTATAATGGTAAGCTTTTGGTGCTGCTAAAGCCAAAGGCCAACGAGTTGCGCCTTCCAAAAGGCCATATTGAGCCGGGTGAAACCCCCGAAGAGGCCGCCCTACGGGAGGTAGCAGAGGAAAGTGGTTATATTGACCTTGAAATCATTGCTTCACTTGGTACAAGTCTGACCGAGTTCAATAATCACAAAAAGCAAGAGCGGATTGTACGCGAGGAATCTTATTTTTTGATGAGGCCACTTGGGGCTAAGCCTGTCGAACAGGAGCGGGAGGAGGCCGAGCGAGCCAAATTCGAGCCGCTTTGGTTAGACCCGCAAGAAGCCCTAAGTAGTCTCTCTTTTGAGACCGAGCGCGAATTTTTGCGTCGGGCCATTGAATATCTTTCAAATCAATAATAAATGAGAGTGTTTTTACTATGAACGAACCAATTGTAATTGTAGGCGGTTTTTTAAGTCAGGGGAACGATTATCGGCCTTGGCAGACTCGGTTTCAGGCACGACCTTATAACCGTAAAACTTATATCGTTCCACTCACCCGGCTAGAATGGCTCAGTAAGGGCGACGATACTTTCCGGCATCAGATCCCGGCCCTTCAAGCGGTGGTGGAGCAAGCTAGGCGCGAGACCAAAGCCGAAAAAGTGTGGCTAGTTTGCCATAGTGCCGGGGGACGGATTGCCCGGCTATGGATGGGTGAGAAATCTTATCACGGCAATCGCTGTGGTGGGCATCCTCTTGTTCGCGGCGTAATCTTTCTAGGCTCGCCCTATTTCACCGAGGAACCTTGGGCGGTAAAGAGCAGCAAATTTGCCAACCTCTACTATCCGGGCGCGTTCTATCCTGAGATAAAATATGTCTCGGTTATCGGCAAGGCGATCTTTGGACGGCCCAACGGCTCTATCTCCGAACGGGTGGCCCATAGTTGCTACAAATACCTGCACCCCGAAAATCCGAAGCGATGGGGTGATGGGGTTATTACAGTCAGTAGTGCCAATGTACCGGGAGCCAATAATATTATCCTAGATAATGTTCATCATGTAGCGTTTCTTGGTCGGCCCGGCTACCTTGAACCGGATGCTCTTGCTATTTGGGGAAAACATCTATTGCCCGATTAAGACCGGAAGGAATAATGACGCTAATTGATGAAAAAGAGGAAGTAGCCGCTACGCTCAATGCCCTGCGGGAGGAAGTACGCGCCCGACGTGAGAAATTGCACGGCGCAGAGTTGAGCGAATTGCGCGGGTTGGTGCGGCAGGTGAATGAAGGCTGGAATGTCAGCGCCCACCTGCCGATTACTTGGGGTGGCCCACCGCTAATCGGGCGGGGCCTTGCCTACGCCAAACGTGCCACCCGCTTGCTCTTGCGTTGGTACATCAATCCGATTGTGGAGCAGCAAAATAACTTCAATGCCTCCCTTTCGCGCTCAATGATTCAGGTCAACGCCTACTTGGAACAGTTGACCCGCGAGGGCTACGAAATGGAACAGCGAATCGCGGCCCTAGAGAGCCGCCTAGCCGAATTGGGGCAGTACCGGGAAGCCGAGAACAAAGCGTGAACATTGTAGTCTGCCATATCCAAGTCCCCTACGTAAGCGGCGGAGCGGAGGTCTTGCGGGATGGTTTGCTAGGTGCTTTGCAAGCCGAAGGGCATCAGGTGGAACTGGTCCAAATGCCTTTCAAGTGGTATCCTCGTGCCAATTTGGAACGGCAAGCCCTCGCTTGGCGGATGCTCGATTTGGAGCGGGTAAACGGGCGAACGGTGGATTTGGTGATCTGTACCAAGTTTCCAACTTGGCTGGTGCGCCATCCCCGCAAAGTGGTCTGGTTGGTACACCAACACCGTCCGGCCTACGATTGGTACGGCACCGAGTTCAGCGATTTTAATTTGAGTGATGAAGACCGACGCGCCCGGCGGTTGGTCTTTGAGGCCGATGGGTTGGGGTTGACCGAAGCTTCCGCCATCTTTACCATTTCAAAGAATGTGGCGCAACGCCTTTTGCGCTACAACGGTCTGCCCGGTACACCGCTCTATCCCCCTACCGCCCACAACCTCTTTCATAACACTGCTTATGGCGACTATCTCTTTTTTATTGGGCGGATAGACCGGGCCAAACGGCTGGATCTTTTGTTAGAGGCACTCTGTCTGACCAAAACCAACGTGCGAGCGATTATTGCTGGAACAGGCACTGAAACCGAACGGCTCAAGGCGCGGGTTAAGGCGTTGGGCTTATCGGGGCGAGTGGAGTTTCCGGGCCGGGTTAGCGATTCTGAAGCGGTGGAACTTTATGCCGGAGCCTTGGCGGTCTATTATGCTCCCGATGATGAAGATTATGGTTATGTCACGATTGAGGCGATGCGAAGCCAAAAGGCCGTCTTGACTGCGCCCGATAGTGGCGGAGTACTTGAGTTTGTCCGCGATGGTGAAAACGGCTTTATCTGCGATAGCCCGGTTGCCTTTGCCACCGCCATAGATCGACTCTATGTTGACCGGAACCTAGCGGCCCGTCTTGGTAATGTAGGGCTATCTACTGTTGCCACCGTTCCCGCTTGGTCAGAGGTGGCCCAACGCCTCACCCGGTTGGATTAGCCCATGCCACAAAGTACTTTTGGGGTATGGGTAGAGTTTTAGAATTTATCAATTAGAATGTTTCTTGGAAAGCAGTGCTGGCATAGGGGTTTTCTTGCGCCACCTCGCATGAATTATGCGTAATCAATTTTAGCCCATCACGCAGAGCCATAAACAGTTACGAAAGTGCAGAATAGTGTATGAAGGAATTCTTGGCGGATGTACTGAAACTTGTATTGTTGGTTGTAGGATGCCTTATCTTCGTAGGCATTGTCCTATTTGCCATTTTCTTTGGTTTCATTATCTCATCATTTAGTGTGGGAGAAGATGGATGGTTAGTAGCAGTAGTAGTTACCTTATGGATAATCAACTGACGGAGCAGCATCCTACAAATCTTGCCCTCTGATTGGATTGGTGGTAGGTGAAAATCAACTGGCAGAGCAGCATCCAACAGATAGGGGTAGGGAAAGATCAACTGG
>JACAUC010000097.1 GCA_013390945.1 Candidatus Chloroheliaceae bacterium
CCTACGGCAACCGCATCTGCGCCAAAACCTACGGCAACCGCATCTGCGCCAAAACCTACGGCAACCGCACCGAAGCCTGTTCCGCCGAAGCCCTAAACTAGGTCTGTAAGTGCGCTGAAAATAGTTAGTACCATTCCCTTACTATTTTCAGCACTAAAAGTGATACAAGCATCTTAAAGAAAGAGCTTGCTCTTGTTGAAGGCCCGACCATGGCTTTGGCTTTAAGAGCTAAGCCACTGTCGGGCTTCTTCGAGAGTATTGAAGTAGGGTTGAAAGTTTAGGCGATAAACTGTTATCAGACAATTAATGATTCGAAAACAAGAGGAAAAGGCAGCAAATGCGAACTATCAGCAAATTTTTTGTTATATTTCTTCTTTTAGGTTTATTAAGTGCGTGTGGTACGGATAACACCGCGATTAATAGTAGTACTATTATAAGCACACCCAACCTAACAATCACTTCAGCTACGGTGACTCCTCAATTATCCTCACCTTTTGTCCTGAAAAGTAGCGCAGTGGTGGAGGGCGGAGCATTGCCGAAAGATTTTACCTGCGATGGGACAAGTGCCACGCTACCGCTTTCTTGGAGCGGTGTACCATCTAGCACTCAAGAGTTTGCGGTGATTATGCACCACATTCCTGGTCCAGGAGACACTCACTGGTACTGGGTGCTTTATAATATCCCGCTTACTGTTATCAACCTGCCGCGTAATGTTACAGGAATTGGTACGCTTGGAAATAACAGTGTCAATGGTAAAACTGAGTATGCGCCACCCTGTTCTAAAGGCCCAGGGCAAAAAAATTATACTTATACCATTTATGCCCTCTCGTCGTCTCCCAGACTGACTGTTCCACCGGCTCAGGTCAATAGGGATGCCTTGCTGGCGGCTATTCAGGACAACACGCTGGCTAGTGCCGCCTTAAATGTTAGTTATTCCAGATAGATTTGTTCAAGAATTTAGAGCTGTCTCTCAGCAATTTCTAAGTAACTTCTAAGTATTAATTAAGCCTGACGCGATAATCTTATTGATATAAGAAAAAGGCATTCGGAAGCCGGAAATCAAAAAACCGCCAGACTAAGGCGAACCTACACTAGCGAAACAGAGACCAGTCTACACATACCTTTGGAGTATTTTAAATCTAATTGCTATAAAATTGAAGTAGAAGGGTAGTAAAATGTCAAAGAAAAACATCACTCTCATGGTCTTTGCTGCTATCTTAGCTTGGGCAAGTGGGATGGCTGGCAATTCTTTTCTTAATAAAGAGACCACTTTGCTTGCAGCGGAGTATTCAAACCAACAGCAAACCTCCAACCAGAGCCAAGCCCCTGGGGCTGGTAGCACTCAATATAGCCTAGAACAGGCGATGAGTGACAACGCTCAACTTTCTACTATTGCCTTTAGCGGACTGGCCTTTATTACGGGTAGTAGTGGCGCAGATACCTTTATGCCACCCGGAAAAGTGGCTGATTTCTTCGGCTTCCAGTATATGCGAGATGTGGACACGGCAGGATATGGACACAACACCACCTTTCTGAGCAGAGTTGCCAACAACGTCCTTTATATCTTGAATGACGAGCAAAAGGCCAAATTGGTAGCACTGGCAAAAGAACAGGCTCCACTTTATGTCAATTTCGCCTATAACCGTTTCTCCATCATGAATGCTTTCCGTCGCAACCTGAGCGGAGATATTCCTACCGGGTCAACTGGTCTTAACATTCAGGCTGTTTCAACTTATACAGGTGGCCTCTATAAGACCGATGCAGATTTGAGCTATAACCGTGCTGTAGTAGTAGGGGGGATAATAACCTCCTTTACCGACGAGCAAAAGGCATATTTGGCGAAAATGGAGTTCAATAACTATTTATCATGGCCTGATGTAGCAGAAGATGAAAGCATTAAGAAAGGTCTGACTGACAATGAATTTGTAGCCGTGATGACTTATGCCAGTGAACTCTTTTCTTGGTACAAGGGTAATCTTGACGCAGATGTCTACTTTTGCCCCGAACGGCATGGCACTTACTTTGGTGGTTTCTATATGAAGGATTATCCGGCGATGAACAACCCAGATTACTTTATAAGTACAGAAGTTACCGGGGATAGCGGACAAGGGTTTCTCAATGCCCTGAATACGGAACAAAAAGCTTTGGTCATTGGTATCATTGAGGAGCAACGAGCGGCACTTACCGAAATAGCCCAAGTAAGAACGACGGTCTCTACTGAACTGCGTAAGGCGATTTCAGGTGGCACAATAGATAAAGCACTGGTCTATTCTCTGATTGAACGCTATGGTGAACTGGATGGACAAATGTCGGCTCTATATGCTTCTCGGTTTTCGGCAGTCAAAAAAACTCTCACCGATGCACAAATGGCTACTCTGATAGAACTTAGGAATTTGGATGTCGTACCCCTTGGTGCCTACAGGTTTTCAACGCCAATAGCAATGCCGGTAATCTCAAACACTGATTTCATGTTTGGTGTGGGTGATTTACCCACAAATGCAGGCCAAACCACCGCTCCTGAAAGCTTTGGGAGTACAAATATGGTTAGTCTGACGATTGCTCCCACCTCACCTTCCACCTTTGGTCAGACCGTGACATTTACCGCCAAGCTCAACCCGACTAGCGCAACAGGTACGGTGGTTTTCTGGGATAGTGCAAATGGGCTAAACTTATCTGCGGCTCAGATTATTAGCGGGGTGGCTACCTTTACCACCAGCGAGTTGAGTGTCGGCAATCACACCTTCAGTGCAACTTACAGTGATAATAAGAGCGATGCTGGTAGCTTTTCCAACAGCATAACCTATACGGTATATGCCTTATTGGTAGTGAGTGTTGGCGAGGATAATGGTAAAGGTGATACGGCAGGTACGTTCTCCTATGCACTGCTACAGTCACAAGCTTTAAGCAGCAACACGACTATTAGCTTTACTACGAAAAACGTCACCTTTACCAGTTCTCTATCCCTGACTATTCCGGCTGGGGTTAGGATAGATGGTGGTAGCACCTGTACTCAGCCTCCTGCCGTGATTATCAACGGTAATGGAGCCAATGGTGATGGTCTGGTACTCAATGGTAACAACTTCCTGCGTAACGTCTGGATCAAAGGATTTAGCAATCGGCAGATTACTACCTCTACCCTGACGGCTTTATGGAAGAAAAATACCTTACAGTGCGTCAAGCTCTCCCGGTGAGTTAACTCAATCTGCGGGAAATCAAGCGTCAGCAACTAACCTAGCTTATGCGATTTCCCACAGATTGATCTTTAGTATCATCTCAAAATTTCGGAGTAGGGGTATATTGCATAGACCAGTCTACGACCAGTCTACGACCAGTCTACGACCAGTCTACGACCAGTCTACAGCCTGAAATGATTCGGGTTTATGTAAACTGGGTCAACGGGTTGTTCAATAAATTTATTGAGATAATATACAAGGAGCGTAAAATGTCTAAGAAAAACATCACTCTCATAGTCCTTGCTGTTATAGCATTTATAACAGTAGGAGTTGTCGGCAGTCTTCTTTTTAATAAAGAGACTAAGCCGCAAGCAGCAGGGTCTTTAGGCCAACCACAAAGCAGTACTGCTACCCCCAAAGGCACTACCGTTAGCACTACTGCTGCCCCCAAAGGCACTACCGTTAGCACTACTGCTGCCCCCAAAGGCACTACCGTTAGCACTACCCCAGCCTCACCACAATCCCCCAACCAAGGCCAAAAACCTGGGGTAGATAGCAACCAATATACCCTAGAACAGGCAATGAGTGACAACGCTCAACTTTCTACTATTGCCTTTAGCGGACTGGCTTTCATTACGGGTAGTAGTGGCGCAGATACCTTTATGCCACCCGGAAAAGTGGCTGATTTCTTCGGCTTCCAGTATATGCGAGATGTGGACACGGCAGGATATGGACACAACACCACCTTTCTGAGCAGAGTTGCCAACAACGTCCTTTATATCTTGAATGACGAGCAAAAGGCCAAACTGGTGGCATTGGCAAAAGAGCAGGCTCCCTTGTATGTGAACTTTGCCTATAACCGCTTTCCGCTAATGAATGCTTTTCGTCGCAACCTGAGCGGAGATATTCCTACCGGATCCACTGGTTTGAGCGTTCAGGCTGTTTCAACTTATACGGCTGGCCTCTATAAGACCGATGCAGATTTGAGCTATAATCGGGCTGTAGTAGTTGGGCAGATCATAACCTCCTTTACCGACGAGCAAAAGGCATATTTGGCGAAGATGCAGTTCAATAACTATTTATCTTGGCCGGATGTAGCCGAGAATGACACACTTAAGAAGAACCTTACTAACGATGAATTTGTAGCGGTGATGACTTATGCCAGTGAACTCTTTTCTTGGTACAAGGGTGGTCTTGACGCAGATGTCTACTTCTGCCCCGAACGGCACGGTACTTACTTTGGTGGCTTCTATATGAAGGATTATCCGGCAATGAACAACCCAGATTACTTTATAAGTACCGCCACTACTGGGGATAGTGGACAAGAGTTTCTCAATATTCTGAACACTGAACAAAGAGCTTTGATTACTGGTATCATTGAGGAGCAACGAGCAGCACTTAAAGAAATAGCCCAGATCAGAACAACTGTATCTACTGAACTACGTAAGGCGATTTCAGGTGGCACGATAGATAAAACACTGGTCTATTCTCTGATTGGACGCTATGGTGAGCTAGATGGACAAATGTCGGCTTTATATGCTTCTCGGTTTTCGGCAGTCAACAAGACTCTTACCGAAGCGCAGAGGGCTGCTCTGGTAAAACTTAGGAATCTTAGTGTTATACCGCAGGGTGCCTACAAGTTCTCCACGCAGGTAACGATGCCAGTAATACCAAATACTGATTTCATGTTTGGTGTGGGCAATCTACCTACAAATGCAGGCCAAACTACCGCTCCTGAAAGCTTTGCGAGTGCAAGTGAACCCAACCAACCCGGTAATAATCAGGGATCGCCTAACCCGCAAGGATCACCTAAACCCGGTAATAATCAGGGATCACTTAACCCGCAAGGCTCTCCAAGACCTGATAACGTTCAGGGATCACCTAAACCCAGTAACAATCAGGGAATGACCAACCCGCAGGGATCGCCTAAACCCGGTAATAATCAGCCGCCGCCAAGACCTGATAACGTTCAGGGATCGCCTAAACCCGGTAATTAATGTAAATTAATCTCATCTTGATAAGTAGAGTTTATCCTACTTATCAAAATGATGGTCAAAAATTATGAATAGAAAAAGATTTTTTACCGCAAGTATTACTGTATTATTAGGAATTGTAATAACATCCTACTTTTTTATTGTCAGTGATAAAAATAATGTGGCTGAACAACCAAAAACAGAGGGTGTTTATTCTTCCAAAACATCACCGGGTCTGGTAGGAAGTGCCATATTGGGAATACCCACCAGTAACTCCATTGTTATTAACATGTTGGCAGAAAAAGGTATGGCGGCCTTAGTTGACTACGGAACCAAATCAGGTTCTTATGATTTGAAAACTAATATAGCTAAATCCGAACAAGGCGAGCCTGTTATTATTAAACTCAACCAATTAAAATCAAATACAAAATATTTTTACAGGGTAAATTACAAACAGGAGAAGGACTCGAATTACTCGATGGGTACGGAACATTCGTTTTTTACTCAAAGAGCGTCCGGTGCGGCCTTTTCCTTTGGCGTACAAGGAGATTCCCATCCAGAACGGTCAGGGAAAATGTTCAACTCCGCTCTTTACCTATCCACTATGCAAAATGTCTCCAAAGCCCAGCCTGATTTTTATTTTACTATGGGCGATGATTTCAGTATTGAGAATCTTATCGAAAAAAACCAAGTAACGCAGGAGGCAGTAGATCAGGTTTACCAGTATCAACGTAGCTATCTGGATATTGTCGGCACTACTTCGCCTCTATTTTTAGTCAATGGGAACCATGAACAAGCTGCTAAATATTTGCTTAACGGAACATCTAATAATCCGGCGGTTTTGGCGGCAAAAGCAAGGGTAAATTTTTACCCCTTACCTGTACCAGATAGTTTTTATGGTGGGGATAGTGAAAAAGTTGAGCCTGTGGGTTATTTGAGGGATTATTATTCGTTTGAGTGGGGCGATGCGCTGTTTGTGACAATAGATCCTTATTGGCATTCTGATATTGCCGTTGATAATACCGCTGGAGACGCTAAAAGTACTGAGGGGAAGAAAAAGAGAGACCTTTGGGGGATAACACTTGGCAACCTGCAATATCAATGGTTTAAGCAAACTTTGGAAAATAGTAAGGCTAAATATAAATTTGTCTTTACCCATCACGTTCTTGGAACTGGACGCGGAGGAGTAGAAAATGCAAAATTGTATGAATGGGGCGGTTATAATCAGCAAGGAGCCTGGGAATTTAACAAAATGAGACCGGGTTGGGAAATGCCGATTCATGATTTGATGGTCAAAAACGGCGTGACTATCTTCTTTCAAGGCCACGATCATCTTTTTGCTAGGCAAGAACTAGATGGCGTTATTTATCAGTCCGTGCCAAATCCTGCCGATGATACTTATACGGCTTTTAATCAAGATGCCTATGCGGGTGATATTTTCCCCAACTCTGGCTTCCTTAATGTTACCGTTTCACCTGAACAGGTAAAAGTTGATTATGTCAGGTCTTTTCTTGCCAAAGACGAGACCAATCAAAATAAAAATGGTAATGTCGCTTTTTCTTACGTGGTTAAAAAATAACGAATATGAAAATAATGAATATAAAGCTTAAGAAATCAACCAAAATAGCCCTTATATTTTTGAGCATTTGCACCCTTTCTTTGTTTGGGGCAATCTATTTTTGGAAGGGAAGCCAAACTCAGCAAAAACCGGATAGCCAAATTTCAGGCGTTCCTAAAGAAGGCTCAATTCCAGATATTTCTGTTATTTTGGGAAGGGTAACAAAAAACTCCATTACCTTTAATATCCTTTCGCCAAACAATATTGAGCTTTCCATTTTATTTGGAATTGCACAGGGTCCATACAATAATCAGAAGAGCGGTATTTCAGCAAAAGCTGGTATCCCGTTAGAAATTGAGTTAAATGACCTAAAACCGGATGCTCAGTATTACTACAAAATCCAATCCAAGCCGGATAGCGAAAATAAAGTACAATTAGCCAAAGAGGGAAACTTCCACACCACCCGAATGGTGGGTAGTTCATTTGTATTTGCGGTACAAGCAGACCCACATTTAGACGAACAATCCGATCCTGAAACTTATAACCAGACTTTGAAAAATATCTTAAAGGACAACCCCGATTTTTTGATTGACTTAGGCGACAATTTTATGACCGATAAGCTGCCTGAAAAGAGCGAAACAAAGATAAAAAGCCGTTATCTTTTAATGCGCGATTTCTATGATTCAATCATTTACTCCATTCCTTTGTTTTTGACTTTAGGAAATCATGAGGGTGAGGCTGGTTGGGATTTTAATAACAGTAAAAGTAACCTAGCTTTACTTTCTCACCAAAATAGGCTTTCGTATTACCCCAATCCCTACCCGAACAGTTTTTATAGCGGCAACTTACAAAAAGAAGACAACCAATTTTTAGAAGATTATTATGCCTTTGAATGGAGCGATGCTTTATTTGTTATTCTTGATCCTTACCGCTATACCGAGAAGAAACCAAATAGCAATGGCTGGGAATGGACATTGGGCAAAGAGCAATACGACTGGCTAAAAGCAACTTTGGAGAAGAGTAAGGCTAAATATAAGTTTGTATTTATTCATCAGCTAGTTGGAGGAGACGATCAAGGTCGGGGTGGGGTGGAATTTGCAAAATATTATGAATGGGGTGGGAATAATCTTGATGGCAGTTACGGTTTTAAGTTGAATCGTCCAAGTTGGGAAAAACCAATCCACCAATTATTGACAGATAATAAGGTGGATGTAGTTTTTAAGGGTCACGACCATTTTTTTGCCAAACAAGAATTAGACGGAATAATATATCAAACTTTACCACAACCAAGCCATCCGGGTGATAAAGTAAATACAGCCGAAGAATACGGCTATCGTAGTGGAGAAATAATTGGCGGTTCAGGGTATCTTCGCGTGGTAGTTTCAAATTCCAAAACAACAGTACAATTTGTTAAAGCCAATACTAAACAAGAGGTGGCTTATTCTTACGACCTTAAGTGATTATTCCACTCAGCCTAGAGGCAAATAAACCGGTCACAGGGTGGGCGTATGCCATACGCCCATATCCCGGATTTTTGAGATAATACTCAAACCGACAATCTAATGAGTTAGTTCTGGATGGTTTTGCAAATTTCCTTCGAGATAGGCCATGACTGCTTCATCCACATCCATAATATCGGTAAGGATCGTTTTTAGGTTAGCTTGCTGTAGCCTTCCGTACATTCCTGTACCCATAACACGCGATAGCACTAAGTCACAATCGGCCATTTGGTCAAACGTGTTATGGTGCTGATGGCTACCACTACCTGAATCGTGATGTTCATGATGTTGAGCTTGCTCGGAACTTTGGAGTTTAAGCTGGCGGCGACCTAAACCTGCCATATTTTGATGCGGCAGTGCTTGTTCCGCTTCGTCAACCCTTTCCAACATTTCCCGCCCTGTAATTTTGCCTTTTTCTACTGTCACTACCACAAATTTGCGCTAGAGGGCTTGTTTGTAGCCATTGGACATCGCCCTAATACTGATCTCTTCAAGGGCTGGTTGGAGATGAACGAACTATGACTAGTAATAACAAGGAACAATTGGTGGTCTATGGCGCGGACTGGTGTGGGGATTGTCGTCGGGCCAAGCGTTTCCTCGACGAGAAGCAAGTAACCTACACTTGGATGGATCTGGAGAAAAATCCGGAGGAAATGCACAATATGCAAAGGTACAACGGTGGACTACAGAGTATCCCCACCATTGTCTTTCCTGATGGTCGGGTATTGATCGAGCCTTCCAATAAGGAACTGGCGCAACAACTGGGCCTGTAGAAGGCCATTCAATTTAAGGAGTTTGCTTTCAGGACTGGTCTAGGATAAGACCAGTCCGTAGGCTGGCCTTTG
Organism: Candidatus Chloroheliaceae bacterium; assembly: GCA_013390945.1. Taxonomy (GTDB): domain Bacteria; phylum Chloroflexota; class Chloroflexia; order Chloroheliales; family Chloroheliaceae; genus L227-5C. The sequence goes on from JACAUC010000097.1 coordinate 9,049, forward strand.
AGTTAAAAAAAAATGCTGACAGAAAAATACGGTTACAGAGGCCAGCCTACCGTAGAAGATACACCAATTTCCGGCAATTTCGGGAAGAATTTAGCTACCTGTGGAAAGACCGCTCGGTTCTTCGGCTGGCACTAGGTGGGCGAGAGGTTTCAGTCGCTTTTCGTGAACGGTTGATGCTGGTAGTAACCTCGGTCAATCACTGCCGTTACTGTGCCGCCTTTCATTCCCAAGTCTCTCTCAAAGCCGGACTATCTTTGGAGGAAACTCGGCAATTGTTGGATGGGGTAGTACAGGATTGCTTGGAAGAAGAGATACCGGCCCTGCTCTACGCCAGGCATTGGGCCGAAACCAATGCCGCACCAGAAGAAGAGGCCCGTGAGCAACTGATTGCTTACTATGGGGCAGAGAATGCCCGGCTGCTAGGGCTGGTTCTGCGTACCATTAGGCTCGGCAATTTGAGTGGTAATAGTGTAGACTGGTCTTTGATTATCTCTTGTGTCTTCTTACTCGCGGACGACTGGGTTTCGGCTGGCCGTGCGGTTCTTAAATCAACCAGTTGAACAGATAGCCAGTGAGGGTAATGCCTATTGCTACGACGGCGATGAAAATTCCAATCAATTGTGGTTTTAGCACTCGCCGAAGGATTAGCATTTCAGGAAGGCTTAAACCTACCACCGCCATCATAAAGGCTAGGACTGTACCCAAAGCCGCTCCTTTTTCCATCAAGGCCGATACAATCGGCATTACCCCCGCCGCATTGGAATAGAGCGGCACTCCCAATCCCACCGCCGCCGGAATACTCCACCACGAATCCTTGCCCATAATTTCCACTAAGGCACTTTCAGGTACATAGCCGTGTATTCCGGCCCCCACCGCGATTCCAACTATCACGTAGAGCCACACTTTGCCGACGATTTCTTTGGTAGATTGCCAACCTAACTTCAGGCGTTGAGGCCAAGCTGGTTTAGAAATATCAAGGGCTTCTTTGCCTATTTTAATTTGCCAGACGAAATCTTCCACATATCGCTCCAATTTCAACCTACCAATTATTACCCCAGCTAACACAGCGATGATTAGACCTGAAACCATATACAAGAGTGCCACTTTCCAGCCAAACAGACCAAAAAGCATCACTAGTGCTACCTCATTCACCAACGGCGCAGCCACCAGAAAAGAGAAGGTAACACCTAGAGGTATGCCCGATTCTACGAAGCCAATAAAGAGGGGTACTGCCGAACAAGAGCAGAAAGGTGTTACCACTCCAAGTGAGGCTGCCAGCACATTGCCGACCCCTTCCCGTTTGCCACCCAGAAAAGCGCGGGTTTGCTCAGGACTAAAGAAGGAGCGAATAATGGTAATGACAAAAATCATACCGGAGAGGAGCAGCAGAAGTTTAGGCACATCGTAGAGGAAGAAGGCGACCGCCTCACCTAGATGAGAGCCGCGCTCTAATCCTAGCAGGCTAAAAGCCACCCAGTTAGCCAAAGGTTCTATTATATTATAGGCCACTAACCAAGCTAACGAGAGTACCCCTAAAACCAAGGTGGGATGTGGTTCGACCCGTTTGGTAGAAGTCGAAAGGGATGGAACAGACATAACAACCTCCTAAACGTATTGAATATGATGCAGCTTCTTGAGACCAGTCTACATGTATTCTGACCAGAAAAATGGACAGCTTTATCGCCCATTCGTAGGTTGGCCGTAGGTTGACCTCTTCAGAAGTTCAACCAATTCTTTATTTCGCTTTCGCTGGGTATCCGACCAGTGGAGACCACCTTATCGTTTACCACCAAACCGGGCGTAGAAAGAACATTCCATTTCATAATTTCAGCGTAATCGGTTACTTTTTCTACTTCAGCCTCTAATCCTTGATTTGCTACCACTTTTCGCACCGAGGCTTCCAATTTTTTGCAGTTGGCACATCCAGAGCCTAATACTTTAATGTTGAGCATCGTTTTCCTCCTAGAATAACATCTCGATTATTGAATATGGTTCGACAAAAAAATCTTACATTGCTTTTTCCACTACATCGCCGCATTTGGGACAGGGACAGACAACCGCCTCTTCTTTGACCATTTTTAATTCAGACGGTAGACCAAGCGTAACACGGGCCGCTTCGAACAGGTCAAAGACCTCTGGGCGAGTGATGCGGTAGTAGATGTTCCAACCTTCGCGGCGATCCTGAACAATTCCGGCTTCCCGTAGAATAGCCAGTTGTTGCGAAATATAGGCTTGGCGATACTTGAGACGCGCTTCAAGGTGACAAACACATTGTTCATCCTCGCGCAGCAATTCAAGGATAGCCAATCGCGCCGGATTGGTAAGGGCGCGGAACAACTGAGCCACTTGTTGACGATAATTTTCATTCATAGCCCAATCATATTCCATTTTCCGAATATTGTCAAGGGACATAAAACATTGGGTGCGCGTCAGTTTTTTGTGTGGGATATTGCCAAATCAGACCGACTGAGGTAAGCTTCGATTAGACTTTAGTAAGAGTAATTCAAGGAAGTTTATTTTATGTATCATCTCAGTTGGTCAGAGCTTCGGAGGATGTGAAATATGAAAGAGAGAGTTGTATTGATTACTGGTGGAACTGGTGGTATTGGGAAGCAAACTGCTTTGGCTTTAGCTAAGTTGGGCGCACAAGTGATTGTTACTGGGCGTAACCAAGCAAGTGGAGAAACGGCGGTGAACGAACTAAAGCAAATCAGTGGTAACCCACAAATTGACTTACTTCTTGCGGATCTCTCTACTCAAGCAGGGAATCGTTCTTTGGCAAAGCAATTTAAACAGAGATATAAGCGTCTTGATGTTCTGATTAACAATGCTGGTCTAGCAGCATCTCAAAGACAATTGACCGAAGATGATGTTGAGTCTGATTTTGCCGTGAATGTACTAACACCATTTTTGCTGACTCATTTATTAATGGATTACTTAAAAGCCAGCCCTTCCGCACGGGTAGTCAATCTTGCGGGTGGTACTGCTGACGGTTATATCGACTTGGATAATCTCCAAGCGGAGCGTTCGTTTACGGGGTTGAATACCTACTCACATACCAAATTGATTATGATGGCGGTGATGTATGAATTTGCACAACGGGTGCAAAATACAAATATAACCATCAATGTTTGTTACCCTGGTCGGGCCAGTACCAATATGACTCGGAGTGTTACGCCGGAGATGATGCCTTCCTTCTCTCGTCTTATATGGCCCATCTTTAAATTGATGATTCGCCCGGATGGAGGTCAATCGGCGGCTAAAGCATCTCGTTCCTCGGTTTACCTAGCCTCTTCGGATGATGTGGCAAGGGTTAATGGCACTTACTTTAATACACATAGCAAAATAGTGGATTGGCCCAAAGCTGTTCTCGATCAGGAGAAACGCCAACAACTTTGGGCAATTACGGAACAACTTACCCGTTGAACTGGGCGGGAGGTGGAATTAACGATAACCCGATTGATATTTGGATGAGCGATATTTTACATCGCTATGGAATGTTACATCCTGAACTTACGCGCACCCTAAAACACTTCGCCAAAACCAATCGCTTGACCAAACTGGTAGTATTCCAATTCCTCCTTTTCACAGTCTAGAAGGGGTGTAACTAAACGGTAAAAGTCTGCAAAGGGTTAATTACGAGCTTGCCGTCCTTTATTGCTAATTTATATTGATCGAAATTCCGACTAGCCGGACCCTTTGTTACCACGCCTTCGGCTGTAAAGGTACTACCATGACAGGGGCAGTGGAATTGATTTTCCGCCTCCACCCAAGGTACCATACAGCCCAAATGGGTGCATATCGGGCTGAAAATCTTGAAATCCTCGGCAGTATTGGCTCCTTTTCTCAGAGCAGCCACATAGATCTGGGCGGTTCCGGTGATCTGTTTAAAGCTATCCGTAAATTGGTAGTTCAACTCTATGGCTTTGGGAACATTCAGATTATTGAACTCCGTGACCTCTCCGACTGGCACCTCTAGTTCAGAGGCAGCACCCACTACCGGGGCTATAAAATAACCTACCGAGAGTATCGTCAGAACCATCGTAACCACTGCCCCTATCCCGTAAATTCCCCAAGCTAAAAAGCGTCTCCGTGGTAGGTTAGGGCTGCTTTCTGGCATATCCAGATCGCTAGTATTCGTAACTTTGGGTAACTCGTTACCATTGTCAATCATTTTCATTTGTACTTTCTCATCTCCGGTTCTAATAATGAAGTGTATATCTGATTATCTAATCTTTGACAGCTTTTCTTCTAGTCCGGCTAGGTCTAGTCCACCTATTTGGCGGGCTTTGACCACGCCTTCCCAGTCTACAAAAAAACTGGTGGGATAGGAATTGACCGCATAAGCTTCAGCAGTCTTACCACCGCTATCAAGCACCATTTTCCAGTCATAGCGATAAGTTTCGATGTATTTTTTGACCGCAGCACTATCTTGCCACGCATTTATCCCTATTACCATTAATCCCTCTGATTGGTATTTGTGGTAAGCCATCATTATGTTAGGCATTTCGGCTTGGCAAGGTGGACACCCAATCAGCCAGAAATTTATCATCACAGGGTGACCCTTAAAGTCACTTAATTTGACCTGTTTGCCGTTATAATCTAAAAGCTCAAAATCGGGTGCGACGGAACCAACTCGAAATGAAGGTTCTTGTACTGTAACTACAGTTGAATCTCCGCAGGCCGCTACCAGCGGAACCATAGCGAAAATTAGAATCAGACTGATTATTAATTGCTTTGTTTCCGGCCTGTTAAACACCAATTTAAAACTCCTTAAAATTCTTACTGCTAGTATCCAGCACTAAGAGATAGCGTTCACCTGTTCTTTTCTTAGGTAAATTTTTAAGCTATAACTAACTAAGAATATAGCATGTAAGCCCATCTTAGTCAAGATGATATGCTGCTTGATTGGCTATAAAAACCAAGACTCGTCTAATCTACAGAGAACCAATTGACTAAGATACCTATTCTTGGTACTATGAGTAGACGGGTTTTGGGAGAAACCAGTTTACAACCAGTTTACAACCAGTTTACAAAAGGAAAGGTAATATTTAGAGGCAGCATAAAGTATGTATGATTATATGAAACGTTTCTGTGATTTGTGTGCAGAAGCTTCCAAAGAAATAGATAGCCTTCAACTGGCCCGGTTAATCGGTAAGTTGGAAATATTGGCCGAAATTTGTACGGAAACTTATGCTCTACCCAGTCTGTGCGAAAGCCTGAAACAAGAGGTGGTTCGGCAAAAGGAACGGTTGGAAAGCCTAGTGCTACCTGCTTCGACTGAAACCGAAACCGAAACCCTAGTGGAGACCGTACCCACACCCAAAATTTTCTACAAGCAGGAATATGTGCGCTGTGGCAAGGAGAAATGCCGCAAATGTGCTGACCGGATCGGTCACGGCCCCTACTGGTACACCTACACCTTTACGAATGGTCAGAGCCGCAAACGTTATGTTGGTCTAAACCTACCCGAAAACCTACCCACAGAACGAACGGTAGTGCGTTATGCTACTCCCCTCAAATTGGAAGAGACGGCTAATACCCGGCCCTGTGGAATAGAATGTGAAGCTAATTGTGAGCCGGGCGGTAAACCGTGTGCTAGTTGTCCAAAGCAGGCTAATTAGCTTTCCTAACGGGAACTACATTCCCCTTTGAATCCCCCAATCTTATATGTAAGTCAAAATATCTCTTGACTAAGAAGAGCTTAATGTGCTATCCTTAACAGGCTACACGACAATTTTACTACCTAAGATAAATGAAAGGAATAAAATTCAGATGCAGGAAGCTACCCCACAGGTCGAACACAAGTGCAAGCGGCAGGCTCATGGTCAGGAACCTCATAGCGGAGGACAATGTTGCAGAAATCGGAAGGCCAACGGACAACCGGAAAGCCAAGAAGGAGAGACCGGTTGCCAATGCCAAAAAGACCATGGTCATGAACACCAGAAGCAAGAAGGTTGCGGTTGCCAGGGAAAAGGACATTCTCACGATTAGCTGAATTGAACAGGTAGATGTCCTTCTATTTCCCGGTCATCGCGCCAGAAGGCTAGGTCTGAGTTCTCCACTTTAAGTGAGACCACTGCTTGCAAACCTGTAAGCAGATTATCAATGTTGTGGATAGCTTTACCATTCAACCGGATAATAATATCACCTTCTTGTAAACCAGCACGGGCGGCCAGCGAATCTGGTCGCACTCTCCCAAGAACTACCCCTGTTCTAATCGGTTTGTTTTGTTGGGACAATATCCGCTCGGCTTCGGCTACTTGTGCGCCTAATTTCAAAGTTGGGCTACTGGTTTGACTGCTCCGTAGCAGCGCGATGGCGTTTCGCAAAGCAGGTTGGTTAAAGCCAACAATCACCTGGTCGGCCAAGATTGTCACTGGAACACCCATTTGCCCACTGCGTTTGACCATTTCCCTTGCCGCTTGCTGATCGGAACCCACATCCTTTTCCTGATAGCTGATCTTCTCTCGTGAAAGAAACTCTTTCACATACCGACAGTAAGGTCAGGTAGAAGTGCTATAGACAATTGCATCGGCCATTTGCTTTTCCTTTTCTTTATTGAAATTTACGGTTATTACTGCTCCATCCGATACAATACCAGATGGGAAAGAGGAAGGGTCTCCAACCGTGAAAGACCTGCTTGCCTAGCCAGTTCAGCCACAGTTTCAGGCTTGAGACGGTGGGCCAGAGGAGGACCCATTTCTTCCTCCCGGTAGGGCCATTCCAGTACGGCTACCCTCGTCTTGGCTACTCGCCGGGCCTCTTCTAGCGTTTTGACCGGATCGTCCACTTCATGCAAAACCATACCTAAAAAGACCAGATCAAATTCACCCTCTGAAAAAGGAAGGGCTTCGGCGGAGGCTTGCCGCAAATCGGCTTGGGGAACGAAGCGCAGGGCAGCTTCAAGCATTTCAGGATTTTCATCCACCCCGGTCACTTCCAACCCTTTATTGGCAAAAGCCTCGGCAAAGACCGCACTCCCAGTTCCTACGTCCAGCACCTTCTGAAGCTTATCTCCTTCTCCAGCAAGGCAAAGTTCTATCACGCGCTCCAAATCTAGCCGCCCTAGACGTTCGGGCGACCGCAAGCGTTCCACATTAGTGAATTTTTTATTCTCGTGTTCGCTCATCTCAATTTCTCTAATTCTTTCTTTTCATATTCATCCAAAATAATAGTGAATTTAGAACACGGCGCGGAAGGCGATATGGCATCCTAAAACCACCACTAACCAAGCAAATATTTTTCGCAAGCTACTGACACAACCCATATCAGCCAAACGAATTTACTTGAAATACATTGTATACTATATAAAGCTGCCATTTATCGAAGTGACCGCTGACTAACGTTCGGTAGGCAATCCCGCTCGCAACCAGCCCATCATTCCGCCTTGTAGGTTAGAAATCTTCTTGTAACCAAGACCTGCGAGTTGTTGGGCAGCGTGGCTACTCCGGCTACCACTGCGACAAACCACAATCAATTCCTGCTCCTTATTCCCAAGTTCGTTCAGTCGTGTGCTAATCTGACCCAGCGGAATCAGCTTGCTACCGGGAATGTGGCTCTCGCTATACTCGTAGGGTTCCCTAACATCTATTACCCGCACTTGTGGGCTACTCTTACGTTTTTGATCGGCCTGCTGTGGGGTAAGGTCGGTGTAAGGAAGTTCCCGAGTAGCACCACCAAAGAAATTATTGAACATTTTATCGTTCCTCCGTTAGGTTTATAGATTGGTTGTAGACTGGTCGTAGACTGGTCTCTGGTTTATCTTCTAAAATCTGTCTGGCTGTGGAACACGAATGTTCCATCAACTTATAACTACAAGGTAATTCTACCAAGCAAATTTAAAGAAACCTTGCGGCATTTTTGAAGAAAGTTTAAAGATTGACCGAGTAGTAACTACTGTTCCGTCGTTAAGGTTCTAAATCTTCAAACTTTCTTTAATCTAAGCATAAAGTTTCTTCAAATCTATCTTCTATGATGGTGCTATCACCTTCTTCTTGAAGGGCAAAAAGATAAATAGGAAGTTGAGAAGCTCTCAAGTGCTTCTACAGGCTTGATAAAGAAACCAGTTTACAAACGGCATAATAAAACAGGAGATCTGAAATGGCATTTGCATCATTTATGGCGAGTCCGGCTGGACGTATAGTTCGCATTATTGCAGGATTGGTTCTGATTAGTTTGGGATTAGTTTTGGTTAAAGACACAACTGGCTGGATTTTGGCAGTGGTAGGATTACTACCAGTGGCGGCGGGTGTGTTCAATTTCTGCCTTTTTGCTCCGCTCTTTGGAGTGCCCTTTGGAGGAAATGATTTAAGCAAGGGTCAGTCACGCAACCGCTAGAGCTATTGCATTTCGATTAAAATATATTATTTATTTAGATTATCTTATTAAGAGGAGAAAAACATGAATATTGCTTATTTCCGCAAGAGCAATTATCCACTCCAACAGACTATCGAGAACGTTCTCAGTAAGGCCGAAAAACAAGGCTGGAAAATGCTAGGCACGGCAGAGTTGCCTGAACAATCCGGTAAGATGGTTTTAATCTGCCGTCCCCAATGGATGAAGGTAGTGCTAGATGAAAATCCTGATCTCTTGGGATTTTTGCCTTGTTCTATCGCCGTTTTTGAAAAAGAAGGTAAGGTTCTGGTTGGGACAGGTCAACCAGCTATCATTAAGGCACTTACTCAGAGCCGCACTATCGCCGCACTCTCTTCTCAGGTAGAGACCGAGCTAAAAGAACTGATCCACGAAGCCGCCGGAGTAGGCGAGCTAAAACCAAGCGGGGTGAAACTCTACTCTACCCACTCTTGCCCCTACTGCAACATGGAAAAATCTTGGTTAGATAGCAACAAGGTCACGCACCAGTTAGTCTATGTAGACGATAGTCAGCAGGAAGCGGAGGCACTGGTAGCAAAAACCGGCCAAATGGGAGTACCTGTTACCGAAATCCAGTACGAGGACGCAGATCCAGAATATATTGTAGGCTTTGATAAGGTCAAACTTGCCAGTATTCTGGGAGTCAAGTAAAGTCTTAAACCCGGCCCAGCCAGATAGGTTATCTAAAAAGATTACCTGTTTCTAGCTGGGTTGGTTTTTGTCCTGAACATACTGGAACCCGTTCAGCTACTGTTTAGCCTCCCACTTCTTTGGCGGTGGATAGACGTATCGGGCAATTGTCGTTGACACCCAGCCAATACAAAAGCCCCAAAAGACAAAGAAAAAAGGTTGCGCTTTCTCGATACCCCGGATCTTCACGGCGAGGATGAGTACAATCGCCCAAGTGATGACGAGGCTAATACTGTATCTCCAAAAGTTTCTCACTCGAATCATTATCTGCTCCGATTTCTGCTCAAAGTGAATCTAACTAGGTCGCGGATCCAAACGCTCAACTCCATTTTACACCCATAAAGCATTATCTGGTACGCTCGAAGAAACCGAGCGTACCCTCTTAGATTAAATCTACCCTATGATCCAAAACTGCTGAGAGGGCAAGTGCCTGTGGCACAGCTCGATTCTGGGCTGCTTTTGGCACTATCGTGACTCTGACTCTTGTACCAGCCAGCACCCTTAAAGACAAGGCCCGCAGGAGAGTAAATTTTCCGCAGTGCCTCCGCACTACATTTTGGGCAAATCTTCAAGGGCGCGTCGCTGAAGCTCTGGGATTTCTCAAAGCGATGTCCACACTCGTTACAAGCATAATCGTAAGTTGGCATAGTTTAATTCTCCTTAATCAAATCAAATTATGAATAATGTGTCTGTTTTATTTATTGCCAGTTGCGGCGGCTCTTTTCGACCATCGCACAGGTGTTATGGATTACTTTAAGGCCCAATTCTTGCGCCTTGCCGATGTTTTCGGGCGACTCTGCACCGGGTTGGAACCAAACCACCGAGATACCGAGCCGAGCGGTTTCTTCCAGAAAAGGAATGGAAAGCTTGGCTGGTACCACAAAATCTACTACGCTGGGCTTTTCAGGTAGAGCAGAAAGGTTAGGATAACAGGGGATGCCGTCAATTTCTTGGGCGTTAGGATTGATCGGGTAAACCTTGTAACCAGCGTTAGTCAAATTATGCAAGATGATATTGCCATACTTGTCAGGGTTGGTGCTGGCTCCCACTAGTGCCCACACTTTGTTATCTACAGCTTCCTGTATTGTCTCGTCTATAATCTGTGTCGTCATTTTTAATAACCTCTTCTTGATATTTGGCAAGGTTCATACCGGCTTTACACGCAGACTGGTCTTTAGGATGGTACTCATTGGTGGCTTGACCGGAAATAAATTTCCGGTCTAAGAA
>JACAUC010000098.1 GCA_013390945.1 Candidatus Chloroheliaceae bacterium
TGATACTGAGTGGGTGCTGTAGGATGCTGCTCCGCCAGTTGATACTGAGTGGGTGCTGTAGGATGCTGCTCCGCCAGTTGATACTGAGTGGGTGTTGTAGGATACTGCTCCGCCAGTTGATACTGCGTGGGTGCTGTAGGATACTGCTCCGTCAGTTGATTGTACCAAGGAGACCGTTATGCGAGCAATGGTTTTACGCGAAACCGGACTAATTGAACAAAGTCCACTGATGGCTGCCGAACTACCAGACCCCGCACCGGGGCCGGGCGAGGTGCGCTTGGCGGTACAAGTTTGCGCCTTGTGCCACACCGATCTACATATTATCGAGGGTGAAATAGCACCCCACCTGCGTCCTATTGTGCCGGGCCACCAGATTATAGGTCGGATAGACCAACTTGGCGCAGGTGTCACCCGTTTCCAATTAGGTGATAGGGTGGGAGTACCTTGGCTTTACCAGACAGACCAGACTTGCCACTATTGCAAAAATGGTAAAGAAAACCTCTGTGAACATGGGCAGTTTACAGGCTATGATGCCCATGGGGGTTATGCCCAATATCATCTAGTTAAAGCGGAATATGCCTACCCTATACCGGAGGCTTTCAGCGACGAGCAGGCCGCGCCACTACTCTGCTCCGGGGTAGTTGGGTTTCGAGCTTTGCGCCTGAGCGAAATTCAACCGGGGGGCAGGTTGGGGATTTGGGGATTTGGGGCTTCGGCCCATATTAATATTCAGGTAGCCCGCCACTGGAATTGCGAGATTTTTGTCTTTACCCGTAGCCCGGAACATCAAAAATTAGCCCGTCAACTTGGGGCAGTTTGGGCCGGGCCAAGTGGTAGCCCGGAAGCGGCAAAATTGCCTCGTCTGGATGCGGGGGTAATTTACGCTCCCGCCGGGCCGTTGGTAATTGACGCGCTCAAAATGTTGGATAAAGGTGGCACGTTGGCTCTAGGCGGAATTTATATGACACCCATACCGGAAATAGATTATCAAATTCTGTGGAGTGAACGCACCGTGCGGAGCGTAGCTAACAGTACCCGCCAAGATGTAATTGATCTTTTGCAGGTCGCCAGCGAAATTCCGGTTAAGAGTGAAATTGAAATGTTTGATTTGGCGGAGCTTAACACCGCCTTACAAAAACTCAAGCGTAGCCAAATCAATGGTTCGGGTGTGGTAAGAATCAACTGAAGCCCCTTGGCTAAATCCATAAGCGCCAAGCTAATTTACAACTGAGGTGATTGACCGGAAATCGATTTCCGGTCTAAACCAGACTGCGCTATGAATTAGGGTAATTGGCAGGGGGTGAAGGGAAGTGCCACATAAAAGGTGCTTCCCTTACCCGGCTTACTATTAAGCCACATCCGACCCTTATGTGCCTTGACTATTTCGTGACTGACATATAAACCCAAGCCCAAACCGTTTACCCGATTAGTTTCATTGGTGCGAATCCGGTAGAACCGCTCGAAGATATGGGCCTGAGCCTCTTCTTGGATACCATAACCCTCATCTTGAACCCAGATAACGACTTCTGTTGAGTTGTTAGGGGCCGAGGTACACTCCACTCCTACTGTAATGTTAGTATCTGGAGGACTGTATTTAAGCGCGTTCCCAATCAAATTATCCACGACTTGTTCGAGGCGGGTGGGGTCAAAGGTAGCCCATAGTTGCTCTTCTTGGATTTGAAACTTGAACTTGTGGGTATCGTGTGTCAAACTCTGTTGTTCCACTATTTGTTTTAGCAGGTTTACCAAGTCTGCCTCCGTAGAGTGCAACTCTAGTTGTTGATTTTGAATATGCGAAAAATCGAGTAGTTGGTTAACTAACTCGTTCATGCGATTAATCTGGTGCAAAATATTTTGGGTAGAGCGTAGGATTTTATCTTGTCCCTCCCGTCGGTTTTGTCTCTCTGGTGCAGCATTAGTATCCTTAACAATCGCTCGTTCTACCAGTTGGGTATAACCTTTAATAGTGGTAAGGGGTGTACGTAACTCATGCCCTGTGATTGAGATAAATAAGTCTTTAAGACAGTCCAACTCTTTTTGGCTATGGAGTGCCTTTTGCAGCTCGTGGTACAAAGTTTCCGTACTTTCTTTTTGCGTGGTTACCTCGATGGCAAAGGTCATTACTCCAGCTACCTTGCCTCTAGCATCGCGCCAAGGCAGGTAAATCAAATTGAAGGTGGCTTCTTTTACGGTTCCATCGGGCCGGGTTTGCTGTGTGGGTACTTCTTTGCCGATATAGGGTTTGCCCGTCTGATAAACTTGATCCAGCAGGGTAATAAAGCCCTGTTTTTCCGCTTCTGGTGTCACTTTTCGAAGCGGCAAGCCAATAATATCTTGCTCTCCTCCTAATATTTGTCGGGTTAAAAGATTGGCTAATCTAACGATATGGTTACGTCCCTCCAGAACAACAATCGCCGCCGGGACTTGCATAAAGAGATCATACAGGTGCCGATATGGAAGTACAGTCTTCACGTAGCCATTTGCCATGCAGATGGCTACTTGTTCTGCCCGCAAGCGGGCGTTCTCCCACTCTAATTCAGCTACTTTTAGCTTGAGATGGTCTAACGATTCCTTGGGAGTCTCTTCTCTTGTCTTACTCAAACCGTCCACTTTTTTTTCCTAACTGACCCTAGCTTGACTACTAAGGCAAGGTTCAAAATCGGGGCTTTTGGCTTTACAATTCGGATAGCTTGGTCGGAAATAAATGTCAACTGGTTGTCCGATCTAATAGCTAAAGTGGGTTAAAACCCACTAAATCATATATGGCGTAGGCTGGCCTTTGCAATGGGCTAAACTCAATCGGTTTTAACCGATTTTAGCTTCTTAGGCCGGACAACCAGTTGACATTTATTTCCGGTCAAGCCACCAGTGAGTACCATCCTAAAGTGTAAAGCCGGTATGAACCTTGCCTAATAAGGTATAGTATCTTTGGCAGGTTATAAGTTATAAAAGGATTGTAATAGCCTGATAAAAGGAAACTTAAAACCTTCAAAAATGTGACAAAATAAAAGGTACTTTTAGTAGACCCGAAATATTCAGAGATAGCAGGACGGTATGCTGATTTTTATTGAATGGCTTTGACGCTGTTAACCTTTCTCCAAATTCGGTTTAAGCATTAAACAATTTTCTTGTTTTTCAAGTACAATTATAGCAAAAAATTTAGCGAAAGTCTAGTAGAAAACCTCTTATTTTGCTGACAATTTAGTAGATTGATGGCTGTAAAACTGGCTTTAGTTAAGCTTGATTAGGAGGGAGTATTTCGGTGTTAATTCCTCTGGCAGCCTGCAAGATGCCGTCAAGGATGGTTTGAGGGTCAGGGGGTGATCCGGCGATGTAGGCGGTAATTTTTTTACCCTTTGGCAAAACCACCCGTTCTAGGTCAGATTCCGAGTCGCTCTCTTCGTAGTCTCTTACCGGGCCAACGACGGCGTAAGCCTCTTTGAAGGGGGCGGCACTGGCACTTTCTGAGCCTAGCAGCACCAACTTGGTATCATCGGGCAGGGAAGCCAAGAGGCGATTAATTAAGGGGGCGGCTTTAAATGTGGCGGAACCGAAAAGCAAAAGCATATCGGCCTGCTTGGGACTGGTGGTTAAGGTGATGCCGTAGTGGGCGGCATTGTAGGGGGGGCTAAAGATGGCCTCTAATTCTAGGCGGCAGGCGTTCGAGCCACCCATATTTACCGGAAAAATTGTGACTGAAAACGGTTTCATCTAAAAAGTTCCTTTCAAGGCACTATTCATCCAATCTAGGGCCGGGGCAGGCCATAAGCCTATCAGAATAACAATTCCTACCAGCACCAGAATTAGTGCCATCGCTGCGCGAGGTTCGGGCCGGGTCTTTAGGCCGGGGGTGGCGTTGCCCATAAAAAGGCTGTGAAAGTAACGGAGGTAGGCTACCACACAGATAGCGATGGCACTACCCGCCGCTAATGCCCACCACAAGCCCTCCTGCGCCGCTGATTGAATAATAAGATATTTTCCAGTGAAACCACTTAGCAAGGGTACGCCACCCATCCCCAGAAAACCCACCGCCAGACCTACCGCCGCTACGGGCATTCTCTGCCCCAGCCCACTTAATCCTTGTAGTGAAATACCTTGATTGCAGTAGTAGACTAAGCCTAGGCAGGTGAAGATCAGCAGTTGTAGTAGGGCTAGATTGGCTACCTCGAACAATGCCCCATTTTTGCCAACCGTATGAGGCGAGGCCAAACCGAATAAAATCAGGCCATAGTCGCTACTGACGGTATAGGCCACCATCTTGCCCAGCCCATTCTGACCTAGGGCCAATATTCCCGCCAGCACCGCCCCGGCTAGACCCAGCATCATAATGATTTTGGCTTCCTCATAATTATCGAAGAGGAGGGCCGGGTTTTTCTGAAGAAAATCAATCAGGAAGACCGTGGCTGCCGCATTTATTAGACCAACCACTAGGAATCCGGCTAGGCCCGGTACTTCTTCCAACATCTCTGGTAGCCACAGGTTGAAGGGAAAGATGCCTAGGCGCAAAGCAAAGCCTACCGCCAGCATTGCCACTACTACTTTAATCAGGCCGACCTGTTGGGGATCAAGGCGCAACCGCTCTAAGAAGATTAGGGCAATAAAGAGCATCAGCCCAAAGAGAACCGAGGCAATCAAGTAGCGCACCGCCGAGCGGACACTCTTTACAAAACGCTCCTCTCGCGCCCCGGCTAGATCTACGATAGCGACAATGCTAAAGAAGCTGGCTGCCACAAAACAGAGTGTCACTAGGAAGGGGTTGGTAATGTAAAGGGCCGCCTGTACTATCCCGCAGACCGCCAGCGTAACCGGACTGAAACGTCCGGTATTCAAGAAGCCCATCGTATCGGCGGAGAGCAGGGCCAATCCGGTTAGGCTAAAGAGCAGGGTTAAGAAGAGCTTGGAGAGGGCCGAAAATTCAAATGAACCATTTTCGCCAGTGGCGGAGGGTTGCCAGATTAAGAGTACCATCACCGCCAGCGTTAAAATCGGCCAAACTACCCTTAGTCGGCGGCTAAACTGGAAATTAGTGGTCGGAAAGAGCGACTCGAAACCCATAATAAAGGCTGTCATTATGAAAGGTAGCGAAATAATTAGAAACTGCATGGTTTTATGCCTCGCTCCTTCGTTTGCGCTGTAATCCTTCGCTTAGGTTGAGGGTCTTCATCTTAGCATAGAAAAGAAGCGCAAGGTAGGAGATAAGCAGGGCCAACAGAATTGTGGCGGTGGCACTGGCTCCCAAGACTAGCGGACTATCCCCATTGCGTAAGAGGGCATAAAGTAGATCTACGCCGTTTAGGGCTACTAGTAGACCAATCCCCAGTTTCAAAATATCGCGCCCGACTACCATAATAGCCGTACCGATACAGCCCAACCAATAAAAGGCGAAATCACCCAAGATATTGCCACTAAAAGGCACTAAGGTGGCTAGGGCATAGGTTGTTCCAGAGGCAATAATAACCGCACCGATAGGTAGCACATAATCTACATAGCGGAAGCGATAGACCTCTGCCTCTTCTTGTTGGCGGAAGAAGTAGCGTAGTCCACGCCGCTCACTCTTTTCGGCTTCTTCTTGGGCAAGGTGGCTACGCCGTTCTACTACGAGGGCGTAGCCCGTCAAGTAAAAGATTATCCCGGCGACGATACCAGAGACCCCTTTGAGAAAGACCGCGAGGGGTATTACACCTAACATTACCCGCACAGTGGTCTCGTTCAATTCGTTGGCAATTACCGCTACCGTTAAAAATTGTACCACTAGGGCCGGAGCCAGTAATACCCAATCTTTGTAGACCGCCAGCACTACCGACGAGACCAGTAGCAAACCTACAAAGAAGACATAGTTATTTTGATTTAGGCTTAAAAGATCCAATTTTTCACCTAGTTAGTAAAAAGATAAAAATAAGCAGGATAAAAGCGGCCAGTGCCGGATAAAACTTTTCGGTTAGCCATTCTATCGCCCGGCGAATAAAACCAGTCATTCGCAACAGAAGGCGAGCGAAAAAGTTTCCACCTTCAGAACTATCCAGCAGCAGATAAGCTTTGTTTAGTCCATCCGTGAGTGGCCCAAAATAATCGGCGGGTGAGAGGCGCATCTCCACTTTTGGGGGCGGTGGAGCCATATCACCCAGCCCGATTTTGAAGAACTCGTCCTCAAAGCCAAAAGCCTCCTCTGCCTGTGGTAGGACAAGGGCTCGATTCCGGCTTCGGCGCAAGATTTCCGCAGCGTCGGCCTCTGCTCCAAAGAGTTGCCCCCCGTTGAAGGCCGGAGCAGGGTGTATTTTACGCATCCGCCAGCTAATCGCTAGACCTGCTGCTAGGCCCAGCAACAACAATAGTCCAAACAAATTACCCGGCCCAAAGAAGAGCTTCGGCAAGCCGAGTGACCCACCACTAGGAATCCGGTTTAGCGAATAGGAGAGCCAGTCCAAAGCCAGAATTGGCGCAAATCCCAATCCGACTGAAACGAGAACCAACAAAGCTGGAGAGAGTAACGGCCACCATGCGGCCTTTCGCATCTTATCCTCAGTCTGGTGCGGCTCTTGCAAAAAGAGGGCAAAGCCCTGAACCAAGCCCAACATCATAAGAACTAGGCCCGTTCCAGCCAGCCCAAAGTAAAAGCGATAGCCTCCCTCTAGCATCCCGCTTAAAGTTTGCCAACGGGCGGTGTAAGCGGGTGAGAGTGGTAGGCCCAGCACTCCGGCTGCCCCGACTAGATAAAACCCGGTCAACACCGCCCGAAACAAGGCGGGACGTTGAATCGGGATCGAACGGGCAGCATTTTTCGGATCGGGTGGAGCATGGTCATTTTCGATTTGTAATAGGTCGGCACAGAGGAAGAGTAGGGGTACGGCTAAGCTCAGGCCCAGCAGTTGCCAGAGTGCGGCGGCTAAATTTCCCAACCCTAACGCTATTACTACCAATCCAAAGGCTCCGGTTGCTAGGTAAGCGGTGCGTTGTACCAGTGCGGTTTCGCGCAGAGCCAGCCAGCCACAGCAAAAGATTGTCAAGGCTCCGACGGGTAGGAAGAGCCAGCCCAATGCTTTGAAGAGGTCTATCCGGTCTGCCACAATCGTCTGAAGGCGGAGGGGTAGGTAGACCGCGAGCGGTAGTAGTGTACCAATGCTGAGCAGGGCGTGGGCGGCAGCAGGCAGCTTTTTCAATTTGCCAAAGATAATTTGAAAAGGAAATTGAGATGCCTTTACCAAAACTCCCAACACCACAAAAGTAAAGAGTAGCTCATCTACCGTCGCGGGTGAAAGTTGGTGATAGAGTGAAATTCCGCCATTGCGCGAAACGATGACCAACAATGGCGCAAGTATGGCGAACCCAGCAAAGATTGAGGCGCAATAGCTCCGGTAGGCTGCCTTGGGGCTAGAGACTCCATGCAGCCCCGGCCCGGCTAAGAGGTAGAAGCACAGTCCTAGTGCCTCCAGCCAAGCGTAGAGCATCACCAAATCGGCAGCATAAAAAGCGGCCAATCCCGTTCCTTCCGCCATTAGGAGTAGACCATAGAGTCGCCCTCGTTCAATATCGGCACTATGTTCCGGTTCGGGCTGGCGTACCAGCAGGTAGAAGATTAACAGGCTAGTTAGGATCACCAGCGGCAGGGCAAAAAAGAAAGAGAGGAGATCCCCACGAAAGGCCACCGTCACCTCAAAATCGCTCAGTGGCGACCATTTGAAGAGGCTGACAAAGGGAGTACGCATTACATCCCCAAAGCCATAGGCTAATCCTAGCTGACAGGCCAATGTAATTAGGGTAATCCCGCCAATGGTTAAGCGGTAGAACCAGTTATGCTTATCGTAAATCCAGCCAAAGAAAAAGAAAAAGGTTCCCGCTATTAGTGGCAATAACGTCCCCAAGACCAACAAAATATCGTAAATGGATAGACCCATTAGCTCAACTTTCCACCTTCTCTATCGGTTGCCTGATAATCGTTTTCATCTTCTCCGGGGCGGCTTTGCGCGGATCACTCAAATAGATCTCGTGATGTTTGCCTGACAGTCGGTATCCATTGGTCTGAATAAAATGGTGAAGCTTTTCGATAGTCGGGGCTTCGGCGGCATAAGGCCCAAGGTGCATTATCTGGGCGGATAGCCCCTCCTCAAAAGCTTCAAATCTTATTTTAGGAAGGGCCACCGGATTTTTCTTCTTTTCCAGTTCTGCGCGAGCCTCATTAACGTGTTCTAAGGTGACAAATTCGGGCTGCATAATCAACATTGTCCACTTCCATGCGGCTTTATCTTCGGCACTGAAGTTCGCCATATCCTCTGTCCACCAAAGACCTTCGAGAGGCGGTACCCCATAGTCACGTGCCAATTCCCCTTTTTTAAGCCTAAATTTAAGGGTATAGGCGAGGCCATAGAGGGCTTCTATCGCATCTTTATACTCTTGGGCGGTATTTGGATCCCCGGCTCCGTCTATCAGCAGAAAATTCATAGCTGGCACATCTACTAGCCCCACCTCTTTGACCGAGGCATTGTAAAGGTGTTTAAGTTCTTTCTTTAGATCAATCTTTTCCATAGTATTATACCCCATACCCTCACGTTACCGCTATTTTCGTTTTGGTCAACCCCTTTGCCAGCTATGCTCTAATTCTGTTTTGAGAGCATTTACTACTTTGGGTATCTCTGGTTCAAGAAACGTGCTAATTTCATGCGCTCTAAGAAGCTCTAAAGCCTCTTCAGTTCCGGGTTTGTACTCCTGTGAGCGACCAATATGAACTACTGCTAGAACTTTAGTACGCTGCGGATAAATTAATCTAACATCTTCTATACGTCCTAGTAAGGCAGATGCCGCTCTATCTTTAAGTGCAGGTCTCTCTTGAGCTAAGGAAATAACCGGGACTAGCATAGCATAGCCATTGGTATGACCAAAGGCAAAATTTTGTTTTCGCTTACCAATAGGAATAACCTTATTTTCTTCAACTTTACCTTTACCAAACAGGTCAGCTTGTATCAACTGATCCTTGATCAGGGAACGTATTCGTTTAACTCCTTCAGCTGGTGTCTCTTCTTCCTCATCTAATGAGAATTTAACTAATGTATCATAGAGCCATGTTAATTGATTGTCGAGATTAGAAGTAATACCACCTCTTGGTTCGCTAAACTGAAAAAGCCCATGCGATTCACGATATAAATAATCCAGTAATTCCGGTGAAGATACAGATATTGGCTTTATTGAGCCATGGTCAAACATGCTATAGGTTCTATTACTAGAATAGGCTTCTTTTATGTAACGCTGCATATTTCTAAATTTTTCCAAAGTAACATCTTTAGAAAGGCAACGCATACGCCCTAAGCCTTCTATCCAGCGAGTTAAAAGCTCTCCGCTATCAAGTACGTGTAATAAGATACCTACGTTGATAAATTCGCCTCGAAGCTGATCTGGCATAAAGCGAACCACACTATACCGATATTTAACTTTTCTATCCATAATAATACTCAACGTCGCCTACTTGGTAGACCTTTACCGACGATTCGAGTTAACATTATACACCACAGTTTCCTTACTTGTAAGATGCGATGGTGTGTTACTAATACTTCCTTTAGCGTTCGCCGCAGGCGAAGCAATAGTCGAGGGAGGCGATGATGGCGGCGGCATCGTCTAGTTCTTGACCGAATAGGGAGAGGGGCAGGGCCGGGAGGTTGCGGGTAGTGGGGGGGCGCAGTTTTATTCGGGCCAGTCTACCCTTTTCATCGGAGGCGGCGTAGCAAAAGACTTCGCCTCGGGGCGATTCCACCATTGCGCTGGCTTCACCCGAAACCGGAAAGAGCGGAGGCAACATCTCGTTGTGCAGACCACCCTCCGGCAACCGACGAAGGGCTTGATTTACTAGATTCAAGCTTTCTAGCGCTTCCAAAGCCCTTACCGCCAACCGCGAGAAGAGATCACGCCCACGCTGGGTGACGACGCGCAATTCCAAATCGGTATAGGCTCCGTAGGGTTGGGTGGCACGGGTATCATTGCTGATTTCACAGGCGCGAGCAACTGGCCCAACTAAGCCATATTCTCCGGCCTGCTCATAGCCGATGATGCCTACCCCAATGGTGCGGCGTTCCAACTGGCGATTATCTAGCAAACGATTGACCGAATCGTAGACATTCTTACGAAGTTTTTCGACGGCAGAAAGAAATTCGGCGCTAAGTTGGGGGGAGCGCATCGCCCCTCCCAAGAGGTTAAAGGTATCGTAGATCCGATTTCCGGTCACAGCCAAAAGCTGGCGCACTCCCTCGCTCTCTTCTTCTAGGCGGGCGGCGGCCAAGTTAATTCCAAGTAGGCGCAGAGTGCGGGCGATATTGCTCAGATGGCTGGCGGCACGTTCTAGTTCTGCCGTGATAAGGCGTAAATAACGGGCGCGAGGGGGGGCAACCAATCCGCAGAGTGTTTCAAGGGCGGTGGTTGCTACTAGGGCGTTGGCATACGAACACTTGCCGCAGATTTGGGCTAAGGGGGCAATCATCTGGTGCGGCAGAAGCGTGGGCAAGAGTGCCTCCACTCCCCGGTGATTAAACCCTAGCTCAATCTCGACCTTCTCAATCCTAGTTCCAGCGATTTCTAATTTGTAGACCACCGGCTCGTCTAGGGCCGGATGCCAGGGGCCAATGGGTAGGAGATACGACATTTACCTCGCTTTTAAATCCAATAGGCTTAGTATTTCTAGGGTTTCCCGAACAGATTATTCCCGGCTATACTAACAGCTATATCTTTAATCGTCAAGTTTGGTTATAGCCGTTAAAACCCCTCCAAAACCAAAAGGAATGTAATCCGATTGAGCGTCAAAAGGCTGAAATTATGCTAGAATGAGACAAGAGGTTCCCTATTTTTTAGATTAGGCTGAAGGGGATTGGGGCCAAAGTAAGGCAGGAGAGCAACACCATGTTCCAACCAAGTGAGCAGGTTTATCGGGTAGAAGAATATTTGTGGGAAGAACAACGCTCTCCCATCAAACGGGAATATCTCAAGGGACAAATCTATCAGATGGCTGGTGGTAGCCCAGAACATAGCCAGATTGCCCTAAACTTGGCTGCCGGACTAAAACGGGAGTTGCGGGGTAAAGGTTGTCGCGCTTTTAATAGTGATTTGAAAGTGGGTATGGCTTTGTTAGCTCACTTTAAGGGCAAACCTAAAAAAGCGACTGAAGAAGATTTTATTACTTACCCGGATGCCAGCCTTGTCTGTGGTTCCCTCGAATTTTACAAGGGCGACCCTTACACCCTTGCCAATCCCCTCGTCTTATTTGAGGTCTTGAGTCCCTCGACCCGTAATTATGACCGTAGTGTCAAATTGGAGCATTATCAGAACCTTGCTAGTCTGCTTTACTATGTTATGATCGAATCGGAAGAGATAGGCGTAACTTATTTCAAGCGAGTTGGGCCACAGAGTTGGTTACAATTACCCCCACTTTACCAATTGGAGGTGGAATTGTCGCTAGAACTGCCCAGCGGTCTAGTTCAACTTACGGTAGCGGAGCTATACGACGAGGTCTCTTTTGAAGAAGAAGACTAACTTCAGCCCCAACTAATTACTTTCTGATCTATCTGATTTTGCCTTATGTGGTATAATGTCTAAAAACAAAATTTGTGAAATAAAGGAATTTAGAAAGAAACAGGCAAGATATAGTGAGCTATAATCCGGTAAATCCATTAATCATCCAAAGTGACCGCTCGGTTCTCTTGGAGGTCAATAATCCACTTTATGAATCGGCTCGTGATGAACTGAGTCGTTTTGCTGAACTAGAAAAAAGCCCTGAATATATTCATACCTACCGTATTACTCCTCTTTCACTATGGAACGCTGCCGCCGCCGGGATGGGCGCAGACATAATTGTCCAAGCGTTAGAGCGTTACAGTAAATTTCCAATGCCCGGCAATGTCTCTGCCGATATTCGCGATTATATCCTACGTTATGGGCGGGTTAAATTACTCTACGAAAATGGCAAAATGGTTCTCAAGAGCGAGGACAAACTACTGCTGGTTGAGGTAGAGCGCAACAAGAATTTACAGCCCTTCTTACTTGGTCGCCTAGATGAATTTAACTTGCAGGTGGATCCGGCCCACCGAGGTTCGATCAAGCAAGTTATGGTGCAATTTGGCTATCCGGTGGAAGACTTGGCGGGTTATGTGGATGGTGCAGCCCTCCAAATCGCTTTGCGTAACCCTACCATCACCGGACGCAATTTTGGCTTGCGCGACTATCAGGCCGATGCGGTTGGAACTTTTTATGCCGAGGGTAGTTATAGCGGCGGTAGCGGTGTGATTGTCTTGCCATGTGGAGCAGGTAAAACGGTGGTGGGTATGGGCGTTATCGAAAAATTACAATGCCATACCTTGATTCTAACCCCTAGTACCATTGCGGTGCGCCAGTGGATTTCCGAAATTTTGGATAAGAGCAGTATCAGCCCAGATGAAATCGGTGAGTATACCGCCGATAAAAAAGAGATCAAACCTATCACAGTCACTACCTACCAAATTGTGACCTATCGGCCCTATGGTGTAAACAAAGATACGGGTGAAATCGGCGAATTTCCCCATCTCAGCCTCTTTACCAAACACGATTGGGGCTTGATTATTTACGATGAGGTTCACTTATTACCCGCCCCGGTCTTTCGCGTTACGGCTGAAATCCAAGCCCGTCGCCGCTTGGGACTGACCGCGACGCTGGTACGCGAAGATGGCCGGGAAACCGATGTCTTTTCGCTGATCGGCCCTAAAAAATATGATATGCCCTGGAAAGACCTAGAGCAAGAAGGCTGGATTGCTACTGCCGAATGTTGTGAGATTCGAGTGGAGTTGCCGCCCGCCGAACGCTTAGAATATGTCTTGGAAGAGGATAACCGGGTCAAGTACCACCTTAGTGCGGTCAATAGCCGCAAATATGAGGTGCTAACCGCTATCCTAGATCGCCATACCGATGACCATGTGCTAGTTATCGGTCAATATATCGAGCAATTGAAGCATATTGCCCAAATGCTGCAAGCTCCGCTTATTACTGGAAAGACCAATAATCAGGAAAGGTCGGTGCTTTATGGTAAATTCAAGCGGGGTGAAATCAAGCTGCTGGTGGTCAGTCGGGTGGCGAATTTCGCGATTGACCTACCGGATGCCAATGTCGCCATTCAGGTCTCCGGTCTTTTTGGCTCACGTCAAGAAGAGGCTCAACGCTTGGGTCGTATTCTACGCCCTAAAGCCAATGGTGCCTCCGCTTACTTCTATAGTATCGTTACCCGTGATACTAAAGATCAGGACTTTGCCTCTAACCGTCAACTCTTCCTGACCGAACAGGGCTATCGCTACAGTATCATTGACGCTCGCGAATTGCTGGGTGAAATTCAAGAAGGACATTTCCGCGAAATACCCTTACACGAACTACCCGCTCCGACGCTTGCTCTGCCTTCTGGTTCCAGCGAGGCCGACGGTTTAGTGGTAGAGTTAGCCTCTCCTCTGCCTCCGCTCACTCTTCCGGCAGCGGCGGAAGACGAGGATAGCCCCGAAGAAGAGGCGGCGGAATTTGCCGAGGTGGAGCGTACCCTCGACGAGAGCCGCAAGGCCAAAGAAGCCAGTGCTGAGCCAGAGGTCAGTTCTAGCGAAAAACGTAGTCGCGGTCATCTTCGGGTGGTCAAATAGGGTTAACATCTCAATAGGTAGGGGTTTATTGAATAAACCCGCTCCAGAGTGGGCGTATGCTGGGCATTATTGAGAGGGTCTAAATAGAGGAAGAGTGAGAAATTGAAGCCAACTTATAACACCACACTTAGTTATGATGAAAACTACCGGGCTGGGCCGGAGTTTGAAGGTGCTTTACCCGACTTGGTAGCTCTTAACAAAGGGTTGCCAGAGGTAAAATTTCTGGGACGGACGCTAAATTCAACGCTAGGTGTTCCGGCGGGGCCGTTGCTAAATTCGGCCTATATCCAACTCTATGCCGACTTGGGCTTTGATCTTCTAACTTATAAAACCGTGCGTACTAAAGCCTATCCCTGCCATCCCTTCCCCAATGTAAGGCCAGTGGAGACTTGGCCGGGCTGGTATCTGATGGGCAGTGGCGATAAACCTACCCTTATTACCCGCTCTGAGGAGCAGACGGCTCTGGCTGAACTAAGCATTACTAACTCTTTTGGGATGCCTAGCCAACCCCCCGAAATATGGCGGGACGATGTAAGTCGGGCTAAGGTGGGCTTGCATCCCGGTCAGATGTTGGTGGTGAGCGTGGTGGGTACGGCTCAGCCGGGTGGTTCGCTAGAAGAATTGGCGGCAGATTACGCTTTGGCGGCAGCATGGGCTAAAGAGGCCGGGGCCGAGGCAATCGAGGCCAATCTGAGTTGCCCTAACGTCTGTAGTGGGGAGGGGAGTCTTTTTCAAAGTCCCGAGGCTGTACGCCTTATTTCGATAGCTTTGAAGAATCGGCTGGGGTCGACTCCTTTTTTGCTCAAGCTAGGTTTTTTAAACCAGCTTGCGCTGGTGGATGAGATAGTTCGGGTTGCCGCCGAAAGCGGAGCCTCTGGCTTGGCGGCGATCAATACTATTCCAGCCAAGGTGCGGGATGTTCAGCAGCACCAAGCTTTACCGGGTGAAGGGCGGCTAGTTAGTGGTATTTGCGGTGCAGGTATCAAAGAGGCTGGTTTAGAAATGCTCTCTCGCTTGGTTGGAGCGCGAAATAAGCTACTCCTGACTCCAGCAGAGTTTACTCTAATTGGGGTAGGCGGTGTAATGACCGGGCTAGAGGTCTTTGATTACCTAAAATTGGGTGCAGACGGGGTTCAAAGCGGCACTGGAGCCATGTGGAATCCTTGGTTGGCTCGTGACTTCAAGGAGTTGGCTAAAATCGGCTAACGCCCTGCCACCCGTCGCACTTGGTCAAGTAATTCGGTGGTATTAATTCCTTTTTCAAGAAAGAGATCGCAGCCAGCGATAAAAGCGCGGCGGCGAACCTGCTGATTCCCGTGCATCGTTAAAATTATGACGGCACGGGCTAGGTTAGCCTCCTTAATTTCACGGCAGGCTTCGATACCATCTATATTGCCGGGCATCTCGCAGTCCATTAGGACTATATCAGGATTTAGGACGCGGGCCACATTTACGGCCTGCCGACCATCTTCGGCTTCACCCACCACTTCAATATCGTCTTCAAGGGTGAGTACGATTCGCAAACTTTCGCGAACGGTATCCCGATCATCAACTACCATTATTCGAAGAGGATCATTTATATTCATAAAATTGATTAGCTGCATATACTCTTTCGTTAAGCCAGATTTAAAGCATAACAACCCTAGGATTAAATTTAAAATTAATCCCACTTATCTAAATCTAAACCGCTAAACTACTCCATACGCAAATCTTGCCCCTCCAGATTTAATAGTTACCCCAATTAACTATCTGCTGGATTGTACTTTAACAAACTAATGATAATTGAAATTGGACCTAAACGTTAGTCTACCTAAGCCCTATTTCGTCTAGGTCTTTAGACCTATTTGCGTATTATTTCACAATGTAGCAATTCAATTGGCAAAGTGGCCCCAGTTTGGCTAGAATAACAACAACTTCTTTTTAAAGAGATAATTCCACAAAAATATTTCATCCTAAATTATGATAAAAATACCAGCTAGGTCAGGATAGTGGTGGAGATTGAACCTTCGCTCCGCTTGCTATAACGGCACGAGAAGATTATACTTTACCAAGTTTTAGGATAAAATCTGCTCAATTAGACCTGAAGGAGTTCAAGGTTTGTTCATAGTCTTGGGAACCGTTTTTAGGAGCGATGGTTAAGATATTGTGGTGAGAGAGAGAAGATAGAAATGAGTTTGCAACTGGAGAAGGATAACCTAAACAGCACCTACCGCGACTTACCTTATACTGCTGACCCTTACCGCTATATCCGGCGCAAAACGCGGGTAGTGCCAGTCGGGGAGGTGGGCGTAGGTGGTGCTAACCCCATTCGGGTGCAGTCTATGACTACAACCGATACCCTAGATACCGAAGGGACAATCGCTGAAGCAACCCGCTTGGTGGAAGCGGGTTGCGAAATCGTGCGTATTACTACCCCAACCGCGAAAGATGCGGAGAACCTTAAAAATATCAAGGCTGGACTGGAAGCGCGAGGTCTGAAAGTGCCTCTAGTAGCCGATATTCACTTTAATCCCAATGCCGCCATGGAAGCGGTCAAGTGGGTGGATAAGGTGCGAATCAATCCTGGTAATTTTGCTGATGCTAAAAGGTTTGCTGTGTTGGACTATACCAGCGATGAATACGAGCGCGAGTTAGAGCGACTAGAGCAAAAATTCAAGCCCCTAGTCTTGCGCTGTAAGGAATTGGGGCGCAGTATGCGGATTGGAACCAACCATGGTTCGCTCTCCGACCGAATCCTAAACCGCTTTGGGGATACCCCGGAGGGTATGGTGGAATCGGCCCTAGAATTTGCGCTAATTGCTGAGCGCTACGATTATCATAATCTGGTCTTCTCGATGAAGGCTTCTAACCCTAAAGTAATGATTCAGGCTTATCGCTTGTTGGTAGCCCGGCTGGATGCGTTGGGCATGAACTATCCGCTACACTTGGGCGTTACCGAGGCAGGCAATGGCGAAGACGGGCGGATCAAGAGTGCTATCGGCATTGGTTCGTTGTTGGAAGACGGTTTAGGGGATACTATTCGGGTCTCCCTAACCGAAAACCCTGAAAATGAAGTGCCAGTCGCCTTACGAATTGTTCGCCGCTACTCTCCGGTTGACCCGCACTTGCTACAACTTGGCGGCATTACCGAGCCGCTCCCCTTGCGCGTAGCCAGCGAGTGGCCTCAAAGCGATAGCCCTGCTTTGCTTCCTGATCTCCGTGATCCCTATCATTTTAATCGTTTGGAAACTTCAGTGGTGGATTTCGGTGAAACCGGGGTCAAAATCGGTGGTGAGTTTGTTCCGCAGGTGGTTGCTCCGTTAAATCAGGCCCGTTTCGAGGAGTTGCAGAAGTCTGCTGGCCGGGCGTTGCCCGTAGCCGGGGCCGCGAAAGCCTCACGCGGTGCGCCCACCCAACCTGATCTCTACAGTGTGTCACCGTCTGATAGCGTACTGGTGCAAGAACTACTCACCTTTAAGGCCGCGCATCGGGCAGGTACGGGCGGAGTAGTGGCGGTTAAAGGTCAAGCCGAGGCCGAGGTTGCGCTAACCAATGGAGCCGAGGCTATCTCTTTTACGGTGGAAGCCAATAGTGATAGTCCTATTCAATGGGATACACTTGAGACGGTAATTTGGCAGGCACAGACGGCAGGCAATAAGCCGCTCTTCATTTATGCCACTAGCACGGAGGATGCGCTCGCTGAGTTAGAAAATGCCGCCAACCATCGTTTTCCAGTGGTGGATGCTCTGTTGGAAGCGGCCAAGCTCTGTGCGAGCGAAGATTTTTATAACGCGATTCTGACCTTGGATGGTAAAAGTACCGCCTACACGCTAAGGGCCAATCGTTTGTTGGCGGCGCGTTTGCAGGAGGCAGGGCTACTTTACCCAATCAATCTGCTGGCTCCTCGTATCCAAACCACTAGTGGTGATGACCTTTTGATTGATGCTTCTATTGCCCTTGGTGCGCTCTTGACCGATGGTATCGGCAACTCGGTGGAGGTTGGCTATGGTCAGGATTCGCCCCTAGCACCTGATCAGCAGGTGCAATTGGCCTTTAATGTGTTGCAGGCGGCGGGGGCGCGTTCTAGTAAGGCCGAATTTATCGCCTGTCCTAGCTGTGGGCGCACTCTCTTTGACCTTCAAAGTACCACTGCCCTCATCAAAGCCCACACCGGTCATTTGGTTGGGGTCAAAATTGCCGTGATGGGTTGTATTGTGAATGGTTTGGGTGAATTGGCCGATGCCGATTTTGGCTATATGGGGGGTGCGCCGGGTAAGGTCAACCTTTTTGTGGGCAAACAATGTGTCGAAAAGGGCGTGGATACCGCGCAAGCTACCGACCGCCTAGTTCAAATCATCAAGGAGCATGGGCGTTGGGTTGATCCTTTGCCGGAAGAAGAGTAAGCATCAACTGACGGAGCGGCATCCAACAAATTAGCTTCTTTGCTCATTCTTGAGAATTGACCTATCTTGTAGGAGTGCTGCTCCGTCAGCCGATACTGCGTCGGTCTTGGTAAAAAGTCTGTATTCTGTAGGAGTGCTGCTCCGTCAGCCGATACTGCGTCGGTCTTGGTAAAAAGCCCGTATTCTGTAGGAGTGCTGCTCCGTCAGCCGATACTGCGTCGGTCTTGGTAGAAGGCCCGTATTTTGTTGGATGCCGCTCCGTCGGTTGATCTTCCTCATTACCTAACCCTTCGATAAAAACTCCGCCACATTTGCTATAGCAGCAAAGCGGCTACTCCTAGTAAAGACACCATCACACCGATAGCAATAAAACATCGCGTTCCAAGTTGCCAACCTCTTGTTGTATTCCTGCATAGCCGCTTCACGTATTAACTCCTTAGCTTTTTCCTTGCGTACGAAAAACACATGAACACGTTTAAAAATAGATATGAATCCAATGGTAAGTGCTAAACTACCTACTATACCTATGAGTGCTAAACCTCCAATACTAATCAGGGGAAGAGCAGATCCAATACTGCCAAGAATTAGAAACAAACAAGTAAGTTCTACAGTCCACCAAAAATTTGGGTTACAACCACCTGAAGGCTCACTTGGTTTAGCCAATTTTCGGGCAAGCTCAGTGGTAGAAGTGCCAGATTGTGAGACAGAGCCATAATGCGTCTCCCCATCCACACGTACACTAGTAGTACCACTTGTGCTTATGCTTGCCGTACCGGAAGAGACAATCGAACTAACCTTTTGAACGCGGTCTAGCTGCCTGCAACTTGGGCAGACAAAAGTATTGTCAGAACTCATGGCATAATTCTCCAAATCTAAAAATTATAGATTGCTAAAGGTTCTATTAATAATTTAATAATAAGGTAAAAAAGATTAAAAATCAAGTGGGGGGGGGGTAAAAAGTACTGTTTTTATAAAGATAAAAGTACTAGGTACAAATTTGCAAAGAAACATCGTCTGACGGAGCAGCACTCCAACAGAATACGGGCATCGTCTGACGGAGCAGCACTCCAACAGAATACGGGCTTTCCATTACGATTCGGGTAAGGATGGCTCCGTCCGCTTAAATCATTCGTGTAATCTATTGTTGGCTGTGATGTCTTCTTTTTGCAATTGTAGCCAGCGTTCAAGGTCAGTACTAGTGGAAAAGTTCAACCAATTAACCGTGAGATCATCCAATTGTGCTAGGGTT
>JACAUC010000099.1 GCA_013390945.1 Candidatus Chloroheliaceae bacterium
GGTTGGACTACCCGAATTGTAAAGCGAAGGTTCCCGATTTTGAACCTTGCCTAACACCTCAAGGGGCAGAGCAGTATCCTACAGATAACTCATAACTTTCCTCATTCATATAAAGGGCCGTAAAGGGTAGGCCATTTTTTCGAGCAGAGTTTGCTTGAGCGAAGGGTTTGCAAAATAGTTGTAGGAAGCCAAGCAACAGTTAATCTGGTCATCGTCAAACATCTCTTCCATTCTTTGAGCAAACGTTTCATTCTCAATAAAAATATTTATTTCGTAATTAATCAGACTGCGCCCATCCAAGTTGGCACTGCCAATCGTACTCCAACAGCCATCAATTGTAGCCGTCTTGGAATGAATCACGGTATGTTGGTAAAGCCAGATCTGCGCTCCAGCCTTAATCAAGCGGTTGTAGACCGGGCGAGCCAATAGGTCTACAAGGCTATGGTTCGATTTTTGAGGTACAATCAAATCAACTCGTACCCCACGCTCCAAAGCCGCCAGCAATTCTTTCTCCATTAAGTGATCGGGCAAGAAATAGGGCGTGGTCAATTTGATATATCTTTGGGCGTTTTGGAATGCTTGTAAATATGTTCCCCGAATCGTAACCGGGCCAAAGACCGAGGAGGGGCGGCTTTCGTGCAGGTAAATAGAAGGACTATCTTCATAGAGCGGTTTGTAAGGCAGACGCAAACGGCGGTCTCCCTTCTGGTTACGCTTATTCCACATTCCGGCAAAGGCTAGGGCTACTTCTTGAGCGGTAACGCCATCAATCCGTAGGTGAGTATCGCGCCAAGTGCGGGCATACTCGCGCCCGATATTCATACCACCGACATAAGCGGTACGACCATCAATCACCAGAATCTTGCGGTGGTTGCGAATGTAGGTATGGATTTGCAAGAAGTTGAGATAGGAATGAATCGGCCCAAAGACGCTGACCTCTACTTCAGGCGGCCAACGCCTGAAACCGAGGGGCATCAACAAACTGCCAAAGCCGTCAAAAGCAATACAGACTCTAACGCCTTGTTGGGCTTTTTCGATTAGTTTGCGCTTAAAACGGCGGCCCACTTCATCACCTTTCAAGATAAAGGTTTCGAGTAGAATAGTCTCTTGGGCTTGATCTATCTCGTCCAACATATCCTGATAGGTGCGTTGACCGTAGTTGAAGATTTGAAGGCGATGACCCTCCACCTCTACCGGAGCCAAGGGGCGATGGGGAAATTTGAAGCGGCGACGCTTACGGACAAACGATTGAAGAGCCAACAAAGCGTAAGTCAGGGAGACCACTGTCAAGCTAAAACCGACCGTCGAATAGAATACAATTTTGATAGCCTGCCAGAGAATAATGCGCCAGTAATAGTTGAGCTTCAGCAAATTGCGTAACCAAGCCACAAGCATCCTCCGTTTCCTTATCTTTCGTGGTGGCTTTCATGATAACCACTTGAGGTTGCTTTCGCAACTTCTTAGCATCTGACCAAGGGCAATCGAAATCCTCATGATCTTCTAGCAACGCAGTTTGTTATAATCTGCTCAGACTGGTATAATCAAGAAGTGTAAGATTTTCGTTATTTAGCATTTTCTTAGGAGGTTTTTGTTTTGGCAAAAATTAGAGAGCGATTAGGGCGTAAGGATGAGCTATCAGGCTATGCTCGCGTCTTTGGTCATCCAGAGTTAGGATTGCTTTTTAGCAAAACACAAGCCTGTGTCATTAGTGCTGGTACGGAGCTAGAAAAGATTTTGGTGAGTAAAAGTCCACATTCATTAAAATACAATGATTTTGTGGAGCGTATTCCTAACTTATCGAAGCTTTCTCAACCACTTCTACTGCTTTACGACTTACCTACTATTGAAAAGAAAAAAGGTGATTTTCTAATTGTTTGGCCTTCTAAAGCAAATGGTATTGTAGTAGAAATTAAAGAAGGCGACACTTTTGATACAAAAAAAAGTGACGGAGAAAAAGAGAGTTTAGGCTTTTTAGCACAACATTATAGTAGAATTTTGGGCATAAAGGTCTCTTATGCGCTTAGTTCCTTTTATGTTTCCACTCGTGAGCAGATTAAGATAGGAACTAAAAGTCGTTTTGATAATGAACATGCTTTAACGGGTCGTGAGCTATGTAGTATGATTGAAGTTAATTATGCTGAAATTGTTGAAGCCCGTAAAGCTGATGAGAAAGATAACTTAAATTATTTTCTTGATAAAATGTTGGATATGCCCGATATACGTAAGATGATAGAAGCTAAGCTCTCTACCCGAAATGATAATGATTAAAAAGGGTTTACACCTACAACCTATGGGTAGCTAAGGAGGTATATCTAATGGATATTGACGTTATCTTGCAAGGTGATTCTATTGAAGTATTAAAATCACTGCCTGAAAAAAGTATTGACCTGATCTTCGCCGATCCTCCTTACAATCTTCAATTGCAGCAAGAATTATGGCGACCAAATATGACCCTCGTGGATGCGGTGGATGATGAGTGGGATCAATTTGAAGATTTCGCGGCTTATGATAGATTCACCCGCGCTTGGTTAACCGAATGTCGCCGGGTGCTTAAAGATAATGGCACTATTTGGGTAATCGGTAGTTATCACAATATCTATCGGGTAGGTGCTATTATGATGGATTTAGGCTATTGGATCTTGAATGATATACTTTGGATCAAAACAAATCCCACGCCCAATTTCCGAGGAGTGCGCTTCACCAATGCCCATGAAACACTTTTATGGTGCAAGAAGAGCAAAGAACAGAAGAAGTATACTTTTAATCATCATTTGATGAAGAGCCTAAACGAAGATAAACAGATGCGGAGTGATTGGGAACTATCCACCTGTAGCGGGTCAGAACGGCTCAAGTTAGACGGTGAAAAGGCTCATCCTACCCAAAAACCCGAAGCCCTGCTCTATCGCGTGATTCTTTCCAGTTCTAACCTAGGTGATCTAGTGCTAGACCCCTTCTTTGGTTCAGGTACCACGGGTGCAGTCGCTAAAAAATTACATCGCCATTGGATCGGCATTGAACGTGACCAGAGCTATATTAAAGTAGCCCAACATAGAATTGAGCGCATCGAACCGCCTCTTTTTTCAGAAGAGACCTTTATTTTTGAGAATCGAAGGTCTGCTCCTAGAATAGCCTTTGGTAGCTTAATTGAGCAAGGGCTAATAAAAGTGGGTACTAGCCTCTATTATGCCCGCCCTAACCGAAGTGCGGCGATAAAATTGGCAGCGGATGGCACAGCAAACACTCATGTGGCGGTAGTAAGGGCGGATGGCTCCCTTAAAAGCGGCGAGCTAGTGGGTTCAATTCATAGTGTAGGCGCAAAAGTGGCCGGACTACCCGCCTGTAATGGTTGGGATCATTGGTATTTTTTAGATGAGCAAGGTAATTTAAGAGTTATCAATGAATTACGGGAGGAAGTGCGCCAACGAAACACCTCCCTAACGAAGATCATGCCACCCCTTCAAGAATTAGTTTTATCCTCCTAAAATAGAGGGATCAGCCATTCCTCTTAACACACGCCAGCAGCAATACCCGCCGATAAAGTCCTGAGTTAGTTGCACCAACTCTTACTAGGTCTTAAAGAAAAAAGAAGCTTACAAAAAGCTAGTACCAAACGGAGGTGACAGCAAGCAAACGTGCTGAACAACGGTTGATCCACAAGCTACAGCGCAAAAGTTAGGAGGTGACACTTAGCCAACTGGTTAAAGTGGACTGAAAAGAACTGGGCCTAACACCAAAAGAGAAGAACTGAAAGGAACAACCACTCTCACTAGTGTAGGTTTTTAGAGTTTGGATAAGAATAGTCTGCCAATCGTAACCGGACGCAGATATATTTCAGAGGAGTAATGGCGTATGTCAATCTCGAGGGAAGAGGGTAATAGTAAACTTACCAATTACAGAACTCCTCGATCACGACTGGTGAAAGATAAAAAAATCTATCAGGCGCAGGGTCTTCTAGGTATCGAAGAGGTGGTCTCTTGGGTGGAGCAGGCTGGTACTACCGTAGAAGAACGATTGGCGACAGCCCAACACCTTTACTTTGAAAGGTTAGATGAAACCATCAATTCGTTTGAATTTAGCTACCAAGAGGAGTGGAATAAGCATAAAGGACTTGAGCTTAGCTTTAATCCCACCGAGGCTTTTAGCCACTTTTTAGACCAAGCGGACATCGCTTATCTGCTATTGCTGGCCCAACACCTCCACGATCTTAAAGCAGCCAGAAAAGGCGAGGGCTTTCACGCCCTAACCGCCGAATATAATGTGTTGGTTAATTATATTACTTATGGCGAGGAGTATTTGACCGACTATACCTGTCCTCCAATACAATTCGGTAACAACCGTTTTGCCGAACCCCCTGATGGCAATCTGGTGTTATTTACCTCTGGCTACGCCAGCGATTGGCAGAGTGCCGTGCGCGAAGCCTATGGCACGGCCTACAAACTTGGCTATGCCCTTGAAGACATTTACATTTTCAACTACCTCCATAGTACCCCCTTGCAACTTGCTCAGATAATGGGGCCAGAAGGACGTTTTGTGGGTGATTTCAAAATAATCCTAGAACTAGACAAGGAGTTGAATATAGTAGATAACTTCGGCCTCTTGCAAAGGAAGTTGAAAGAGTGGTTTGTCAAAGATTATCAGAAGTTGTTGAGCTACAAAAACGAGCTACAAGAGAAAGTTCAGGTAAAAAGGTGGATATTCAGTGTAGATGACAACTTTGAGACCTCCTTACTCGCCGATGCCAAAGCTTATGCCCTGCAATTGAAGAGTATCCTTGCTCAACACCCGCACAGACGAATTAACTTGCTGAGCAATAGTCAAGGTTCGGCGATAACGGCAGGCTTTTTGTTGCTCAAAGACCGTTATACAGAAGGTCAAGTTTTATTGGACGACACCCTAGATAAATTTGTGGATAAGTACGCTCTTACTGCCTCTGCCCATGGAGGAGCGTTTCTGGCAGAAGCGGCAACTATTTCCCGGCGCAACGGTCCTTTGCTAAAGATCGCCGGGCTGGTGTCAAAACAAATCCAAGCGGAAAAAACTTTTGAACTGGCGATAGGAAGTGAGTACACTCAAGCTATCTACGCTTCGGCTGACCGCATGGCAGGCGACCCGGAAACAAAAAAGCGAGTGCTAAGCCATCCTGGCATCGAGATTTATGCCTGTAATGATGATGTTACCACTAGTTTTCCCCTGAATCCGCTACCCGGAACGCTAGAGGTGCGGATGGTGAGTGGGCGACATCACGAACTTATGGTTGGGATAGACGAAGCCTCTGGTAACAAGGGCAACAAGTATATGTATAATTTCTTGAAGGGGAATTGCACTCCTGACTTGAAATCCGATTTGTTAAGTTATTCAGGTTACTTAAAGAAAGGACTCCCCGATTTGGAGCTATTTGATCGTAACTTTAAGGTACCGAAGGATTTTGAAGACTTTAAGAAGAATTTTGTACCTATATTCTTGACTGGTGCAGCCGGGGTGGTGGATTATCAGGTTCAGGCAGAGGTGATGGCTGCTCTGGGGAAACCGTTTGACTTAAAGCCACCCACTTACTGGATTCGACCAGTTGCCAATCCCTTTGCTCTTAAAGGTGGCTGGGCCGGGGTGGTGGCTAAGAATACAAACCCTCCAACGGTGATTAATAATTTTACTGGAGAAGTTGGAAAAATAACAAGCCAAGTGGAGTTGGAACTTAACCCTCTAATCGAACCTTTCAAAGCGGCTTATTTGAATTGGTCACTGGTTTTTAGCCAAGATAGCAAGTATGTGGCCCTGAGTGGCAGGCAGGAAGGGGAGCAAGCGTTTGCCTGGGAATTACCATCGGGCAAATTATATCGTCCACCGCTTAATGGCAACAGCTTTTTGAGATTTATCGGTAATACCCATTGGCTAATGGGGGATGGGGCCAAAATCTGGAATCTGGATAAAAATAGTGAAGTCTTACCGCAGCACCGCTTCAAACCCGAAGGAGACGTAGAGCCACTCCGTGAGTGTTATTTCGATCACTGTATGGATTTAAGCCCTGACGGAAAACGGCTAGTGGGCGCACCGCTACATAACAGTTCCTACGAATACTATCAGCTAGGGTTATGGGAGGTTGAAAGCGGCGAATTGCTCCGGCGGCTGAATACACCCTTGGTAAAATATAATAATGCGAGAGTGCGCTTTCTGCCGGATGGGGAGCATTTTGCTCTGGTCGCCGCTCAGCCCGGCTCAGGATTTGAGATTAGCGTG
This sequence comes from Candidatus Chloroheliaceae bacterium, assembly GCA_013390945.1. GTDB lineage: Bacteria > Chloroflexota > Chloroflexia > Chloroheliales > Chloroheliaceae > L227-5C. Next base: position 6,235 of record JACAUC010000099.1, read on the forward strand.
TGGGATTTAAATACCGGAGGAGTGGTTGCCAAAAAACGATTGAAATCGGAAAGGCCCAACGAAATTGAGGCCAATTACAGCTTCAGTCAAGACGGCAGGCTTTTACGGGTAGCGCATCGGTGTTACGATTTGGAATCTGCTGACCTAGAGGAGGTAACTTGGAAATATAGCCAATGTGAAAAAGTAACCGAGTTTATAAATATTCGGCTATTGGCTAAAAACCGACTACTGGAGTCCCCTAATTCCAAAGCCTTAGTAGTATCCAATCTCTTGGGAGAGGAGGCTGTGCAGATTTGTGAAAATTTCACGTACCAACAGAAAAGTCATATTTCCAATGAGAAGGAGAGTCTTCGCTTGCGGGCAATGGGTGCTAGTCCCGATGGCAAGAACTTTGCTATCGGAAACCAGAGACGAGTGGTTGTTTTTGCGATAGGTTAAGCGGCTACTGCCCGGAAGTGGTGGCAGCAGCAAAGCTAGGAAGATTGATACCGATAATATAGACGCTACGGGGAGGGACGGTAATGGGGAAACCCTCACCTGGGCGAGCTTTGCCTAATAGTGTAGCCGTTTCAAGATTGCTCCAATCGTAGAGACTGTAGAGTTTGGAGGGATCAAGTTCGAGTTCGGGTAGAGAAAGTGGCAGAATTACTGGCAAAGAGGTAGTGGTAGGGTTGTCGAGCAGGATAAAACCGGCACCCTTGACAATATGGGCTTCGCCTGTAACTTGAAGTTTGTTGCGTTCTGGTATCTCCAGAACATGTTGATAGACCGTGAAATATTGCTCAAAATTTTTGCGCCAAGTATAAAGCTTTTTAAGGTGGTTTAACAGCTCTGCCGGGGTCTTAGTCAAATCAAGGCTGGCTCCTGCCACTATACCGCCCACACCAACCATCCTTGTCTCCGCATATTTGAGTAGGTCTACGGGCTGTTTTAGGTTTTCGTCTTTGTTCTCCTTGTAACTGATAGCATACCAATCTCCCCAAATCGAGTAGTAGGGCAAGTGGTAAGTAGAAGCATAAAACTGTTGCTCACGGAAGAGTTCACTTTCGCCAAGGGGTAAAGCCCACACGTCGGAAAGCTGCAACTGCTCCACCGAACCAAGCAAGTGAACATCGGCGGTGGAGTTCCAAGAAACCACAATAATATCGGGGGCAATTTTATGAATCTCATTCATCAAGTCCATCAACCGCTTGAGACCTTGCACCCGCGCTATATTGCGCTGTGCTTCGGTCAAACCGGGGGCACTAGCATCGGGTATATTCCAATCGGCACCATCCCAATAAATTGCCTTGATGTTGTAGGTCTTAACCAAAGTGAGCAACTTTTCGCGCACATAGAAATAGTAATCTGAGTTAATGGCAAAGGGTCCAGTCTCATAATTATTTTTAGGGTCACGGCGTTGCAGACCTGGTACATGCCATTCTGGGTGATCGCGGTGCATTCCGGCGTAGTTCACATATTGCCCATAGCTATCGGAGAAAGGGTTTATCCAAATACCCAGCCCAATTTTAGGATTACCAGTAGCGGCTTTATCTATGAGCGGATTGAAGCCCTGTGGGAATTTTTTAGAATCAATCTCCAGTGGATAAGAGCCCTCCCAACCAGCATCAATGTGAAGTACATCGTAGATACCCATGGTCTTCATTATTTCAAGCTGACTCAGCAACACATCCTGATTTATCTCATTGGTGAAGGGATACCACGAGTGATACCAGACTGGCTGGCGTTTACCTGACATCTGACTGTAGTAATTTTGGAGATACTCGGTGTAACGCTTGAAACCCAAATCTACCACCCCGGTGTAACTACCCAAAATAGCTTTACCACTGTTAAAACCATCCTTCAAGTCCTGATACTCTTCTTGGAAGATAACCACCCGCTTATCCAGCGCATACTCTCCACCCAACGGAGTAGCCGAAAAAAAGTAAAACCCTTCGCTCTGGTTGTCTTGCACCATCACATGAGTAAAAATTGCGCCACCAGGGACATTAAGATTACGCTGGGTTGGAATAAGAAGGGGTAGCTTGTCTTGTTCAGGTGTGAGTGGAGCAGCCCTTAGTCCCTCGTTTAAGGGCAAATCCTCAATAGTGGCAAAACGAATCCGCCACCCGGCTAAGGTGGGTTGAGGCTCGATGGCTACCCATTTCTCGATATAATTGCGCCCGAAAATAGCCTTCCAGTAAAATTTTGCGTTCAACGTTTGGCCCCGAAAGAGAACCGAGCCATTCAAAACCAGTTGAGATTCGTTCTCGCTGGTAGTTAGCATACTAAAGCCCGTAATCGTAAACTGATCGCCCGTAATCGTCTCCGTTACACCGCTCGAACCATCTAGCTTGAGCAGAAAGCCACCGTTCACACCCATACCATCGGCATTGGCGTAGGCTTGCCTAGTCTGACGATTAACCAAACCGCTATGAGTAACCCGTCCATTCTGGATGGTAAGAGTACGGGCTAAGCTTGCATTACCCACCACCAACCGAATTTCCAAAGTATCGGTTAGCTTTGTTCCAGAGGAAGCAGCGTTAACACCGCTGGGCAAGTTGGGAGAAGAAGTGGAGGCTAAGCTAGATTTAAGGCTGGCAAAATCAACATCAGGATAGCGCCAGCGAAAATAGTGTTGACCGACATTACCCCATTCCACCTGAAAGCCAGGATCGTTGGCCGGGGTATAAAGTAATACCCGCCGTTCAAAAGCCTGTATCAGTACATCCTGACTCTTACCATTAACAAGGGCTCTCGTCCAATAAGCCTCGGTTAGGGGTAAACCTGCCACCGCTTGCCAGTCGTAAAGTCGGGCAACCTGATACTTACCATCCACAAAAGCCGTACCATTGCTATTGAGAAAGTCCCAAAAAACATTAGGGACGTTGTGGCCCAATTCTGGACTATAGTAGCTATTCTTGATTTGATAATGAGCGAGGTTGGGGTCTTTCAAGGTGCTACCATTTTTATCTAGGGTGGCTGTGACGGTTGACTCAAGTTGTGCCTCTACCCGATTATTATTTTTCAAGGAGGCAACTTGGGCCAGCATAGCATAGGTTAGGGTAGAATTGGATGAATTTTGAAGATCAGAGACCAGCGGAAGCATCGCCGGGCCAAGCGACATATAGCTCTTTTCGCCGATTTGCATTTGGCCGCTCATTAGCTCTTTGACCAGCAAACCCGGTGTAACATAGTCGGGTGCGTCAGAGGGTGTGGAGGGATCGGTAATCTCCAGACGAGTTTTATCCCAATACTGCACTAGACGTAAACCCTGTGGCGTATCTTTATATTGCTCCAAGAAACTAGCGAAAGGAGTGGAACCATAGGCCCAACTTCGAGCGACCTGCCTAGCCTGAACTGGGCTATCATTATATTGCCAAACCCGTTTAAAGGCTTCTGGGCTATAGACATTAATCGGCCAATTCCACTTTTGAGAGGTCAAAGCCACCGGGGAAATGGGTGGTAAGTTTGCTAGAGATTCGGCCTGATTCGAGGAAGGGTTATTTTTATTCAGCACCGAGCCATCTGGAAAAGCGGCAAACGAAGCCTTGCCTAGGCTTTGCGGCCAAGAACCTAGCAGCATAACTGCTCCAACTATAAGAGCCAGCAGTAAACCAAAAGAGACAAGAACTAAACGCCATCTTGCCCGGTTTCGCCGTTTTCGAAAACTACTGCTATAACTGACGGTATAATTGTAACGCCTCGACAAAAGCACACCCCTTGGTTATTCGGCATAAGATTTCCGAAATAACCCTTCCTCACAAAAACCGGGTATAAGCCATTTCTATTATAACCTAAATTTGCTACTTTGGCATAAGAATCAATCGGGCAATCGGGCGAATTATAGTCGCCCGGTGAATAGAGGCTTCAAGCTTGTAGCCTTATTGTAAAGCCACCAACTCCTCTAGTGTATCTACATCTTCTAGGATAGCGGGGTCATCTACCTCCACCTCCTGCACTGCTTGGGGATGGGATTTGACCACCACTCGCCCACCAACATCACCCTCCAAAATAGCCAAAGCCGCAAAATAGTGTCGTCCAAAAAGTACCGGGTTGCCCCGCCGCCCATGATAAGTCGGTATGAGAATAGCTATTTCTCGTTCCGGCCCGGCCTGAGTAAAGTGCTGTACGAGTGCTTGGGCGGAAGCCAATTTTAGGCGTGGCTGATCGGAAAGAAAGAAGAGGGCCGCTGCGCTCCTTGGTGCTAAAGCTTTAATGCCCACTGCCACCGAGAAACCCTGCCCCTCCTGCCAGCGCGGATTATAGATGGTACTCACTGGCACGGTAGAAGCCCTAGCATCGCCGAAAAGCGCGGTCACCTCTTCAGCCCGGTTGCCTGTGACCACTAGCACCTCGCTTACACCACTTTCGGCGGCCAAATGCACCACCCGCTCTACTAAAGTGGGACTAGCAGAAGTGGGCCAACGTTCCAACTGCTTTGGGCGACCAAAGCGAAGGGCCGCACCAGCAGCCAATACCACCGCACTCACTTTCACCTCGTCAACCTCCCTGAAGCTCGCGCTCCGGATCCCAAGGATAGACAATCCAAGCATCGGTCTCTTCGGCGAAAAAGTCAGGCCGGATATTAGGTGGGTAGAGGCTCTTTTTAGGTTTGAAGTGTAGCACCGCTATATCCGCCACTGTTGCACCACCCTGTATTAGTCGGTCACGTACCGCCATCACCGTTGTACCTGTGTCCCACACATCGTCCACCACCAGCACCCGCCGATTTTGAATCTGATTGTCTTGGGGAAACTGGAGAAAGACTGGCTCGGATTGCCGCACCTCTCCCTCGTAGAACATCACTGCTGCGACCAGAATATTGCGGATATGGGTCTTTTCGCTGATGAGACAGGCCGGAACCATGCCACCTCGGGTTATCACCAAGATATTATCATAAGGAGTAGTTAGCTGCGTCAGCAGCTGCCCTACCATCCGTTCAATATCCGACCAGTTTATGTATTGCTTGCTCAGAATTTCTTCTCCTATCTTTGACTAACAACCGGGAGCCGATTGCCTTAGATCACCTAGTCCAACTTTCTACGTGATGGCGTACACTTTTGCTTAGGCCCACCAAAGATAAGAACTCGTTGTGAATAGTCTGTACTGCCGCCTTCTCGTCATCGGCGGCTACAATCAGGCTGATATTCAACTCGCTAGAACCTTGGGCGATAGCGATAATATTGATTCCATGCCGACCCAATGTGCTAAAAAGTCGTCCTGCTACACCAGGTGTTCCGCGCATCCCGGCCCCAACCACCGCAATAATAGTTACCTGACTATCCGCCGTAATGGATTCGATCTCCTTACGAGCCAATTCGCGCTCAAACTCCTTGAGTAGCGATTGTACCAAGGGTTGCGCCGCCTTATTCTCTACTACAAAGCAGAGATCATGACCGCTACTGGCGTGACTAATCATATAAACGTTTACCTTTTGGTCACTGACAATGGCAAAGACCCGGGCGGCAATCCCCGGCACCGCCAAAACGCTACTACCCGCCACTGTCACTAGTGCTAGGTTTTTGGTACTGGCTACAGCTTTGACCAACCCCCCGGCGGTCTGATCGCTACCATCAATCCGGGTACCTGGAAATTCCGGGTTAAAGGTATTTTTTATGTAAAGTGGAATACCCTTTTCTACGGCTGGTAAAACCGTAAGAGGATGAATCACCTTGGCTCCAAAATGGCTCAATTCGCCCGCTTCGGCATAGCTGATACGGCGGAGGGAGCGAGCCTGTACTACCAAACGTGGGTCAGCACTCATTACCCCATCCACATCCGTCCAAATCCAAATTTCTTCACTGTCAAGAGCGGCTCCAATAATGCTGGCACTATAATCACTCCCGCCACGCCCCAAAGTAGTTGTAATGCCCTCTTCGGTCGCCCCGATAAAACCCGTTACAACCGGAATTACCCCTTTTTCGAGTAGTGGCAGTAGCCGGGCGCGGCACTTAGCCCTAGTTGGCCCCATAAGCGGCACAGCCTTATTAAAGGCGGCATCGGTAACAATCAATTCCTCAGTACTAATCGCTTCGGCTTGGAAACCTGCGTCCTGCAAAGCGGCGGCGGCAATTTTACTGGACAATTTTTCGCCAAAGGCGGCCACCGCATCAAGCGAACGGGGGCTTAGTTCACCTAGCATTTCAATGCCGGTCAGCAGGCGCAAGAGGTGGTGCAACTGCGCTGCCACCGCCGAAAAAGTACGGCTGCGAATTTCGGGCGAGGTGATGGTCTCCTCGACTACTTTTTTATAGCGGGAACGAAATTCGGCGATTAAGCGTTCGGCGTTAATAGGCTCTGGTAAATTTCGGCCACCCTCTGACACTGTTCGGGCCGTGTTAAGTAGCCAGTCGGTCGTGCCAGACATAGCACTGACCACTACGACGGGCTGTTTCTCACGATAACCTCCCACCAGTTTGGCGACACTCTGATAACGTTCGGCGCTACCAACCGAGGTTCCCCCAAATTTCATAACAATCATAAAAGAATTAAATCTCCATTTAATATTTTTGAACTGCTCGTTACGTAGCAAAAAGCCTAACTCCGCTTTCAACCAAAGAGGGCGGTAGTCAGGCTATCGAAACAGGCCACACTGCACTGTTTTTAACGAGACCCTAATCTGAAAAGCGGTAGCGAATTAGTGCAAAGAGGGCTTCAAAGGCATCGCGCAGTCCAATCTTCTTACCCTCGTGGTAATCACGACCACTGTAATCTATTGGTACTTCGTAGACTTTATATTTCTTTTTTAGCACTTTCGCGGTTATTTCCGGTTCAAAATCAAAACGGCTGGCACGTAGCCGGGTAGTTCGGATAATCTCTGAACGAAAAGCCTTGTAACAAGTTTCCATATCGGTCAGGATGGTATCATAAAGAATATTGGTTAGCAGGGTCAGGCTTTTATTAGCAATATAGTGCCAGAACAGGAAGGCCCGGTGTGGACCTAGAAAGCGCGACCCAAAGACTACATCTGCCCGTCCATCCACAATCGGCTTAATGATGCCATTGTAGTCTTGGGGGTTATACTCCAAATCGGCATCTTGAATAATCACAATATTAGATTCAGGCGAAATATGCTGGAAGCCAGTTTGAAGCGCCCCTCCTTTACCTTTGTTGATTGGATGATAGAAGAAATAGAGCTTATTCATGGGATCAGCTTGGCTGGCGTATTTTTGCTCCAACTGCTTCATAATTTCACAAGTTCCATCAGTGGAGCAATCATCGGTAATGAGAATCTCTTTACGGAGTGGTACGGCGCAAACACGCTCAATAATCTCCTGAATGGTCTCTTTCTCATTGTAAACTGGAATAACGACCGAAAGCAGTAGCTCTTCGGCACTAATCGGGCTGGCTATGGTAATTCCTCCTCTTGGGGTTAAACCCTGAGCTATCGGGCTATCCAAAAAAATATTCAATCAAATCTACAAGTTTACCTCATTTTCCCATTCTAAAAGAGGCTTGTCAAGTTGAGTTTTTAGTGCCTAGACATCGGAAAATATTTACGCCCTTTCCACTCTCCACCCCGCCGACTCCATTTTATCGAGTTGAGGCCAATGGTTAGTAGGTAAATAATTGAAATCGGTTGCAAAAAGGCATCTAGGGGACGATAGCCAAAACGGAAAGCCAATAAGATTCTAAGCATCCAAGCTAACCCCATCTGGCTCAGTGGCAACCAAAACCACTCCAAGCTTCGCGCTTGCCCGGTTATCCAGCCTAGCAAAAGCCACAAGTAAGGTCCAACAAAGGCTAATAGGTTGAGACCCATAAAAATCCAGAACCAGCGCAATGAAAAATTGAAGAAGGCAAAGAGGTTCTTGCTAAAACCGCGCCAGAGATCACTACCACTTCGATACATCCGGCACTGTACAAGGTCACTGCCATCTGGCAAGACTTGTTTTAGGCCCGCTTGCTTGATCCTACGGGCCAACAACATATCCTCCAGTACCATATTTCGCACCGCTGCATGACCACCAATCTCCTCGTAGGCCCCCCGGCGGAAGAGCATAAACTGACCATTTGCAGCACAGAGACTAGGATGGTGGCTTCGGCCAATCAACCAGACTGGAAGTAGGCTACTGACAAAGAATTGTACCAACGGCACAATCAGTCGTTCGGGTAGTGAAACGGTCTGTTGGTGCGGGAAGAGGCTCAAAAAATCGGCCCTCTCATAATCTAGGGCGGTGATGGCCTTAGAAAGGGAACCCACCGAATGGGTAGTGTCAGCATCGGTAAAGAGCAGCAATTCGCCCTGAGCAACTTGGTAGAGTTGATGGCAGGCAAAATTTTTACCCAGCCAACCGTCGGGTAAGGGGGCACCTCGCATCAAGCGTAGCCGATGAGCCGGGTCATCACTGGGATTAGCCAACATTTCCACAATTGCCCCGGTACTATCCTGCGAACTATCGTCCAGTATAATCAATTCAAAGTTAGGATAGTTTTGGGCTAGTAAAGAACGGACACAACGTGCAATATTGGCCGCCTCATTACGGGCCGGAACTAGCACTGAAACCAGTGGCAAATTACTCCCTGTCGGTGAGCTAACTCGCCATTTAAAGCCATAATAACCCAGCGGTCGGAAACGTATCGCATTTAAAATCAAGGTCAAAAACATCCAAAGCAGCGCGATGGTTATAGCTATTTGATAAAGTAGTAGCGGCATTATCCTGTTCATCCGAGATGTTCTAACCTTCAAGGGTGGTCAAGGGTTGGAACCTATCTCATACTCTACCTTTGAACATTGAACGTGAACGTCGTTGTTAACCAACCTACTCACATTGTTGGCACGTGGAAACCTTACCCCTTCAAGGGTTGGGGCAACTAGTTGACAATATGGGTAGGAATTATGCTACCGAATAAACCTTGCTACAATTTATCATAAAAGTGGTTTTTATGCGAATAGTAAGGTTAATTCGGCTTAGAAACGTAGCGGTCGTTTAGCCGGAAGCCCTACCCGACGAGGATATTCTGGAGGGGATAGCTTTACTTTTTCTACCACTACCAAATGTCGTTCCTCGCCTTCTGCTTCGGTGGGTAAGCTAAAGGCTGGACTAGGACGCAATTCTCCCCCTAAGACCGCGATAGCTTTCTGAGCCGCCTCGATTTCGGAGGCTAGATTACCTTTTTTAGGTGCAATAAAAAGACCGCCCACACGCACCAAGGGCAGGCAATATTCGGCCAAAACTGCCAAGGCTGAGACGGCCCTTCCAGTGGCAAGAGCATATTTTTCCCGATGTTCCGCCATTTGTCCCACCTCTTCGGCCCGGTTGGTTAGTACGGTCACATTTTCCAGTTTTAAACCGACGGCTACTTCGGTTAGGAAATTGGCCTTTTTCCCAACCGACTCCACTAGAGTAAGCCGCAGATCGGGATAAAGAATTTTGAGGGGTATTCCAGGGAAACCCGCTCCCGCCCCAATATCAACCAAAGCGGCCCCGGCTAGATCGAACGGTTTAGCCGGGGAATCGCCCCTTAGCCGGGGTGAGGCCAAGGTTAACGAATCGAGGAAGTGGCGGATTTGCACAGCCTCGTATTCGATAATGGAAGTCAGGTTTATCTCTTTGTTTCGGGCGGTTAAAGCGACATAATATCGCTGGAATAGCTCAAGTTGTGCGACACTTAGTTCCAAGCCGAGTAATTCCAGCGCGGTTTGCCTCAGTAGTTCCACTATAACTGCCCTTTTAAAATTGTAGCCAGTTCTTCCACTCGAACGGTCTGCTGCTGGCGGGTCTGCAAATTTTTGACGTTTACTTCTCCGCGTTCCAATTCGGCAGGCGCAACAATTATGGCAAAATGAGCGCCACTATTTGAGGCCGCTTTCAATTGTTTGTCCAACGAAAGATCGGACAAACTTAGTTCGGTGGTTAGTCCTCCATTTCGCAATTGGGAGGCTACTTTAATAGCGGTGGGTCGTTCAGCGGGTGAGTAGTGTACCACAAAAGCATCGAGAGTTCGGGCTAATTTTGGTAGCCTGCCCAACTGCTCCAGCATCTCTTCCAACGTGACATCGCTACAGGCAATGCCCACTCCCGGTAAGGGTTGACCGCCTAACGCCGTTATCAGATTATCGTAGCGCCCGCCTCCCATAATCGCCCGGCGGAACCGTTTGGTCGGATCCCAAACCTCAAAGACCGTCCCAGTGTAGTAGAGCAGACCGCGCACGATACTAGGGTCAAACTCAACATACTCCGCAATACCGTACTGCTCTAGCCGTTCCCACAAGTCGCGCAGGGGCTTGAAGTCGCCAAAATTGCGATTGCGTAAAGCGGTTTCCAACTTTTCAACGGTAGCGGTATCTAATCCGGCTTGCTCCAGATTGGCCCGAAAAACCTCTGGCTTGAGTTTTTCGATTCGGTCTATCTCTCGATAGATCGCAGGTTCAAGGCTTAGATCAAGATTAAGGCTCTTGAGCAACTCTTCCAAGTAATAGCGATTGTTGATTCGCACCACAAACTCGCCCTTTTCTAGGCCAAGTGCTTTTAGAACGTCTACCGTTACGGCTACCACTTCGGCATCGGCATCCATACTTTCTACGCCCAGAATATCCACATTCCATTGGTAAAACTCGCGTTTGCGACCTCTTTGTGGCTGTTCGTAGCGCCAAATATTAGGAATAGTAAACCAACGAATCGGCTTGCGTAGCTCGTTTTGTTTGGCGGCTACCATGCGGGCTAACGTAGGAGTCATTTCAGGCCGGATAGCTAATTTCTCTCCGCCTCGGCTCTCCAAGATATAGGTCTGCTCGTTTACCAATTCTTCGCCTGATTTGGCAGCGTAAAGATCAAGGTATTCCAGAAACGGCCCATCAAACTCTTCATAGCCATAAAGTTCTGAGACTTGGCGTAATTTATCAAAGAGCCAATTACGAAAACGCATTTTATCCGGGTAAAAGTCGCGGGTTCCCTTGACTGTTTCTATTTTCATTTTCAGTTCCTATGTAATGACCCGTTCTGGACGAGTCGTTTTTAGCTCTAAGTTTTGCTTATGTAACACTTGTTACATAGCCACGCCGTTATGTAACTTTTGGCCCCAAAAGTTACATAAGGGAAATCGGATGTAACTACCACTTCATGCTACAATTCTGACAATTGCACCAGCAAGGTAAAGTTTGTTACGCTTCTGGTCGGTTATCTCCTGTAAGATGCCTAGTTCGGTCAGTCGTTGCAAGGCTTTACTGGCTCCTTGATGGCTCACCTTCAAATCTTGACGGATAGAGGTAGGCGAAATGACAGGTGAAACAAATAACCTGTCTAGGATACGCAAGGTTAAGCCTGATACGCCAGCCACTTGCAATTGCGCTCTCCATTCTACTTGTAAATCCTGCAACTGCTTTGCTCTGCTACTGGCATCACGGGCTGATTCCGCCAGACCCCCTAAAAAGAATAAAAGCCACTCTTTCCAAGCTCCTCGTTCACTGATACCCTGTAGCAGAGTATAATATTCCTGCCGATGTTGCTCCAGAAAAGCACTCAGGTAAAGTAGAGGTTGCGGTAATAAGTTCCAAGTTTGGTATCAAACTTTTACCAGATTCTCAGTTTTTTGCAAAGCTTTTATATTTTCTGCCCCAATACAGAACATTGCAATCCTCAACTCACGTACTAGCTGCTCAATCGTGGCACTGACCGCTTCTGCCGAAATTTCGGCGGCTTTGAGGAAGGGTAAAGCCAAGCCTCCGGCATCGGCACCGAGAGCAATGATTTTGGCTATATCGAGACCGTTACGCAAGCCACCACTACCAATGATAGTAAGATCAGGTGCGGCTTCCCTAGCCCATAGGACGCTTTGGGCGGTTGATATGCCCCAACCAGCAAAAGTTTGGGCGGCACTGCGTTTAAGCGGGTCTTTGATGCGGTAAGTCTCTACTTGGCTCCAACTTGTACCACCGCTCCCGGCTACGTCCAAACCGCGCACCCCAGCCTCGCGTAATTTACGAGCCGTCTCTTTGGAGAAGCCGTTGCCTACCTCTTTGGCTATCACAGGCACACCCTCACGGTCAAGCTCACGGCAGACCGCTTCGATTTTCTTCAGCAAACCCTTGAAGTTGGTATCTCCGTTGGGCTGGACGGCTTCTTGCAAAGCGTTCAGATGTAGAATCAAAGCGTCGGCCTGAATCATCGCGATAGCCCTACGACATTGGTCTAGTCCATAGCCATAATTTAGCTGTACCGCGCCTAAATTAGCGAAGATTGGTATATCAGGGGCGTAAGAGCGGACTTCATAACTATAGGCCAGTTCTGGATTTTCAATGGCGGCTCGCAAGCTTCCCAAACCCATCGCCAGCCCATGTTGTTGCGCGGCTTCGGCTAGATTGCGGTTGATGCGGGCAGCCCATTCTGCGCCCCCGGTCATTGAACTGATGAGAATAGGGGCGGCCACCTTGCGCCCGAAAAAAATCTGGCTCAAGTCTATCTCGGCTAAGTCGAGTTCTGGTAGAGCTTGGTGGATGAAGTGATAATTTTCTAAACCGACGCTGATACCTCGCGCCTGTACATCTTCATCCAAACAGATACGGATATGTTCGGTCTTACGGTTGCTGGTGGACAAATCAATTTCTGTATTCATAAACCACACTATCTCCTCCTGACCTTATTATAACAAAAAGGCCAGCTTGTAGGAGGGATTTCTAATCCCGATTTTCCTATTCCCGATTTTCCTATTCCCGATTTCCTATTCCCGATTTCCTATTCCCGATTTTCCTATTCCC